>NZ_JAFIMU010000008.1 GCF_017302985.1 Corallococcus macrosporus
CGGAGACGGCCACGCTCACCGACGTGCTGGACCTGCCGTGGGGCTTTGAAATCTACGGCCTGCTCACGCGCTGGAACCCGCTCAACATCCGCCGCCCGTACGCCCTGCCCTACGTGGGCCGCAACGTGATGGTGGTGGGCCTGGGCCCCGCCGGCTACACGCTGTCGCACTACCTGCTCAACGAGGGCTTCGCCGTCACCGGCGTGGACGGCCTCAAGATTGAACCGTTCCCGGACGAACTGGTGGGCCGCAACGGCCACACGCTCCAGCCCATCCGCGACTGGCGCGAGCTCACGCGCGAACTGGACGAGCGCGTGCTGGAGGGCTTCGGCGGCGTGTCCGAGTACGGAATCACCGTGCGCTGGGACAAGAACTTCCTCACGCTCATCCACCTGACGCTCGCGCGCCGGGAAGGCCTGCGCATCTACGGCGGCATCCGCTTCGGCGGCACGCTGACGGTGGAGGACGCGTGGGCGCTGGGCTTCGACCACGTGGCCATCGCCGCGGGCGCGGGCCGCCCCACCATCATCGGGATGAAGAACAACCTCATCCGGGGCATCCGCAAGGCGTCCGACTTCCTGATGGCGCTGCAGCTCACGGGCGCCTTCAAGCGCGACTCGCTGGCGAACCTCCAGGTGCAGCTGCCCGCCATCGTCATCGGCGGCGGCCTCACCGGCATCGACACCGCCACGGAGCTGATGGCGTACTACCCGGTGCAGGTGGAGAAGACGCTGGAGCGCCACGAGAAGCTGGTGGCGGACCTGGGTGAAGCGGCCGTCCTCGCGCGCCTGGACGCCGAGGAGCGCGCCACCTACCACACGTTCCTGGAGCACGGCCGCGCCGTGCGCGCGGAGCGCCAGAAGGCCCAGGCGGAAGGCCGCTCGCCGGACTTCATCCACCTGGTGCGTTCATGGGGCGGCGTGAGCCTGGTGTACCGCCGCGGCCTCACCGAGTCCCCCGCCTACCGCCTCAACCACGAGGAGGTCTCCAAGGCGCTGGAGGAGGGCATCCGCTTCATTGAACGGATGAGCCCCACGGAGGCGCTGCAGGACGACACCGGCGCGGTGCGCGCCATCCGCTTCGAGCGCATGGTCACGGTGGACGGCAAGCTCAAGGGCAGCGGCCAGTTCTTCGAGCTGCCGGCGAAGACGGTGTGCGTGGCCGCGGGCACGTCCCCCAACGTCACCTACGAGAAGGAGTACCCGGGCACCTTCCAGCTGGACGAGGCCAAGGAGTACTTCCAGGGCCACGAGCTGGTGGAGGACGGCAGCGGGTTCAAGCTCCAGCCGGTGGAGGCCGCCGAGGACCCCGAGGCGAAGGTGGGCTTCTTCACGTCCTACCAGCAGGACGGCCGCTTCGTGTCCTTCTACGGCGACAACCACCCGACCTACGCGGGCAACGTGGTGAAGGCCATGGCCAGCGCGAAGGACGGCCATCCGCAGGTGGCGCGCCTGTTCGCGAAGGAAGTGGCCGCCATGGACTTCAGCGACACGGCCGCGCAGGAGGCGCGCGAGTCGAAGCGCGCCGCCCACTTCGCGAAGCTGGACGAGGCGTTCCTCGCCACCGTCGTCGCGGTGAACCGGCTCACGCCGACCATCGTGGAGGTGGTGGTGCGCGCGCCCTTCGCCGCGAGCCACTTCTCCCCCGGCCAGTTCTACCGGCTCCAGAACTTCGAGCGGAACGCGCCGCTCGTGGACGGCGTGCGCCTCACCATGGAGGGCCTGGCCCTCACGGGCGCGTGGGTGGACAAGGAGAAGGGCCTGATGGGCACCATCGTGCTGGAGATGGGCTCCTCCTCGCGCCTGTGCGCGGCGCTCAAGCCCGGCGAGCCCGTCGTGCTGATGGGCCCCACGGGCGCGCCCACGGAGATTGGCCACAACGAGACGGTGGTGCTGGTGGGCGGCGGCCTGGGCAACGCGGTGCTCTTCTCCATCGCGCGCTCGCTCAAGGCCGCGGGCTGCCGCGTGGTGTACTTCGCGGGCTACCGGCTGAAGTCGGACTCGTTCAAGCAGGACGAGATTGAAGCCGGCACCGACCAGGTCATCTGGTCCGTGGACTCCGGCGAGACGCTGGACGTGCGCCGTCCGCAGGACGCGGCCTTCCGGGGCAACGTGGTGCAGGCCATGGTGGCGTACGCGCAAGGGACGCTGGGCGTGAAGCCGGTCATCTCGCTGAGCGAGGTGGACCGCATCATCGCCATCGGCTCGGACCGGATGATGCGCGCGGTGGCGGAGGCCCGGCACGGCGTGCTCCAGCCGTTCCTCAAGCCGGAGCACGAGGCCATCGGGTCCATCAACTCCCCCATGCAGTGCATGATGAAGGAGATCTGCGCCCAGTGCCTCCAGCGGCACGTGGACCCGCTCACCGGCAAGGAGACGTGGGTCTTCTCCTGCTACAACCAGGACCAGCGGCTGGACCACGTGGACTTCGTCAACCTGAACCAGCGCCTGCGGGGCAACACGGTGCTGGAGAAGATGGGCGACACCTTCCTCGCGCAGCTCCTGAAGAAGGCGCCGCAGCTCAAGCGCGTGTAGCTACCGCCGCACGCCCGCGAAGGCCTTGAGCATGTCCTGATAGTTCTTCGTCAGGTCGGCCTCGCGGGTCAGCACCACGTCCACGTTGGCGTCGCCGAACTCCCGGCGCGCCTCCGGGAGCTTCTGGAAGGTCTCCACCTGGCGCCGCATGGACTCCACCTGCGGCGCCAGCTCCTTCTGCTGCTCCTCCGGCATCCGGGACTGGAGCGCCTCCAGCTTCTTGAGCTCCTCCTCGTACTGGAGCGTCCGGCCCATCTGCCGCTGGCTGATGACGGCGGTGACGACCTCCGCGATGCGGTTGACCTCCTCCGTGGACAGCCCGGCCGCCTGGCGGGCGTCGGCCTCCGCCTGCGCCTTGCGCTCGATGAGCTTCAGGCCGCCCTTCGCCTTCTCCAGCGCCTGGGGCGTGCCCGCGTCCATCAGCGGCCCCATGTCCTGCAGGCCCCGCATCAGCGACCCGTACACCTCCAGCATCTTGCGCTGGTAGCCCACGTACGCATCCAGCTTGGCCTTCGTCACGGTGTAGGGACCGGACGCCGCGTCCTCTCCGGCCTCCCCGCCCTCCAGGCGGGCGACCGTCTCCCCGGTGCCGCTGGCCCCTTCCGGCCCCTCCGCCGCGTCCTTGCGACACGCGGACAGGGCCAGGACGACGGCCAGACACCCCAACAACTTGCGCATGCCACCTCCCGTAACCGCCTGTGGGTGGCCAGTGTATGCTCCGGCTGGCCCCGCCAACGGCGGTTCCCGAACGCCCTCCACGGGCAGGCTGTTCCGGGCACTGAACAATCGATTCATTACCTTTGACCAACCGGGCCACGGTCATGTACGAACCGCGGTCCTGTCGCGAGCGGTGGAGGGACTTTGAGGATTTTCCTGGTAAGGCACGGCGATGCGGACGCGGAGATCCCCGAGGGTCTCGGCGACGAGGCGCGCGCGCTGACCGCGAAGGCCCGTACGAATGTCGCCGCGCATTTCGCGTCGCTGTCGGAGCGCATGGGGCCCATCAGCCTCATCCTCACCAGCCCGCTGGTGCGCACGGTGCAGACGGCGCAGATCCTCTCCAACTCCGTGAAGCATGAAGGCCTCCTGCGCGTGCACCGCTGCCTGCTGCCGGACATGCCGGTGGGCGCGGTGGAGCCCGTGCTCAAGGAGTACTCCGACGAGAACCTCGTCCTGGTGGGCCACCAGCCCTCCATGGGCGCGCTGGCGGCGCACCTCCTGGGGATGCAGTCCTTCCCCAAGCCGGTGAACCCGGGCACGGTCATCGCCATGGAGTGGCCGGAGACGCCCACCAGCACCGAAGACCAGGTGCCCGGTGAGAAGGGGGAGAACCCCCCGGCGCAGCACCTGAAGTTCCTGTTCTACGCCGCCCCCGGTCAGCAGGTCCTCGACGTCATCCAGTGACGTCCGGGAGCGCGGCCATGATGGACGAAGCCCGCTACAGCTCCCTCGTGGCCGCCGCGTTCAAGCGCATCCTGGCGGCCGCGGACACCTTCGACCCCGACGTGCTGGAAGCCGAGGCCACCGGGGACAAGGTGACGCTCACGGCCGCGTCCGGTGAGAAGTGCATCATCAACACCCAGCGCGCCGTCTGGCAGGTCTGGGTGGCCGGCCAGGGCCAGGGCATCCACTTCAGCTACGACGACGCCTCGCGCACCTGGAAGGACGACAAGGGCAAGGGGCTGGAGCTGTTCGCCTTCGTCGCTGGCGTCGTCCAGCACCTCACAGGCGAAGCGCTGACCTACTCGGCCTGAGGAGGCCCGTGGCGCTTCGCCACGAGCCCCCGGCGTGAGGCGGCTGCCTCAGACCTTCATCACTTCCTGCTCCTTCGCCGCGAGCATCTCATCCACCTTCTTGATGCCGGCGTCGGTCGCCTTCTGGACCTCTTCCGTGCGGCGCTTGAGGTCGTCCTCGGTGATCTTCTTGTCCTTCTGCTGAACCTTGAGGGCCTCGTTCGCGTCGCGGCGGATGTTGCGGATGGCGACCTTGGACTCCTCGCCCCGCGCCTTCACCTGCTTCACGATGTCCTTGCGGCGCTCCTCGGTGAGCGGCGGGAAGGGCAGGCGGATCATCTCGCCGTCGTTCATCGGGTTGATGCCCAGGTTGGCCTCGCGCAGGGCCTTCTCGATGTCCTTCAGGACGCTCTTGTCCCAGGGCTTGATGGTGATGAGCCGGGGCTCCGGCGCGTTGATGCTGGCCACGCCGGCCAGGGGCGTGGGGCTGCCGTACTGGTCCACCTTGATGCCATCCAGGATGGCGGTGGAGGCACGGCCGGTGCGCACCTTGGACAGGTCCTGCTTGAGGGAGTCCAGCGCCTTGTCGATACGGGTCTTCAGTTCCGCGGCGGCGTCAGCCATTGTGAGTCTCCTCCAGAAATGGGGTGAGTCGCTGTCCTGCTCGGGGTTTCAGGCCCAGGCCGTCTCGGCGGCGCCGACAACCGTGCCGAACTCGCCGTGGCCCGTGACGGCGCGCTGGATGTTCCCGCGCGTGCCCAGGTCGAACACGATGATGGGCAGCTTGTTGTCCATGCACAGCGAGATGGCCGTGGAGTCCATCACGTTGAGGTTCTGCTTGAGGACGTCCATGTACGTCAGCGTCCGGTAGCGCTTCGCGGACGGGTCCTTCTTCGGGTCCGCGTTGTAGACGCCGTCCACCTTGGTGGCCTTGAGGATGACCTGCGCGTTGATTTCCATCGCGCGCAGCGACGCGGCCGTGTCGGTGGTGAAGTAGGGGTTGCCCGTGCCCGCGGCGAAGATGACGACGCGGCCCTTCTCCAGGTGGCGCACCGCGCGCCGGCGGATGTAGGGCTCGGCGATCTGCTCCATCTTGATGGCGGACTGCACGCGCGTCTTCAGCCCCTGCTTCTCCAGCGCGTCCTGCAGCGCCATGGAGTTGATGCAGGTGGCCAGCATGCCCATGTAGTCCGCGCTCGCGCGGTCCATGCCCTCCGTGGCGCCAGCGACGCCGCGGAAGATGTTGCCACCGCCGATGACGAGGGCGATTTCGAGCCCCGTCCGCGACAGCTCGGCCACTTCCTCCGCGATGCGCGTGAGGGTGGGCGGGTGGATGCCGTACTTCCCCTCGCCCATCAGGGCTTCGCCCGACAGTTTGAGGAGGATGCGCTTGTAGGGAGAGGTGGATTCGGACATACGCGTCCGCTTCTATCCCCCGCCCCGCGCCCAAGCAACGACGGAAGTCGTGACGCACGCCGCAGCGTCCAATGCCGGGCGGAAAGACGAAGGGCCGCGCCCCCGGCGCCCCTCCCTGTTCAGGGAAGGAGCCCCAGGCACGCGGCCCTGGAGGACAGCGGGACGGCGGGAGGCGGTTTAGGCCTGGCCCAGCGTCTTGGCCACTTCGGCGGCCAGGTCGTCCTTCTTCTTCTCGATGCCCTCACCCACCTCGTAGCGGACGAAGCGGCGCACGGAGACCTTCTCGCCAATCTTGGCGGCGCGCTCGTTGATCATCTCGCCGACCTTCTTCTTGTCGTCCTTCACCCAGAGCTGGTCCACCAGGCAGACGCCCTCGTAGTACTTCTCCATCTTGCCCACGAGGATCTTCTCCAGCATCGCCTCGGGCTTGCCCTGCTGCTTGAGCAGCTCGCGCTGGATCTCCTTCTCCTTGTCCATCGCGTCGGAGGGCACTTCCTCGCGGCGGACGAACTTGGGGTTGGCCGCGGCGATCTGCATGGCCACTTCCTTCGCCAGGTCCTGGAAGTCCGGGTTGCGAGCGACGAAGTCCGTCTCGCAGTTGACCTCCACGATGACGCCGATGCGGCCGCCGTGGATGTAGGAGGTCACGATGCCTTCGGCGGCGACGCGGCCGGCCTTGCCCTCGGCCTTGGAGATGCCCTTCTTGCGCAGCCACTCCGCGGCCTTCTCGAAGTCGCCACCGGACTCGGCCAGCGCCTTCTTGCAGTCCATCATCCCCGCGTTGGTGCGCTCGCGGAGGTCCTTCACCATCTGGGCGGTGATCTCAGCCATGTCGTATCTCTTCCTTCTGGAAAAACGCTGGAACGAAAAACGGAGACGGCCGGACAGCGGGCCTTGAGAGGTGCCGCCCGGCCGACTCCGGAAGCTGCGTGGGAAAGCGAAGAGGACGGGCGGTTACTCCGCCGACGTGCCCTCGCCACCCTCGGACGCCTGCTCGCTGGAGGCGGGGGCGGCGGACGCGCCACCCTTCATCTCCACGAGGGGACCCCGGCGCTCGCCGCCACGGTCACCACCGCCCCGGCGGTCATCGCGGTCGCGGCGGTCGCCACGGCGCGGGCCCCGGCGGTCGTCACGGTCGCCACGGCGGTCGTCACGGCCCTCACGCTCCTCCTGCTCGTCGCGCTCGGCGGCGCCGGACGCACGGTAGCGCGCCGCACCCTCGAGGCACGCGTCGGCGATCTTCGACGTGAAGAGCTTGATGGAGCGGATGGCGTCGTCGTTGCCCGGGATGACGAAGTCGATGCCGTCCGGATCGCAGTTGGTGTCCACCAGACCAATCACCGGGATGCCCAGGCGGGTGGCCTCGTGGATGGCGATGTGCTCCTTCTTCGGGTCGATGACGAACACGCAGCGGGGCAGCTTCGCCATGTTCTTCACGCCGCCCAGGTTCTTCTCCAGCTTCTCGCGCTCACGCTCGAGCTGGGCCACTTCCTTCTTGGGCAGCACCTCGAAGGTGCCGTCCTCGGCCATCTTCTCCAGGGTCTTCAGACGGTCGATGCCCTGCTTGATGGTCTTGAAGTTCGTCAGCGTGCCACCCAGCCAGCGGCTGGTGACGAAGAACTGACCGGCGCGGCCGGCCTCCTCGTGGATGACGTCCTGGGCCTGCTTCTTGGTGCCGACGAAGAGCACGGACCCGCCGCGCGCCGTGATGTCCGCCACGAAGCGGAAGGCCGCGCGGGCCATCGTCACGGTCTTCTGCAGGTCGATGATGTAGATGCCGTTGCGGGCGCCGAAGATGTAGGGCTTCATCTTCGGGTTCCAGCGCTTGGTCTGGTGGCCGAAGTGGACGCCCGCCTCGAGGAGCTGGCGCATCGTGATGCCGCTGGCAGCGGCCATCGCCTGGGCCTGCGTCTGCGTATCCTGCTGGATATCCATGGTGCGTGTACCTTCCGGTTGTTCCGCCACGCGCGTTTAAGACAGCTGCCAGTCCTGGCCCTTCCACCGTGGAGGGGCACCGGGGACCGGTGACACGCGTGTGAGTAGTGGGTGCTGCGGACTGCCTCGGGCGTACGGCCCGGCCCCTCTTCATAACGGGGCGCGGCGTCCTTAGCAGAACGCTCGAGAGGGGCGCAAGCTTCGGCACACCGTCCGTCCGGGTCCTACCCCTCCAGGGCCGCTCCCCTGCCCTCCAGGAAGACGACCGGCGCGGCCCCCGCTCCCCGTGGATGGGGAGGGCGACCGCGCCGGAGGGGCGCCTGCGTGCCGTCAGCGACTACGGGTTCGCTTCGTTGGCGCCGTGGCACTTCTTGTACTTGCGGCCGCTGCCGCAGGGGCAGGGGTCGTTGCGGCCCACCGTGCGGGCGGGCGCCGCGGCGGCCTCGCGCTGGGCGACCGGGGTGGCGGTGGCCTCCTCGATCTTCCCCTCGGCGTCCGCGCGGCCCTCCACGGCCTTCTTCTGCTGCTGGGCGAGCTGCCGCTGGATGCGGGCCGTCTCCTCCGCCGCGCTGGAGGCGGAGCGGGCCTGCACGCGCATCATCTGGCTGACGAACTGCGTCTTGATGGCGTCCAGCATCTGCATGAAGCCCGTGTAGCCTTCCTTCTTGTACTCCTGCTTCGGGTCCTTCTGGCCGTAGCCGCGCAGGCCGATGCCCTGGCGCAGGTGGTCCATGGCCAGCAGGTGGTCCTTCCACAGCTGGTCGATGGTGGCCAGGTACCGGTACTGCAGGAAGCGCATGAAGTCTTCGCCGAACTCCTGCTCGCGGGCGGTGAAGACCTTCTCCGCCGCGGCGTAGATCTGCTCCTGGAGCTCGTCGCGGTTGCCGACGCCCTCGAAGGCCATCTCCAGGTTCAGCGACTCCTTCACGGAGTTGGACAGCGAGGCGATGTCCCAGGTGTCGGAGCTGCGCGTGGGGGCGTAGGTGTCCGTCATGGACACGACGACGTCCTCCACCGCGTCCAGCACCATCTCCCGGAAGTCCGCCCAGGAGATGACGCGCTCGGAACGCGTCTTCACGCGCGTCTTGAGGTCCTCCTCGTACTCCACCAGGGGGATGCCCGCGCCCGACGCGAGCACCTGACGGCGCAGCTTGTAGATGGTGCGCCGCTGCTGGTTCATGACGTCGTCGTACTCGAGCAGGTTCTTGCGGATGTCGAAGTTGTGGCCTTCGACCCGCTTCTGCGCGCTCTCGATGGCGCGAGAGAGCCACACGTGCTCGATGACCTCGCCCTCCTCCATGCCCAGGCGCTCCATGAGCATCTGGATGCGCTCGGACCCGAAGATGCGCATCAGGTCGTCTTCGAGGGACAGGAAGAAGCGGCTGGCGCCCGGGTCACCCTGGCGGCCGGCGCGGCCACGCAGCTGGTTGTCCACGCGGCGGGACTCGTGGCGCTCGGTGCCGATGATGAAGAGGCCGCCGGCGGCCATGACCTCTTCACGCTCGCGCTTGGTGAGCTCCTCGTTGTTGGCCTTCACCTCCGCGAAGCGCTTCTCGTAGTCCGCCAGCGCCGCCTGGTAGCCGGTGAGGTCCAGGGGCTGTCCGTCCACCGCCTCGGGCGGCTCCGGCGGCGGGCCCATCTGGCCCTTGGTCATGACCTCCGCGTTGCCGCCCAGGAGGATGTCCGTGCCGCGGCCGGCCATGTTGGTGGAGATGGTGACCGCGCCCTTGCGGCCCGCCTGCGCGACGATGTCCGCCTCGCGCTGGTGCGCCTTGGCGTTGAGGACGCTGTGGGGCACGCCGCGCTTCTTGAGGAAGTTGGACACCACCTCGCTCTTGGCGATGGACACCGTGCCCACGAGCACCGGCTGACCGGCCTTGTGCAGCTCTTCAATCTGCGCGGCGACGGCCTCGAACTTCTCGCGCTCCGTCTTGTAGACCACGTCCTGGTCGTCGCGGCGCTGCGGCGGACGGTTGGTCGGGATGACGCGCACGTCCAGGTTGTAGATCTTCGCGAACTCTTCGGCTTCCGTGTCCGCGGTGCCCGTCATGCCGGACAGCTTGGAGTACATGCGGAAGTAGTTCTGGAACGAGACCGTGGCGAGCGTCTGGTTCTCGTTTTCGATCTTCACGCCCTCCTTGGCCTCGATGGCCTGGTGGAGGCCGTCGGACCAGCGGCGGCCCTGCATGAGGCGGCCGGTGAACTCGTCGACGATCTGCACCTCGCCGTCCTTCACCACGTAGTCCTTGTCGCGCTTGTAGAGCGTGTGCGCGCGCAGGGCCTGCTCGACGTGGTGGAGGGTTTCGATCTCGCCCGGGTCGTAGAGGTTGCCGACGTTGAGGCGCTTCTGGAGCTTGTCGATGCCGTCGTCGGTGAGGGCCACCGAGCGGTGCTTCTCATCCAGGGTGTAGTCCTGGTCCGGCACGAGGCCCGGGATGACCTGGTCCACCCGGTAGTACTTGTCGGTGCTGTCCTCGGTGGGGCCGGAGATGATGAGCGGCGTGCGGGCCTCGTCGATGAGGATGGAGTCCACCTCGTCGACGATGGCGTAGTTGAGCTCGCGCTGGACGTAGTCCTGCAGACGGAACTTCATGTTGTCGCGCAGGTAGTCGAAGCCGAACTCGTTGTTCTGGCCGTACGTGATGTCCGAGCGGTACGCCTCCTGGCGCTGCTTGTCGGACAGCTCGTGGAGCACGCAGCCCGTCGTCATGCCCAGGAACTTGTAGACCCGGCCCATCCACTCCGCGTCGCGACGGGCGAGGTAGTCGTTCACGGTGACGACGTGCACGCCGCGGCCGGACAGGGCGTTGAGGTACGAGGGCAGCGTCGCGGTGAGCGTCTTGCCTTCACCGGTGCGCATCTCCGCGATGCAGCCCTCGTGCAGGAACATGCCGCCGATGAGCTGCACGTCGTAGTGGCGCTGGCCGATGACCCGGCTCGCCGCTTCACGGGTGAGGGCGAAGGCCTCGAACAACAGGTCGTCGAGCGGCTTGCCGTTCGCGATCTCCTGCTTCATCCGGGCGGTTTCGCGCGCGAAGTCCTCGTCCTTGAGGGCCTTCATGCGGCCCTCCAGTTCGTTGATGCGGGCGACCTTCAGGCGGGCTTTCTTGAGCTCGCGCTCATTCTTGGTCCCGATGAGCTTCTTTAGCGTCCATTCAATCATGTTGGCTCTCTCGCCGGAGGATCCTCGAAGGAGCGCGGCGAGTGAAGGGAATTCCCAGGAGATGTAAGGGAGAACCAGACCAAAACCACGCGCGCCCCCCGAAACTTCCTCTCGGCTGGCCGCCCGGCGCGCGGTGGCCCAGAGTAAAGCGGAACCGAGTCCACGCAATGTCCCCTAAGCAGATTCACCGTCCCCGCGCCGCGAAGACTTCTTCCGGCCGCTCCTCCCCGGGCCCCCGCCGACCAGGCGCCCCCTCCCGTCCCGGCAAATCCTCGCGCCCGGGACCTCCCTCTAACGGCAAGGCAGGCCCGAAGCCCGGTCCTCGTACCGCAGGCAGGCCCGGCCCCAAGTCGGCGGGCGCCAAAGCGGGCGCCAAGGCCGGAGGCAAGCCCGCCCCTCCCCCCCGGGCCGGTGGCTCCGGCCGCAGCGCCCCGGCCCCCATCGCTTCCCCAGCGCCGCGCATCCCACCTCGGGCGCGGGTGCCCCCCATGCCCGCACAGACGCTGGCGGCCCAGCCGGGCCGGTGGCTGTGGACGTGCCGGGAGGGGTTCGAGTCCCATCTCTTCGAGGAGCTGGTCTGGGCGGGCGCCGGTCCCCGCCTCCTGGGGCCTGCCCTGCTGGAGTCCGAGCAGCGGCCGGACGTGCCCCCCGCCTTTGGCCGGGCGGTGGAGCGGGTCGTCGCCACCTGGGCGCCCCCGGGCGGGGCCCAGGTGCCGGTGGAGGACATCCTGCGCTCCATGTCCGGGCTGCCGTCGCGCGTGCCCTGGCTCCTGCGCGCCTACACGCCGGACAGCGCGAAGGGCAACACGCAGGCGGGCCGCGCCGAGGCCCTGGAGGCGGCCGTTCGCGCGGCGCTCCCCCCCGGACGGGCGCTGGAGGACGACAACCGGGCGCGCGAGTCGGGGGCCCTGCTGGTGGGCCTGTGCGTCGCGCCGGACGGGGTGCTGATGCTGGGCGCGGTGAGCGCTCGCGAGGCCCTGTCCCTGGCCCCGGGCGGGCGGCGGCGGATGAAGCGCGCGGGCGAGTCCCCTTCCCGCGCGGCCATGAAGCTGGAGGAGGCGCTGGACGGGCTGGCGCATGAACCCGGGCGCGGCGACGTCTGCGTGGACCTGGGCGCGGCGCCGGGCGGCTGGACGCAGCGGCTGGTGGCGCGCGGGGCGCGGGTGGTGGCGGTGGACCCGGCGAAGCTGATGCCGGAGCTGGCCAGGAATCCCCGCGTCCAGCACGTGCAGGAGAGCGCCTTCGCCTACGCCCCGGAGGAGCCCGCGGACTGGCTCTTCTGCGACATGGCGTGGCGGCCGCTGGAGGTGGCGCAGCTGCTGGCCAAGTGGGGCCGGCGCCGCTGGGCGCGCAACCTGGTGGCCAACATCAAGCTGCCCATGAAGGACAAGAACCCGCTGCTCCTGCGCGTCCGCCAGACGCTCGTGGAGGACGGGGGCTGGGAGGGCCTCACCGTCCGCCAGCTCTACCATGACCGGGATGAGGTGACCGTGACGGCGCATCGCATGCGCTAGAGGGCAGCGGAGCGGGCGCGGGGAGAAGCTTTCCTGCGCCCGGAGCCGGTCCGCGCTACACACGCGGACACGATGCCCTACGCAATCGACGACGCCACCGCCACCGCCCTCGTCGCCCTCCACCCCCGGGCCGCGCGCCCGGGGCACGCCCAGGAGGCGCCGCAGGCCGCCGCCCAGGAGCTCATCGCCGCGGAGCAGCGCCGGCGGGGCCAGCCGGACGCCACCGGCGCCATGCACGTGCTGGCGCTCACGCAGGGCACGCTCCTCAAGGAGGAGTTCGACCTGTCCACGCACGCGCACCACGACGGCTGGCGCGTGGGCGCGGTGATGGTGGACGTGAAGGAGATGATCCACTTCAACGCCCGCTTCGGCTTCCCCGCCGGGGACGCGCTCTTGAAGGCCACCGTGGCGTCGCTGGCCGCGCAGTACCCGGGCGCGCGCATCGTGCGCTTCCAACCGGACGGCTTCGCGGTGCTGCTCTTGCCCACGTCCCAGCTCACCGTGCGCGAGGACAACGCGCAAGGGACGCGCGCGAGGCTGGCGGAGGACCTGCGCCCCGCGCTGCCTCCGGGTGCCCTGGACACCGACGTGCCGGGCTTCACCGTGGCGCTGCTGGAGCTGACGGTGCACCAGCCGTCGCACTGGCAGGTGCTGGGGCCGCTCCTGTGGGCGGAGGTGGAGCGGGCCTACATCATGGAGCGCACCGGGCGGACGCACGGCCTGCAGCGGCGGCGCCTGCGCCTGGACGCGTTCCTCCCGGAGCCGGAAGGAACCTGAAGCCTCCCTCGACTACTCCTCGAGGATGAACTTGCGCGGGTTCTGCGGCACGCCGTTCACGCGCACCTCGTAGTGCAGGTGCGGGCCGGTGGAGCGGCCCGTGTTGCCCACCGCCGCGATGGGGGAGCCGCGCTTCACCCGGTCCCCGGCCTTCACGAGGATCTTGGACAGGTGGCCGTAGCGCGTCTTGATGCCGTAGCCGTGGTCGATGACGAGCACGTTGCCGTACCCGCCCTCCAGCCCCGCGAACACCACCGTGCCGTCCGACGGCGCGGTGACTTCCTTGCCGTGCGGCGCCGCGATGTCCAGGCCCGCGTGCGTCACGCGGTCCGCCGTGTACGGGTCCAGGCGCTGACCGAAATCGCTGGTCACCCAGCCGCGCGCCGGCCACACCGACGGCGTGGAGGCCAACAGCGACTTCTGGTCCTGGAAGTAGGCCTGCAGGTCCTGGAGGCTCAGCTCCTGGCGGGTGGCCTCCGCGGACAGCCGGTCCAGGCGGCCCAGCATCATCTTGGGCGTGTCCGTGGTGGTCAGCTGCGTGAACTGCGTGTCCGTCGCGGGCGCCGTGGTGCCGGCCTCCGGCTCCGTGGGGCCCATGGCCAGGTTGCGCTGCGGGTCCGACAGCAGCGTCACCGCGCGCAGCTTCTGGTCGAAACGCTCCACGCGGTCCAGCGTCGAACCGATGTGCTCGATGCGCTCACGCACCGACTTCAGCTGCGAGCGCAGCGTGAGGTTCTCCTCGCGCAGGATGCGGTTCTCCGACGCGTCCGCCGCCACCTGGAGGTAGTGGATGCTCGCACCGGCGCCCAGGCCCGCCACCAGCATCAGGCCCATGCCCACCTGAACGAGCCAGGAGCGCTGGATGGTGTAGCGCTTCACCGGAGCGTCGTGGTCCGGGATGACCATCAGCGTGAAGGACTTTTTGGCCACGGACCACTCCTGGGGAAACTCTTTCGCAACGTGGGACTTCCGGCGCCAGAAGCTAAGTCGCTCCCCGCGCTCGCAACACCTCCCCCACCCGACACCCCTCCCGCCCTGTCACCCACTGATGATTCTCAGTAAGTGGAAAGGTTGGGGCAGCTATCATCCGCATTTGAAGAGTGTCAAGGTCAACAGACTCCGGGGCACGCCCCAATCGCGCCCCGAGTCCGGGCCCTGCTACCCGCCCTGCATGCGCACGACGATGACGCTGATGTTGTCGTCGCCGCCGCGCTCGTTGGCCAGGTCGATGAGGTGCTTGGGCACTTCATCCAGGCTCGGGTAGCGCGCGACGGTGTCGTGGATCTCCCGATCCTCGAGCATGTTCGCGAGGCCGTCCGAGCAGAGCAGGAACACGTCGCCGGGCTCGGACACGAGCCCCATGACGTCCACCTGCACCTCCTCCTCGAAGCCGACGGAGCGGGTGATGATGTTCTTGTACCGGGAGTGTTTGGCCTCTTCCGGTGTGATCATCCCCGCCTTGATCTGCTCGTTGACCAGGGAGTGGTCCTCGGAGATCTGTTGGATGAGGTCCCCGCGGATGAGGTACGCGCGACTGTCGCCCACGTGGGCGAAGAAGGCGTGCTCGTCGCGGACCACCAGGGAGATGACTGTCGTGCCCATGCCGGACAGGCGCGCGTCATCCTGGGCGGTGAGGTAGATGGCCTGACAGGCCTTCTCCACCGCGCCCCGGAGCGCTTCCGGAATGGGCGAATCCTGGAGGTTGGGAACGCTGACGAAGGGGTTGTCCCGCCCTTCACGCGCGCGCCGCAGCTCCTTGTCGATGGTCTCGACGGCGATGCGCGACGCGGTTCCACCACCCGCGTGCCCACCCATGCCGTCCGCCACGACGTAGAGCTGGAGCTCATCGTCAATGAGGAAGCTGTCCTCGTTGTGATTGCGCTTGCGCCCGACGTCCGTCAGGCCAGCGGAGATGACTTTATGGCGGGGGGCCGCGGTCTGCCCTGCGGTGCTGGACACGCGCCGGATGCTATGTGAGCCCATTAGTGGGGGCAAGGACGCGCTCGAAAACTCGCGGTGCGTCATGCCCCTCCCCCTGGGTCACCCCTACCTTTTGAGCCGCCATTTCAGGCCGTCCGCCGGAGCCGACCCCGGGGGCTATTGCCTTCCGGGCCGGATTCCCGGCGTGCACGGGGCGTGGCCCGGTGGGCCGAACGCACCAGGGCTTCCGCCGCGCCCAGCGCCTCGCGCGTCACCTCCACGCCGGACATCATGCGCGCCAGCTCCTGCGTGCGCTCGGCGCCGGCCTCGAGCGGCAGCACCTGGGAGACGGTGCGCTCGCCCTTCACGCTCTTCTTGATGAGCAGGTGCGCGTCCGCGTACGCCGCCACCTGGGGCAGGTGCGTGATGCACAGCACCTGACGGTGGGAGCTGACCTCGCGAATCATCCGGCCCACCACGTCCGCGATGGCGCCGCTGACGCCGGCGTCCGCCTCATCCAGGATGTAGCAGCCGCAGGCGTCGCTGTCCGCCAGTGCACGCTTGAGCGCGAGCAGCAGCCGGCTCGCCTCACCGCCCGAGGCCACCTTGGCCAGGGGCCGCGCCGGTTCACCCGGGTTGGCGCTGAAGAAGAACTCCACCTCGTCCAGGCCGTACGGGTTCAGCATCTCCCCGGCGGTCACGCGCACCTCGAAGGCGGCCTTGCCCATGGCCAGGCCGCCCAGGCCCTCGCGCACCTGCTGGGAGAAGGCCCCCGCGGAGGACTTGCGCGAACGCGACAGCGACAGCGCCGCCTTGCGCGCCCGCTCCTCCACGCGCTTGCGCTCCTGGTTCAGCTCCTCCAGGATTTCGCGCCGGTTCTCCAGCGTGCCCAGCTCCGTCTCCAGCTCGTCGCGCTTCTTGAGGACGCCGTCCAGCGTCGTGCCGTGCTTGCGGCACAGCCGCTTGAGCGCGTCCAGCCGCTCCTCCACCTCGCCCAGCCGCCCGGGGTCGGACTCCAGCCCCTCCACGTAGCGGTTGAGCAGGCGCGCGGCCTCCTCCAGCTCCGACAGCGCGGTGCTGAGCGACTGCGCCACGGGCGCGAGCGTCGCGTCGCACTTGACGCCCTCGTGCACCAGGCCCAGCGCGCGCCCGACGATCTCCACCGCGGACGGCGCTTCGCCGGACACCAGCAGTTCCGCCTCCGCGCCCTGGCGCTTGAGCTTCTGCGCACTGCCCAGCCGCCGGCGCTCCGCGTCCAGCTTCACGTCCTCGCCGGACTCCGGGTCCAGGCGCGTGATTTCGTCCAGCTGGAAGCGCAGGAACTCCGCGCGCTCGCGCACCTTGGCGTCGTCGCCGCCCAGCGCGTCCATGCGCGAGTCCACTTCGCGCAGGTTCGCCCACTCGCGGCCGTACGCGGCCAGCGCTTCCTCCAGGCCGCCGTACTTGTCGAGCAGCACCCGGTGCAGGCCCGAGTCGAAGAGGCTCACGTGCTCATGCTGGCCCGCGATGTCCACCGCGCCCCGGGTGAGTTTGCCCAGCACGCCCAGCGTCACCAGCGCGCCGTTGACGTAGACCTTGCCGCGCCCGGTGCGCCCGAGCACGCGGCGCACGAGCACCTCTTCTCCCAGGTCCGGGAGGCCCAGTTCCTCCAGGCGCGAGGCCAGCACCGGCGTCCGGGCGAACACGCCCTCCACCGCCGCGTCCTCGCAGCCCGCACGGATGACGTCCGCATCCGCCCTGCCCCCGAGCAGGAGGCCCAGCGCGTCCACGAGAATGGACTTGCCGGCACCCGTCTCACCCGTGAGGACGGTGAGGCCCGCGCCGAACGCGACCTCCACCTCCTCAATCACCGCAACGTTCGTAATCCGAAGACCCAGCAGCACCTGCGCCCTCCGCGGTCCGTACGACGGCCCCAACACCTGAACACCCTAGCAGGTCTTGCTGACACTGCACAGGTGTTCGGGTCGTGCGGACGGTGGGAGAGCGAGTGGGAGGGCGTGGCCTGTTGGCGCCACAACCCTCCTCCCACTCACAGGTCGCATCAGATTTCGGTGAACAGCTCCTGGATGTCCTGTTCGGTGAGGTTTCTGCCCATGTCGTCCCCGTCCGTGCCGAGCACGCCGGCGGCGAGGTCGCGCTTGCGGCGCTGGAGGCTGAGGATCTTCTCCTCCACCGTGCCGCGCGTAATGAGCTTGTAGCTGATGACCGCGCGCGTCTGACCGATGCGGTGCGTACGGTCCGTGGCCTGATCCTCCACCGCGGGGTTCCACCACGGGTCGAAGTGGATGACGTAGTCCGCGGCGGTGAGGTTCAAGCCGGTGCCGCCCGCCTTGAGGCTGATGAAGAAGAGCGGCGGACCGTCAGGGCGGTTGTACTCGTCCACCTTGCCCATGCGGTCCTTGGTGCGGCCGTCCAGGTAGAGGTAGCGCAGGCCGCGCTTGTCGGCCTCCTGCTTCAACAGCTCCAGCATCTCCGTGAACTGGCTGAAGACGAGCGCGCGGTGGCCTTCCGCCACCAGGTCGTCCACCAGCTCCATGAAGCGCTCGAGCTTCGCGCTCGACGGCAGGAGCGTGCCGGGAGGCATCTTGAGCAGGCGTGGATCGCAGCACACCTGACGCAGGCGCATGAGCGCCGCGAGGATGGACACGCGGCTCCTCTTGAAGCCCACCTTCTCGATGGACTCGTGCACCTTGCGGCGGCTCTCCTCCAGCACCTCGCGGTAGAGCGCGGCCTGGCCGGGCTCCATCTCGCACCACGCGACGCTCTCCGTCTTCGGCGGCAGGTCCTTGGCCACCTCCGTCTTGAGGCGGCGCATGATGAAGGGCTGGATGCGCCGTCGCAGCCGGTCCTTCGCGGTGGCGTCGTTGGCCACCTGGATGGGCTGCTCGTAGCGGTCGCCGAAGCCTTCCGCGCTGCCCAGGAACCCGGGCATGAGGAAGTCGAAGATGCTCCAGAGCTCCGACAGCCGGTTCTCCAGCGGCGTACCGGTGAGCGCGAGGCGCGTCTCGCTGGGCAGCGACTTGCACGCCTGCGCGGTGGCGCTGTCCGCGTTCTTGATGTTCTGCGCCTCGTCCAGGATGACGTAGCGGAAGCCCACCTGGGACAGCTGCTCCAGGTCGCGGCGCACCAGCGCGTACGACGTGAGCACCAGGTCCATGTCCTTCAGGTCCTCCGCGCGCTCGCGGCGGTCCTGCCCGTGCCACACCATGGCCTTGAGGCCCGGCGTGAAGCGCTCGGCCTCGCGCTCCCAGTTGGCGAGCACGCTCGTGGGCGCGACCACCAGGGACGGCTTGCGGCCCTCGTCGTTGGCCACCTTCTGCATGAGGCTCAGGGACTGGATGGTCTTTCCCAGACCCATGTCGTCCGCGAGGATGCCGGACAGCCCGTGGCGCCGCAGGAACCAGAGCCAGGACAGGCCCGCCTCCTGGTAGTGGCGCAGCGTGGCCTGGAGTCCTTCCGGCACGGCCACCTTCGGCACGCCGGAGGACTCGCGCAGGGCGAGCATGGCCTGACGGGCCTTGGCCTCCACCTCGGTGAACTCGCCCAGGTCCGCGAGCAGGTCCAGGGCCACCGCCTGGTGCAGGGGCAGCCGCGTGCGGGTGCGGCCCGGCATGGCGCCGGCCTCCTCCAGGAGGTCCGCCACGCGCTTGATCTCCGCGACGTCCGCCTCCGCGAAGGAGCCGTCCTTCAGCGGGATGAACTTGCGGCCGGAGTCCAGCCACATGCGCACGGCGCCCAGGTCCACGGCCTGGTCGTCGGTGACGAACTCCGCGTCCAGGTCGAACCACTGCACGCCGCTCATGCCCACGCGGATGCGCGGCTTGAGCTTCGGGCGCAGCCGGACCTTCGGCGCCTGCACGCCGTAGCGCTCCCACTCCGCGGGGAGGCTGGCCAGGCCGCGCGCCCAGAACTCCAGGGCCACGTCACCCGTCGCGTCGAAGGCCTGCGCGGCCTGATCAAAGCGCAGGCCCAGGTCCAGCAGCAGCTTGCCCGCGGCGCGCTCCACCTCGTCGCGGCGCCGGTACAGCTTGCGCGCGTCCTCGCCCACGCCGCTGGCGTAGCCCAGGTGCGTGGCCGTGGGGGACACCGCCACCGTCGTCTGGCCGTAGCGTGCGGCCAGTTGCACCTTCACGCGCTCGGCGGCGCCCTCCAGCGTGACGACGAAGCGCGGCTCCACCGCCTCGTCGACCTCGATGTCGTCCGCCTTCAGCGACATGCGGAAGCGCGGCAGGTGCGCGGCGAAGAACGTCAGCACCCGGTCCAGCTGGCCGGCCGGGAACGCCATGGTCGGCTCCAGCAGCCACTTGCGCAGCAGGCGCGGCGGGAAGTCCGGCTCCACGGCGTGGAGGTTCTGCGCCTGGATGACGTACGTGCGCCGGCCCGCGAGCACGATGACGTCCTTGAGCGGGTAGCCCACGCCGTCCGGGAACAGCAGCTCGATCTGCGCGGTGGCGCCGTCCGGACGCGATTCCAGGTGGATCTGCGGCCGCACGGGCTGGTCCATGTAGACCAGCGGCGTGCCCCGGTAGATGACCCGGCGCTGGCGCAAGAGCTCCAGCACCTCGCACAGGTCCTCGTCGGAGAGGACGATGCGCGAGTCGTAGCGGTGCTCATGGCGCGACAGCACCATGAAGATGCGCTCGTCCGCGGGCGCGATGCGGCTGCCCGCCTGGAGCAGGCGCTTCACGTGCACGGGGCCCTTGGTCTGGGCGTCCTGACGGCGCACGTCCACGACCCAGTGGCGGCCGTTGGTGCCGCCCGCGCCGGTGCTCGCCGGGGTGAGCCGGTAGAGGAACTCGTAGTCGGGCAGCGAGGACAGGCCCAGCCAGCTCTCCACCTTGGCGAGCGCGGGCAGGCTGACGCCGTCCATTCCCGGCGCGGCGCCTCCGGGAATCTCCACCTCGTCGTCCGGAGCCATGTCCTCGGGCTCCGGCGGTGGCGGCGGCGGTGCGGCTTTCTGTGGAGGAGGCGGCGGCCGGAAGCGGGCCGCGTAGATGAGTGCCACGGCGACCACGTGCTCGCAATGCGGGCCCGTGGTGTTCCACACCGGGCAGGTGCAGGAGGAAACGACTTTCCCCTCTCCCGGTATCAGGGCCACGTCATAGCGTTCGCCGGACGGACCCGCGACCTGCGCGCGGATGCGTTCGGGTTCACGCGTGAGGCCGAAGACGCGGCGGCCTTCAGCCACCTCGCGGCCTTTCTTGAACGTGGCGGGCTGGACCTCGGCCTTGAGGGCGCGGAGCCAGAGTCCGTCCTGGGGGGAGAGAGGGTCTCGGGTGTCAGCGGTGGTTTGCACGGCTTGCAAGGGCCCCAGACTCCTTGGTCGGGGGGAACCGCCTCGCTTAACACAGTGAGGGGATCCCCGCGCGCGGGAAAAAATACGGCGTCCGCCAGCCGATGCGGTCCGGCGGCGCGAAGCTGTGAGATCATCAACGTCCGCCATGTCCCCGTCCCGTCCCAGTCCGCCCGTACTCCGGCCGTTGGCCCCGGGGCCCGCCCTCCAGGGGCCCGCCAGGCCGGCTGTCACCCGGGCCGGGTACGCTTGGGTCCCAGGTCCCCCCAGGTGACGTCCACCGCCGGGCTGAAAAACGCCGCCGTCCCCCTTCGGAGCCCCCACCCCATGTCCCTCGACCCCACGCTCCTCTCCGACCTCCAGGCCGTCCTGCGCGACGTGCCGGACTTCCCCAAGCCCGGCATCGTCTTCAAGGACATCACCCCCATGCTGGCCGACCCCCGCCTCTTCGGCCGGGTGGTCAACGCCATGGCCGCCCCCTTCCGGGGCCAGCACATCACCAAGGTCGTGGGCGTGGAGTCGCGCGGCTTCCTGCTGGGGGCCCCCATCGCGCTGGCGCTGGAGGCGGGCTTCGTCCCGGCGCGCAAGCCGGGCAAGCTCCCCCACAAGTGCATCGTGGAGCGCTACTCGCTGGAGTACGGCGCGGACGGCGTGGAGATGCACGAGGACGCCATCCTCAAGGACGAGCGCGTGCTCGTGGTGGATGACGTGCTGGCCACCGGAGGCACCGCCGACGCCACGGGGCGGCTCGTCACCCGGCTGGGCGGCCAGATTGTCGGCTACAGCTTCCTCATCACGCTCGACTTCCTCGAGGGCGCGAAGCGGCTGGGGCCGGACAAGGTGACGTCCGTCCTCACCTTCTAGCCTCCAAGCCCGGCACGGCGCCTCCCGGACCCACGTCCGGTTGACGCCCGCGCCGGCCGTGTTTATAAGTTGGTCACACAACCTAAAAACAACCCCACGCCATGCCACGTCCCTCCAACACCGAAGCGCGCCGGGAGCAGATCGTCGCCGGGCTGCTCAAGGCCATGGCCGAGCGCGGCTACGAGGGCGCGTCCGTGGCGGAGATTGCCCGGGCGGCGGGGCTCTCCGCGGGGCTGGTGCACTACCACTTCAAGGACAAGCAGGAGATCCTCCTGACCCTGGTGGGCTCGCTGGCGTCTCGCGCGCGGCAGCGCTTCGCCACGCGGGCGGTGAAGCTGGGGGCGGACGACGCGCGGGGGCGGGTGGAGGCGTTCGTGGACGCGTTCCTGGCCACCGGGCCGGACGCGGACGTGGCGGCGGTGGCGGGCTGGGTGACCATCAGCGCGGAGGCCATCCGGCAGCCGGAGGTTCGCGCCGCCTACGAAGCGGTGGTGCGCGCGGACCTGGAGCACCTGGAGGCGCTGGTCGCGGCGGTGGTGGGCAAGCGCCGCGCGCGCCCCCTGGCCGCGGGCCTGTTCGCCGCCATCCAGGGCTACTTCGTGCTCTCCGCGAGCGCGCCCGGCCTCGTCCCCGCGGGTTCGGCGGCGGGCACGGTGAAGCGCATGGCGGCGGGACTGTTGGACGCGGCGGCTTCTTCTCCTCCGGAACGCGAGGTGTCGTGATGACCATTGCCCTCTACGCAGGCAGCTTCGACCCCGTCACGGCGGGACACCTGTCGGTGGTGCGCCAGGCGGCGCGCCTCTTCAGCCACGTGGTGGTGGTGGTGGCCGTGAACCCGAAGAAGTCCACGCTGCTCACCGCCGAGGAGCGCATGGCGCTCATCCGCGACGCGGTGGCCCGGCACCCCAACGTCTCCGTCACCTTCACGGAAGGCCTCATCGTGGAGCTGGCGCGGGAGATTGGCGCGAGCGTCCTGTTGCGCGGCGTGCGCGGCGCCACCGATGCGCAGTTCGAGACGGAGCTGGCGCAGATGAACCGCGTGCTCGCGCCGGAGCTGTCCACGCTCTTCCTCCCCGCGGAGGCGCACCTGGCGGAGGTGTCCAGCAGCGCCCTCAAGGAGCGCCTCACGCGCGGCGAGGACGTGTCCGCGTACTGCCCGCCCGCCGTCGCCGCGAAGCTGCGCGAGCGGCTGTCCCCTTCCCTCCGGAGCCATCCATGAGCCTGTCGTTCATTCCCCTCGGCGTCGGTGATGCCTTCTCCGCGCTGCACTACTCGTCGTGCCTCGCGGTGGAGGCGGAAGGACAGGTGCTGCTCATCGACTGTCCGCACCCCATCCGCAAGATGATGCGCGAGGCGTCCGAGTCCTCCGGCGTGCACCTGGACGTGGAGCGCGTCAGCGCCGTGGCCCTCACGCACCTGCACGCGGACCACGCCTCCGGCCTGGAGAGCCTGGCGTACTTCTCCTTCTTCGTGCTGCAGCGGAAGATGGAGCTGCTCGCGCACCCGAGCGTCACCCGCCGCCTCTGGGAGGGCCACCTGGCCGCGGGCATGGAGTGCCTCATCGAGCAGCACGGCGCGGGCCCCAACGACAAGCACTTCGAGGACTACTTCACGCACACGCCGCTGCACCTGGAGCGCGCGGTGAAGCATGGCCCGTTCGAGCTCGAGTGCCGCTTCACCTACCACCACGTGCCCACCACCGCGTTCCGCATCCGCGCCGGGGGCCGGTGCCTGGGCTACAGCGCGGACACCGCGTTCGACGAGGGGCTCATCTCCTGGCTGTCGGAGGCGGACCTGGTCATCCACGAGACGAACTACGGCGTGCACACGCCCTACGAGAAGCTGGCGGCGCTGCCGGAGGCCACCCGCGCGAAGATGCGCCTCATCCACTACCCAGACCTGTTCGACGGAAGCGGCAGCGTCATCGAGCCCCTGGCGCAGGGCCGGCGCTACACCGTCTGAGGGAGGAGCGCGCGGCTGGCTGGATGCCCTTCATCCTCCGGGAAGAAGGGCTTGGGACTTGCGCGTTGCGCCATGTCCGGTCCGCTCGCCTTCATGCGCCGAGTGCGCTACGCCGAGAGGGATTGGCGCTCCCCCCGTGCCCCCGCAAGAGAACGACTGTCCGATGATGACGAAGACCGTGAGCACCTGGGCGGTGCTGTTGCCGCTCGCGCTGGTGCTGGCCACCCGTTCCGCCGGGGCCACCGGGGCCGCCGAGCCGGCGCCTCCCGCTGACACCGTCCGGCTCACGATCCTCCACCTCAACGACGTCTATCAATTCCAGCCCACCGCCCGGAACCGGGGCGGCCTGTCGCGCGTGGCGACGCTCAAGCAGCAGGCGCTGAAGGAGTCGCCGCACGTCCTCACGCTGCTGGCGGGCGACACGCTTTCGCCTTCCGTGGAGTCCTCCGCGGAGGTGGAGGGCGAGGCGCTCAAGGGCAAGCAGATGATCGACGCGTGGAACGCGCTCGGCCTGGACTACTCCACGGTGGGCAACCACGAGTTCGACTTCGGGGACGACGTGCTGCGCGCGCGCATCCAGCAGTCGCGCTTCCCATGGCTGGGCGCCAACGTGATGAGCGTGAAGTCCGGACAGGTGTTCGACGGGCTCAAGGCGTGGGACCTCCGGGACGTGGGCGGCGTGAAGGTGGGCATCTTCGGCGTGGTGCTGCCGGAGACGCAGACGTCGTCCAAGCCGGGCAAGGACACGCGCATCACGCCCTTCTGCGAGGCGGCGAAGCGCTCCGTGGAGGAGCTGCGGGCCGCGGGCGCGCAGTTCGTGCTGGGGCTCACGCACCTGGCCGTGGCGCAGGACCGCGAGCTGGCGAAGTGCGTGCGCGTGGACCTCATCATCGGCGGGCACGACCACGACCGCGTGGAGGAGACGGTCGCGGGCACGCCCATCTTCAAGCTGGACGAGGACGCCATCGACCTGGGCCGCGTCACGCTGGACCTGGATGCGAAGACGGGCGCGGTGAAGAAGCTGGCGTGGAAGGTCATCCCCATCACGTCGAAGACGCCGGACGACGCGGCGTTCAACGAACAGATGAAGCCCTATGCGCCGCTCTTGGCCACGCTGGCGGAGCGCGTGGGCCGCTCGCCGGTGGCGCTGGATGCACGCAGCGCGCAGAACCGGGTGGGAGAGACGAACCTGGGCTCGTTCCTGGCGGATGCGTTCCGCGAGGCGACGGGCGCGGACGTGGCGCTCGTCAACGGGGGCGCCATCCGCGCGGACCGGGTGCTGCCCGCCGGGACGATGACGCGGCGGGAGCTGTACTCGCTCATGCCCTACCGCAATGAGCTGGTGGTGCTGAGGGTGAAGGGGGCGGTGCTGCGCGCGGCGCTGGAGAACGGCGTCAGCCTGAGCAGCGTGGACGGCAAGCCGCCCGGCCGCTTCCCGCAGGTGTCCGGCCTGCGCTTCACCTACGACCTGCGCAAGACGCCGGGCGCGCGGGTGACGAAGGTGGAGGTGAAGGGCAAGCCGCTGGACGACGACGCGACGTACCGGCTGGCCACGCTGAGCTTCGTGGCACAGGGCAACGACGGCTACTCCATGTTCAAGGACCTGCCCGCGGTGCCCAGGGGCCTGGATGTGTCGCCGTGGGAAGCACTCGGCACCGCGTTCCGCACCGGCAAACCCGCGCCGCGCGCGAAGCCCCAGGGCCGCATCGCGCTTGTCGGAGCGCCCCCGGGCGGCCTGCACGCGCCGCCGTCGATGAAGTAGCGCCTACCGCCAGGGCTCGGTCCAGCCGCGCACCCGGTACACGAGCCGCCCCGCCAGCTCGCGCAGCATGTCCGTGCTCTGGTTGAGCGCCCCGGAGCGCGGCAGCCAGCTCATCTTCGCGGGCGGCAGCGTGGAGGAGCGCAGGTCCACCGCGAGCGTGTCCGCGCGCACGCCCACCGCCGCGAAGCAGCCGGCCGCGCGGGGCAGGTGCGCGGCGCTCGTGACGAGGAGCAGCGACTTCCAGCCGTGCTCGCGCACCAGCGGCTCCGACTGGAGCGCGTTCTCGCGGGTGTTGCGGCTGCGGCCCTCCTTCACGATGCGCTCGGGCGCGATGCCCCAGTGCTCCAGCTGTGCGGCCAGCACGTCCGCCTCCACCACCGCCTCCGGCCTCGCGTCCAGGTTGCCGGCGGTGATGAGCACCTGCCGTGCCCGGCCATCCCGCAGGAGCTCGAAGGTGCGCATCATCCGCTCCGGCGCGGCGTTGTACTCCGGCTGCCCCGAGCGCTCCGTGGCCGCCGCGTCCAGCCCTCCGCCCAGCAGGATGACCGCGTCGTAGACGGTGTCCGGACGGTACGTGCTCACCGCGTCCGCCTCCGTCGCCCGCGTCAGCAGCGCCACCGTCGGCTCGATGGAGAACGCGTACAGCACGGCCAGCGCCGCCAGCTGCGACAGGCGCTTCCAACGGCGCAGCAGCAGCCCCGCCACGCCGAACAGCAGCGCCCAGGTGAGCGGCGACAGCAGCAGGTCCAGCAGCTTCGACAGGAGGAGGAACATCGAGGTGCGCCGCTACCGTCCTGACCGGGACTTGATGTACTGCCGGGCCTCGGCCGCGCCGGCCCCTTGCGGCCGCAACTGCAGGTAGCGCCGGTAGTGCTCCCTGGCAACCCCCCAGCGGGCCGTCCGCGCCCCCACCCGACCCATCCCCAGGTGGCACTCCGCCGCCGTCTCTAGGAGCCGCAGGCACGTCACGAACTTCTGTCCGGCCTGTCCGTCGTTGCCCGCCACGAGCAACTGCACGCCCAGCGTGTACTCCGCCCCCGCGTCAGGGGAGCGCTCGATCCAATCCAGGGCCTCGCGCGCTTCGCGCTGGCCATCGGAGCGCGCCACGCCCGACCGGCGGGAGCCCGCCTTCTCCGGCTCCGGCACCCGTGCGTCCACCACCGGCTCGGGCGGAGGCGGCGGTGGAGGCAGCCGCTCCAGCGTCACCTGCACGCGCTCCGGCACGGCCGACTGCGACACGGTGGTGGCCCACGGGTGGTACCCCACGAACCGCAGCTCCAGCTTGTGTGAGTCCTCTCCCGGGGCGACGCTCAGCACCGTCGGCGTCATCCCCACGTGCTTGCCGTCCCAGCGCACCTCCGCGCCCGGAGGCGAGGACACCACCTGGAGCTTGCGCGCGTCGGGCTCCGACAGGTCCGGCATCACCGCCCGCCCCACGAAGAAGAGGGCCGCCGCCGCGATGACGGCCGCCCACACCCAGCCGGGCACCCCCGCGCCCATGTCCGCCGCGGGGCTGCCACCCACCAGCGCCCCGGGCACGTCCTCCTCCGGGAACGCCGTCGCGTGCGCGCGGTGCACCGAGGACGCCCGCTCCGGCTCATCCGACCCGAGCGGGCTCCCCTCCCCCGTCCACACCGCCACCTGGCGCAGGAAGGACTCCGGGATGCGCGGCGGCTGGCCCGCGAGCTTCAGCTCCTCCTCGAACAGCCACGCCATCAGGTGGCGCAGCGTGGACGCGGGGAACAGCGGCGCCCGGTACGCCAGCCACTCGGCCAGCGCGCGCTGGAAGTCCTCCGCGCTCGTGAACCGGTCATCCCGCCGCAGCGCCAACGCCCGCGACGCCAGCGCGCCCAGCGAGGGATCCAGGTCCGGGACGTACGCCTGCGTGGGCGTGAGGTCGCCCGTGGCGATGCGCTCCATCACCGAGCCCTGGTCCCCCTCCACGGGCCTGCGGCCGGTGAGCATCTCGAAGAGCACCACGCCCGCCGTGTACACGTCCGAGCGCGCATCCAGCGCCTCCGCGCGCGTCTGCTCCGGGGACAGGTAGAGGAACTTGCCGCGCACCACGCCCGCGTCCGTGTCCTGGCGGCCGGCCCACTGCGCCTTCGCGATGCCGAAGTCGCTGAGCTTCACCTCGCCCTCGTAGCTCACCAGGACGTTGTCCGGGGACACGTCGCGGTGCACCAGCCCCAGCGGGCGGCCCTGCTCGTCTCGGCGCGTGTGCGCGTGGTGCAGGCCCTTGCAGACCTCCACCATCAGCTGCACCGCCAGCGGCGCCGGCAGGTGCGCCATGCCCTTCAGCTTCAAACGCTTGAGCACCTTGGACAGGGGCTGCCCGTCCACCCACTCCATGGCGAGGAAGTACTCCCCCGCCTCCTGCCCGAAGTCGAAGACCTGGACGATGTTGCCGTGCGACAGCCCCATGGAGATGCGCGCTTCGTTGAGGAACATCCGCACGAAGGCGGGGTCCTGCGCGTACGGGTCCCTCACGCGCTTGATGACGACGGACCGGGACACGCCCTCCGCCACCGTGAAGCGCGCGCGGTGCACGACGGCCATGCCGCCCGCGCCCAGGCGCTCCAGCAGCTCGTACTTGCCAAAACGCGTCGCGTGCCCGCCCGTCGTCACGGGCCGGACGCTACCGCACCGCTCACCCCGGAGGGGAGCCCCACCCCGGGACCGCGAGGCTCAGCGCTCGCCCCAGTGGAGCTTCTGGCGAAGGATGGTGAAGAAGGCCACGCGCGGGTTGCGCACCAGGCCCACGCGGTTGGGTGAGCGCACCACTTCAATGCAGTCCCCGCCCTGGAGCGAGTGGCCCGTCTGTCCGTCCAGCGTGAGGTACGTGTCCGCCGTCTCGCTCTTGAGCGTCACGCGGATGGTGCGGTCCGCCGGCACCACGATGGCCCGCTGGGTCAGCGCGTGCGAGCAGATGGGCGACAGGATGGTGCAGTCCACCGACGGGTGCACGATGGGCCCGCCCGCGGACAGCGAGTACGCCGTGGAGCCGGTGGGCGTGGCCAGGATGACGCCGTCCGACTTGTACGTGGTGATGGGCACCCCGTCGATGGACGTCTCGTGGTCCGCGATGCGCGCGAGCGCGCCCTTGTTGATGACCACGTCGTTGAGGATTTCATCCTCGATGAGGACCTTGCCCCCGCGCAGCAGCCGGCAGGACAGCTTCATCCGCGAGTCCACGTGGAAGTTCCCGGCCAGCACGTCGTCCAGCCGGGTGAAGAGCTCCTCCACGGAGATCTCCGTCATGAAGCCCAGGCTGCCCAGGTTCACGCCAATGATGGGCACGTTGCGTCCGCCCAGCAGGCGCGCCGCGTAGATGAGCGTGCCATCCCCGCCCAGCACCACCACCAGGTCCGCCCGGGCCGCCAGCTCCCGGTCCTCGATGCGCGGCCAGTTGAGCGCATGCGCCAGGGCGCGGTCCGCCAGCACCGTCAGGGCCGGGTGGCGCTGTTGGATTTCCGCCGCCAGGGCCACGGCCTGCGGGGTGTCTCGCTTCGCGACGATGACCAGGGTCTGCACGCCCCCCGGGTTCTAGTCCAGCCTGCCAACCGTCCTGTGCAGGAAAATGACGCGCCTGCCCAACCCCGGACATCACAAGGGGGCGCGGCAGGGCGCCCAGGACGCTAGGTTTGGAGGCCCCATGGACCTCTTCGACCACGCCAGCCAGAAGGAACAGGCCGTCCTGGCGCCGCTCGCCGAGCGCATGCGCCCCACCTCGCTCAGCGAGTACCTGGGCCAGGAGCACCTCACCGGCGAGGGCCGCTTCCTGCGCCGCGCGCTGGAGAGCGACCAGGTGCCCAGCCTCATCCTCTGGGGCCCGCCGGGCACCGGCAAGACGACCCTGGCCCAGCTCGTCGCGCGCCACACCGGCGCCGCCTTCGAGACCATGTCCGCGGTGCTGGCGGGCGTGAAGGACATCCGCGAGACGGTGGCCCGCGCGCAGGACCGCTGGAAGCTGAACCGCCAGCGCACGCTGCTGTTCATCGACGAAATCCACCGCTTCAACAAGTCGCAGCAGGACGCGCTCCTGCCCCACGTGGAGAAGGGCACCGTCACGCTGATTGGCGCCACCACGGAGAACCCGTCCTTCGAGGTGAACGCCGCGCTCCTGTCGCGCTGCCGCGTCGTCACGCTGCGCGGGCTGGAGCAGGAGGAGCTCATCGCCGTCATGCGCCACGCCGTCGCGGACCCGCGGGGGCTGGGCGGCAAGGTGACGGTGGACGACGCGGCGCTGGAGTTCATCGCGGACGCGGCCGGCGGCGACGCGCGCAAGGCCCTCACCGCGCTGGAGGCCGCGGCCGCGTACGGCGGCAAGGCGGTGGACCGCAAGGTGGCGGAGGAAGCGCTCCAGCAGAAGATGCTGCTCTACGACAAGGGCGGCGAGGAGCACTACAACGTCGTCAGCGCGTTCATCAAATCCATGCGCGGCAGCGACGTGGACGCCGCGCTGTACTGGATGACGCGCATGCTGGAGGCGGGCGAGGACCCCGTCTTCATCTTCCGCCGCATGGTCATCTTCGCGTCGGAGGACGTGGGCAACGCGGACCCGCGCGCGCTGGGCGTGGCGGTGGACGCGCTCAGGGCCTTCCAGCTCATGGGCCTGCCGGAGGGCACCCTGCCCCTCACCCAGGCCGTGACGTACCTGGCGCTCGCGCCCAAGTCGAACGCCGTCATCGCCGCGTACGCGGCCGTGCGCGAGGCCGTGACGAAGGAGGGCGCGCTGCCGGTGCCCATGCACCTGCGCAACGCGCCCACGAAGCTGATGAAGTCACTGGGCTACGGCGGCGGGTACAAGTATCCGCACAACTTCGAGGGCAACTACGTCCCGGAGGACTACCTGCCGGAGGCCCTGCGCTCGCGCTGCTTCTACACCCCGACGCGCAACGGCTTCGAGGCGGAGCTGTCCGAGCGCTACGAGGCCATCCAGCAGCAGTTGGCCGCGCGGCGCGGCGAGCGTGAGCCCGGGGAGGACGGCTAGCGGGCCGTCCTCCGCCGGAAGCGCCTCAGGACACCGCTTCGAGGACGGGGCCCGGGCCGCTGTCCGAGTCCGGCCCCTTGGGCGAGCGCGGCTTCATGCTGCGGCCGGCCACTTCGTACTGCTTGAGCAGGCGGCGGAAGTTGGAGCGGTCCACGCCAGCCGCGCGCGCCGCGCTGGACACGTTGTGGTTGTTCTTCTCCAGCAGCGCGGAGAGGTAGCGGCGCTCGAAGGCGCGCATGGCCAGGCGCTTGGCCTGGGCGTACGGCAGGTGCGCCAGGCTGAACACCTCCACCGCCGAGTCGGCCTGGGGCGCGGCCTGGAAGCCGGGCGGCAGGTCCTCCACGTCGATGGCGTCGTTGGCCGTCAGCACCACCGCGCGCTCGATGACGTTCTCCAGCTCGCGCACGTTGCCCGTCCACCGGTTGCAGGTGAGGGCCTCCATGGCGCGCGGGCTGATGCCGGTGACCTTCTTGTCCGCCTTGGCGGCGTAGACCTTGAGGAAGTGGTGCGCGAGCAGCGGCACGTCCTCCGGGCGGTCGCGCAGGGGCGGCAGGTCGATGGTGATGACGTTGAGGCGATAGAAGAGGTCCTCGCGGAACTTGCCCTGCTCCTTCGCGCGGGACAGGTCCACGTGCGTGGCGGCGATGACGCGCACGTCCACCTTCACGGGCTCGTTGGCGCCCACGCGCTTCACTTCACCCTCCTGCAGCACGCGCAAGAGGCGCACCTGGGTGGCCGGGGGCACGTCGCCAATCTCGTCCAGGAAGATGGTGCCGCCGTCGGCCGCCTCGAAGAGGCCCTTCTTGTTGCCGGTGGCGCCGGTGAAGCTGCCCTTCACGTGGCCGAAGAGCTCGCTCTCCAGCAGCGTCTCCGTCAGCGCGGAACAGTTGACGGCGACGAACGGCTTGTCGCGGCGGGCGCTGCGGTAGTGGATGGCGCGGGCGACGAGCTCCTTGCCCGTGCCGCTCTCACCCTGGATGAGGACGGTGGCGGTGGAGTGGCTGACGGTCTCCACCAGCTTGAACACGGCGCGCATCTGCGAGGACTGACCGATGAGGTCCTCGAACTGGCTGCGCGCGGTGAGCGCCTCCTCCAGCGCGCGGGTGCGGTCCTTCAGCGCCTTGCGCTCGGCGGCCTTGGCCACCGTGAGGCTCACCTCGTCGATGTTCTCGAAGGGCTTGGTGAGGTAGTCGTACGCGCCCGCCTTCACCGCCTCCACCGCCGTCTCCACGGTGGCGAAGGCCGTCATCATGATGACCTCCACGTCCGGGCGGTCCGCCTTGATGGCGCGCAGCAGGTCCATGCCGGAGAGGTGCGGCATCTTGATGTCGAGCACGACCACGTCGATGGACGGGTCCTTCGCCGCCGCGAGCCCCTCCACCGCGTCGTCGATGGCGACGACCGGGTGGCCTTCCCGCTGGAGGATCTGGGTGACGGCCTTGAGGACGACGGAGTCGTCATCCACAACGAGGACCTTGGCGCGCTTGACTTGGTTCACGGCAACCTCTCGAGCTGCAGGGGAATGGGCAGGAAGACGGTGAAGCGGGAGCCCTGGCCCACGTGGGTGTCCACCTGGAAGGTGCCCCCGTGGTCCTGGACGATGCGATAGGCGATGGACAGGCCCAGGCCGGTGCCCTCGCCGGGCGGCTTGGTGGTGAAGGACGGCTCGAAGATGCGCGGCAGGTGCCGCTCTTCGATCCCCGTCCCCGTGTCCGTCACCGCGAAGAAGGTCCGGTCGCCCTCGCGGCCGGTCTCCAGCGACAGGCGCCCTTCCGCCCTGGGCAGCGCCTGGAGGCCGTTCTGCAGCAGGTTGAGCACCACCTGCGCGAGCGTGCCGGGATCCCCGTACACCTTGGGCAGCCCGTCCTTGAGGCCCAGCTTCAGCTCCACCTTGGGCATGGACTTGAGCTGCGCGCGGAAGAGCACCGCGGCGTCCTCCACGCACTTGGACAAGTCGAAGAGGCGGCGGTCCTCCACGCGGCTGTGCCGGCTGAACTTCAGCAGGCTCTCCACGATGCGCTTGCAGCGCAGCGCGCTCTCTTCAATCAGCTTCAGCGACTCCAGGTCGCCCTCGCTGCGGCCCGCGTCGCGGGACATCAGCTGCGCGAAGGCGAGGATGCCGCCCAGCGGGTTGTTGATTTCGTGCGCCACGCCGCCCGCGAGCTGGCCCACCGCGGCCATCTTCTCCGTCTCGATGAGCCGGCGCGTCATCGCCTGCTCCTCCGTGACGTCGCGGTAGGTGCACACCGCGCGGTCGTCGCCCGCGAACGGGTACGCGGCCACCACGTAGCTGCGCCCGCCCTGCTGCACTTCCCCGCGAGCGCCCTTGCCCGTCTCCATGGCGGAGGGCAGCGGGCAGCCCTGGCACGGCGTGTCCCGGCCGAAGAGGTACTGGTGGCACGGGACGTCGGAGGGCACCTCTTCGATGGAGCGGCGGGCCACCTGCGCGTAGGCGACGTTGGCCCGGCGCACCGCGAAGTCCCGCGCGCGCACCACCGCGAGCGGCGTCTCCATGCAGTCGAAGGACAGCTCCCACTCGCGCTTGGCGGTGGACAAGAGGCGCGTGCGCAGCGCGACGCGCTCCTCCAGCTCCGCGTTGAGCTGCTTGAGCTCCGCGTTCTGCTCCTGGGTGACGCGGTAGAGCCGGTCGTTCTCCGTGTGGAGCGCGTACTGCTCGAAGGCGCTCTTCACCGTGAGGACCAGGTGGCTGTCGTTCCAGGGCTTGGAGATGAAGCGGAAGATTTCCGAGCGGTTGATGGCCTCTTCGATGGCCTGCTGATCCGCCTGCCCCGTCAGCATGATGCGCTGGGCGCGCGGGGCCTGGAGCTTCACCTGGGTGAGGAACTCCACGCCGTTCATCCCCGGCATGCGGAAGTCGGAGATGACGACCTCCGGCTGGAAGCGCTCCAGGGTGCGCAGGCCCGTTTCGGCGTCCGTCGCCGTCTCGATGTCCCACTCACCGCGCCGCAGCACCCGCCGGATGGACTTGAGGATGTTCTCCTCGTCGTCCACGAGCAGCAGCCGCCCTCGGGCGACCGGATCCTGCGCCTGCGCTTGAGCTCCCAGGGTTCCCATGGACTTTCCGGGAATCGACATTTGCAATGGCCTTGCCAAACCAGAGATTTGGATAAACCCCGGCAATCACGCCTCTTTTCAGAGACATGACAAAAAGGGGCAAGGTCATTGTAGACCCACTGCCCCCAACCGGGTCAAATAGGACCCCGGGTGTTTGACCCCTGGGTCAGCCTGCGCGTGAAGGCGGCGTGGAAAACAGGGGTGCCGGGGGGTGGAGACAGATGCGGTCGCGGCCCTCGCGCTTGGCGCGGTAGAGGGCCTCGTCCGCGGTGAGCAACAGCTGCTCCGGGGTGAGGATTGCGCGGTGGGGGAAGCTGGAGACGCCCAGGGAGGCGGTGACGCGCAGGGCGCCCTCCGGACCCGCGTGCAACTCGTTGATTCCCTTGCGGATTCGCTCCGCCACGGTGAGGGCGCCGGGCAGGTGGGTGCAGGGCAGGAGGATGGCGAACTCCTCTCCTCCGTAGCGCGCCACCAGGTCCGTCTCCCGCACGCTGTGCTGGAGGGAGGCGGCCACCTCTCTCAGGACGCGGTCCCCGGCGCCGTGGCCGTGGGCGTCGTTGACGTTCTTGAAGTGGTCCAGGTCCACCAGGATGAGCGACAGGCTCTCATCGTAGCGCTGCGAGCGGCGGAACTCCTCCCGCAGCCGCTCCTGGAAGTAGCGGTGGTTGTGGACCTGGGTGAGCCCGTCCGTCACCGCCAGGCGCCTCAATTCCTCCACCTGCGAGTGAAGCGACTTCAACTGCGAGTGCGTTTCGAGGCTCCGGTAGAGCCGCAGACGCAGCTCCTCGTCGTCCCAGGGGGTCAAAATCACCTCAGCCCCCCTGCGCAGGGCAGCGAGCCGCAGGGTCCGTTCCTCCGCCGGGGCCAGAACCACCACGGCGGGTCGGGGCGCCGGGGACGGTGGGGTGAGGGCCTCCAGGAGCTCCTGGGTGGCCGCTGCGTCGGGGCCGCCAGGGCAGAGCAGGACGCCGTCTACCTCCTGGGTCAGGCCCAGGGCCTCCGGTCCCGAGCGCGCCACCCGGAGGGCGAAGTCCTCCGGGCCCAGCGTGCGCACCAGGTGGGGCAGCGACGCCTGCGAATCGTCCACGACCAGAAGCGTGTAGGGCTGGGCTCGCACCGTGTCCCCGTAAAATGATGATTACGCGGTACTATACGGGTTTTCCACGAGAAGGGCCATCGTGTTTGCCAGCGCGTTGCCCCTCTGCTAGCGAGCGCCCGTTTCCTTCTGGACGGAACAGCGCGACATGACGACCGTGGCCAAGTACCCGAGCATCAGCCTCTTCTTCCCTGCCTGGAACGAAGAGGACTACGTGGAGCGCGCCGTGAGCCGCGCCCTGGAAGTCCTGCCGAAGCTCACCGACGACTTCGAAATCATCGTCGTCAACGACGCCTCCACGGACCGGACCCAGGAGGTCTGCGATGCGCTGGCGGCGAAGGTGCCTCAGCTGCGGGTCATCACGCACCCGGTGAACCTGAAGCTGGGCGGGGCGATGCGCACGGGGCTGGCGGCGAGCACGAAGGACCTGGTGCTGTACTCGGACATCGACCTGCCGTGGGACATGCGGGAGCTGGAGCGGGCGCTGCACCTGATGAACTACCTGGAGGCGGACATGATCTGCGCCTTCCGGTTCGACCGCACGAGCGAGGGCCCCAAGCGCATCGTGTACTCGTTCGTCTACAACCTGCTCATCCGGGCGCTGTTCGACATCCAGATCAAGGACGTGAACTTCAGCTTCAAGCTGATGCACCGCCGGGTGCTGGAGTCGATGGAGCTCAAGAGCCAGGGCTCGTTCATCGACGCGGAGCTGGTGGTGAAGGCCATCCGCAAGGGCTTCCGGGTGTTCCAGATGGGCGTGGACTACTTCCCGCGCACGCGCGGCATCTCCACGCTGGCGTCGCCGTCGGTCATCCTGAAGATGGTGAAGGAGCTGGTGAACCTGTACCCGGAGACGCGTTCGCCGCCGCCGCCCTCGAAGCCGGTGCGCCTGCCGCCGTCGGTGCAGCAACTGCGCTCGGTGCCGGGCCACGCGGGGCGCGGGTAGGACTGCATGGCGTCGCGCACGCGCCTCATCGTCAACGCGGATGACCTGGGCCTGCACCCGTCGCTGGACGCGGGCATCCTCAGGGCCCACCGCGAGGGCATCGTGACGAGCGCGACGCTGCTGGCCACGGGGCCTTCCGCGGCACAGGCCGTGGGCCGGGCGAAGGCGCAGGGCCTGGCGGTGGGCGTGCACCTGGCGCTGTCCACGCGGCTGCCTTGCGCGGCCCCGGCGGAGGCCGTGCGGACGGTGGCGCCGGGCGGGCGGCTTCGGGGCAGCTGGGCGGACTTCGCGAAGGCGTGGCTGACGGGGCGGGTGCGGCGCGAGGAGTTGGAGCGGGAGCTGTCCGCGCAGCTGTCCCGCGCGCGGGAGCTGGGCGCGAAGGTGGACCACCTGGACGGGCACCAGCATTTGCACCTCTTGCCGGGGGTGCGGTCGGTGGTGGAGGACATCGCCGCGCGCGAGGGCCTGCCCCTGCGGTGGCCGGATGCGCTGCCGCGCGCGTCGTGGCTCCGGGCGCCCGGGCCCGCGCTGAAGACGACGGTGCTGGCGGTGCTCGCGCGCACGGCGCCCCGGGCCCGGCCGGGCGTGCGGCGGGTGAGCGCGGGCGGGGTGTTCGAGGCGGGCCGGCTGGACGAGGCGGCGCTGCTGGGGGTGCTGGACGCGCTGCCGGCGGGGGACTTCGAGCTGGGGTGCCACCCCGGTGAGGGCGCGCCGCACGTGCCGGAGGACCCGGCGTGGACCTATGGCTGGGACGCGGAGCTGGCCGCGCTCACGAGCCCCCGCGTGAAGGCGAAGCTCGTGGAGCGGGGCATCGTGCTCGCGAACTACGGCGAGCTGGGCTGAAGGCCCCGCCCCACGCCTCGGACCGGACTGCTGTCCTCACCGATGAGAAGGTGAGAACCCCGCTGGGGCTCCCGGCGGCGCCGCAGCTCACGAACGGGTCCGACTGTCGGACCAGTTGGGCGGTGGCCCGCCGCGAACGCTCGGGCTTCCGTCAGCGGGCTTCGGCGTCGTAGAGCAGGTGCGGGGTCGTGTAGCCCTCGCCCAGGCCGACCACCTCGCGCACCTCGAAGCCCGCGTCACGGAGCAGCCTCACGCCGTCCACTCGCGGCTTGAGGACCATTCCGCCGCTGGCCTTGGTGCGCCCCAGAAGCGACACCATCACCCACTCCTGCGCCAGCGCCTTCGCGTGCTTCCAGGAGCGGTCGCCCTCCACCTCCTTCAGGAGAAAGCGGCCTCCGGGCTTGAGCAGACCACGCACGGATTGGAGGAATCCGGGCCACTTCGCTTCGGGCAGCAGGTACAGCACGTCGCAGACCACCGCCGCGTCGAGCGTGTGCGGCTGCGCCTTCGCCAGCTCCTCCACCGAGCCCACGTCGAGCGTCACGTTGGGCAGCCCGGACAGGGCCTGCTTCGCCCAGTGCACCTTGCGCTCGTCCAGGTCCACGCCCAGCACGCGGCGCTCCGGCACCGCGAGCGCCATCACCGCGGAAAGGAGCCCGTGACCACAGCCGATGTCCGCCACCGTCCCGGATGGCAGGCGCGATGCCACCGCGAGCAGTGGTGCCGATGAGGCCCGCGCGTGCACGTGGAAGCGCTCGCTCGCGGGGAGCCCCGCGTAAAGCGCCAGGGCCTGGTCCATGAGTCCGCTCATGACGCGCACTCCATGCTCGTGGCCGCCTCGCGCATCAGCGCATGCATCCGTCGCTTGCTCATGACACGTACTCCGCCGCGCCGTACGCCACGGTCAGCGCCAGCATCACGCAGGCGAAGCTGGCGAGCACGCCCCACCTCAAGCGCGGCCTTTCCCTCAGCAGCAGCGCCAGCGTGAGGAACAGCGGGAAGGCGGCCAGGAGGTAGCGCCCCATGCCCATGAAGTCCTTGCTGGACATGGCGGGCAGTCCCACGATGGCCAGCGTGTAGACGCCGTAGCCCCAGCCCAGCCGCTTCGCCGTGGGCCACACCAGCGCCAGCGCCCCCACCGTCACGGCCGCGTGCCCCACCAGCCGCAGGCCGTCCGACAGTGACATCTCCCGGCTGAAGCCCTGGAACCACCGCAGCTTCGCCCACGTGCGCCAGCCCGGCTTCTGGTCCCACCCCGGCGCGGACTGCACCTTCACGAACGCGAACGGCTCACCGAACGCCTTCCACTGGTAGAGCACGTACAGCACGAAGCCCGCCGCCGCGAACACCGGCAAGAGGTCCACGAGTCTCCACTTCAGGCCGCGCTCGTGCTTCCACTCCAACCGCCGCGCCAGCAGCCCCACCACCAGCGCGGGCGCCACCGGCCGCGCCGCCGTGGCCACCGCCGCGAGCAGCACCGCCCACCCCAATTGTCCCCGCTCCAGCAGCAGGAACGCCCCGATGATGAGCAGGAGGAACAGCGCGTCCGAGTACATCGCCCCGTAGAGGAAGAACGCGAACGGGTAGAACGCCAGCAGCAGCCCCGCGTTGCGCGCCGCCTCTTCGTCCGCCCGCGTGCGCGCCCACAGCGTGAAGACGTAGAGCGCGCCCAGGCCACACAGCATGGTGACGAGCACGCCCGCGAGGAACGTGTCCAGGTGCAGGAAGCCCAGGCCGCGCAGCACCAGCGGGTACAGGGGGAAGAACGCCACCGGGCTCTGCTGGCCGGGCGTGTAGCTGTAGCCCTCCGTCGCGATGCGCGCGTACCAGCCGGCGTCGAAGTGCGCCCAGCCCAGGAGGACGGGGGCGCCCGGCCACGTCAGCCTCGCGGGGCTGTAGCCCTGCGGGAACGCGAGCGCGGACACCGTCACCAGCGCGGTGCACACCACCAGGGCGGCGAGCCCGGCGGTCAGGACGGCACGAGGAGCGGAACGGACCATGCGGGTCATGCCCTTGGTCCAGAACCGCCCCTCGCGTCAAGTCAGGCCCGGAAGCAGGGAGAGAACCGTGGCCGGTCCCCTCCCCCTCCCCGGTGCGTCACGGCGGACTTCAGGCCTCGTGGAAGCCCTTGTTGGCGCGCACCTTCTCCACCAGCAGCGGCGCGGGCGTGAAGCGCTCGCCGTATTTGTCCTGGTAGTGCTCCAGCTTGCGCAGCAGGTTCGCCGGCCCCAGGGCGTCCGCGTACCGGAACGGGCCGCCCAGGAACGGCGGGAAGCCCAGGCCGAAGATGGCGCCCACGTCGCCGTCGCGGGGGCTGCGCAGGATGCCCTCGCCCAGGCAGCGGATGGCCTCGTTCACCATCTGCAGCGCCACGCGCTCGGCCATCTCCGAGGCGTCCAGGGACTTGCGGTCCTTGCCGTGCGGCAGGAGCAGGTAGACCTGCGGATCCACCTCCTTCTTCTTCCCGTTTTCGTACAGGTAGAAGCCCTTGTTCGTCTTGCGGCCCAGGCGGCCGTCGGACACCACGCCCTCCAGCGCCTTGGGCGCCGCCATGCGCTTGCCGAACGCGGCCTCCATGATGGGCCCCACCTTCTGGGCCACGTCGATGCCGACCTCGTCCAGCAGCGTGATGGGCCCCACCGGGAAGCCGAAGTCCACCAGCGCCTTGTCCAGCTGGACGATGTCCGCGCCTTCCGCCAGCAGGTACGCCGCCTCGTTCATGTACGGCGCGAGGATGCGCGACGTGTAGAAGCCCGGCCCGTCGTTGACGACGATGACCGTCTTGCCCTGCTTCTTGCCGACGTCCACGCACGTCGCCGTCACCCACTCCGCGGTGCCCGGGTGCGTGATGATCTCCAAGAGCGGCATCTTGTGGACCGGGCTGAAGTAATGCATCCCAATCACCTGCGAGGGGCGCTTGCTGCCCTTCGCCAGCTCGCCGATGGGCAGGCTGGAGGTGTTGGACGCGAAGATGGTGTCCGGGCCGGTGACGGCCTCCACCTCCGCGATGACCTGGTGCTTGAGCTTCAGGTCCTCGAAGACCGCTTCAATCACCAGGTCCACCGACTTGAAGCCGCTGTAGTCCGTGGCCGCGGTGATGTTGGACAGCTTCGCGTTCGCCTCGCGGTGGGTGAGGGAGCGGCGCTTCACGCGCTCGTCCAGCACCGTCTGCACCTGCTTGAGCGCGCGGCCCGCGCCCGCGTCGTCCCGGTCCTTCACGCGCACGGGCACGCCCTGGAGCACGCCGGCCACGTAGGCGATGCCGCCGCCCATGAGGCCGCCGCCGAGCACGCCGACCTTCTTCACCTCGCGCGGCTTCACGCTGGCGTTCGCGGTGCCGTTCTCCTTCTTCAGCGCCGTCGTGGCGAAGAAGATTTCAACGAGCCGCTTCGACACGTCCGTGAAGACCAGCTCGCCGAAGGCCTTCGCTTCCGCCTCCAGGCCCGCCTTGCGGCCGGACTCCAGGCCCACGCGGATGACCTGCAGCGCCTTCTCCTGCGCGGGGTACTTGCCGCGCGTCTTTTTCAGGAGCGCCTTCTTCGCCTGGTCGAACAGCACCTTGCGGCCGACCGGGTTGTCCTCCAGCGCGGCCTCCGCCCACAGGTCCTTGCTGAGGAGCCCCTGGAACAGGCCGGCCAGGCCCTTCTTCTTGCCGCTCTGGGCCACGGCCTTGAAGCCCTGGTGCGCGCGCTCGACCTTGAGCGTGCCCGCCGCCAGCTCCGCGGCGCGCTTGAGGGCAAGGTCCTTCAGCATGGGCACGGGGACGACCTCATCCACGATGCCCAGCTTCTTCGCCTTGGACGGCTTGACGTTCTTGCCGGTGAGGATGAGGTCCAGCGCCGCCTGCGCGCCAATCAGCGCGGGCAGCCGCTGCGTGCCGCCGGCGCCGGGGATGAGGCCCAGCTGCGTCTCCGGCAGGCCCACCACCGACTTGGGGCTGTCCGTGACGATGCGGTAGTGGCACGCGAGCACCCACTCCAGGCCGCCGCCCAGGCACGCGCCGTGGATGGCCGCGACCACGGGCTTGGAGAAGGACTCCAGCCGGTCGAACTGCTCGTGCGCGCCGCGGCTGATGGCCTCCACCTCCGCCGGGGTCTTCAGGGTCTGGAGGAAGTCGATGTTCGCGCCGGCGACGAAGTTGTCCTTCTTGCCGGAGATGAAGACGACGGCCTTCACCTCCGGGTCGCGCTCCGCCTGCTGGAGCAGCGTGGTGAACGCGGTGCCCACTTCCGGAGACAGCGTGTTCACGGGCGCGCCCGGCTGGTCCACGGTGATGACCGCGACGCCGTTCGTGACGTCGTAGCTCAAGCCCTGCTTCGCTTCGACTGCCTCTTGCTTGGTCGCCATCACGCACGCTCCAGGATGACCGCGGCGCCCAGACCGCCCGCGGCGCAGACGGTGCACATCACCGTGTTCTTGTTCCGACGCTTCAGCTCGTTCAGGGCCTGCGTGACGATGCGCGCCCCGGTGGCTCCGAACGGGTGGCCCAGGGAGATGGAGCCGCCCGTCACGTTCAGGATGGAGCGGTCCACCTCACCCACCGGCGCGTTGAAGCCCGCCTTCTTCGCGAACTCCTTGGACGCCAGCGCCTGGAGGTTGCTCGCCACCTGCGCGGCGAAGGCCTCGTGCATCTCCACCAGGTCGATGTCGGAGAGCTTCATCCCCGCGCGCTTGAGCGCCACGGGCGCCGCGTACGCCGGGCCCTGGAGCAGCTGGTCCCCGGGGTCCGTGGCCGCGAACGCGTGCGAGCGCAGGAAGCCCAGCGGCTCGTAGCCCAACGCCTTCGCCTTCTCCTCGCTCATGAGGATGAGCGCCGCGGCGCCGTCCGTCAGCGGGGACGCGTTGCCGGCGGTGACGCTGCCATAGCGGCGGTCGAACACGGGCTTGAGCTTGGCGAGCGCCTCCAGGCTCGTGTCCTCGCGCACGATGTTGTCCTTCGTGGCGGTCTGCTCGTACTTGGGCGGCACGAGGACGTGCATCACCTCGTTGTCGAAGCGGCCTTCCTTCCACGCCTTGGCCGCGTTCTGGTGCGAGTTGAACGCGATGAGGTCCTGCTCCTCGCGGGAGATGCCGTTCTCCTTGGCCATCTTCTCCGCGCTCTCGCCCATCGTCTCTCCGGTGGAGTACTCGGCGATGGCGGGGGGCACGGGGATGAGGTCCTTGGCCTTGAGCTTCTGGAAGGGCTTGAGCTTGTCCGGGAGGCTCTTGCCCTTGGACGACGCGGCCAGCGCGTGCGCCAGGGGGCGGCTGGTGAAGATGGGCGCGTCGGACAGGGACTCGGTGCCGCCCGCGATGACGACGTCCGCGTCACCCAGCGCGATGGCGTTGGCGCCGGCCACCATGGACTGGATGGACGTGGCGCACGCGCGCGCCACGGTGAAGGCGTCAATGCGCTTGGGCAGGCCCGCCGCCAGCACCACTTCACGCGCGATGGAGGGCGCGGTCAGCGTGGGGATGACCTGTCCGAAGACGACCTGGTTGATTTCGTTGGGGTCCAGGTCGCTGCGCTGCACCAGCTCCTGGACCACCATCCGGCCCAGGTCCAGCGCCGTCAGGTTCGCGAAGACGGTGCCCGCCTTCGCGAACGGCGTCCGCAGTCCGCGAACGATGGCCACCCGCCGGTGGCCGTTGCGCTTCTCGCTTGCCATGTGTGCCTCACCCTCTGTGCGACGAGTGAGGCGCTTCTAACGGCGGGCAATGCACCGCGTCAATGCTGGATTGATTCTTGAGTCAACTGCTCGCCAGATGGCCGGGCAGGGGCTTGTTCAGCCGAGGGTGCCCTGACGCAGCGCCGCGCCGTGCTTGTGGACGGCGTCCACGAGGAACTTCGCGGCGTCCGGGTCGGTGGGCGGGAGGATGCCGTGGCCCAGGTTGAAGATGTGCCCGGTGGGGCCGGCGCGGCGGAGGATGTCCTTCACGCGGCCGTCCAGCTCCTCGCGCGGCAGGAAGAGGTGGAGCGGATCCAGGTTGCCCTGGGTGGCGACGTCCGGCCCGAGGATGCGGCGGCCCTCGTCCACGGGGCAGCGCCAGTCCAGGCCGATGACGTCCGCGCCAGTGCGCTTCAAGAGCGGCAGGTGCGGGGTCATGTTCACGCCGAAGAGGATGACGGGGACGCCAGTGGCCTTGAGCTCCGTCACCATGCGGGTGAGGTACGGGAGGCTGAAGCGCTCGAAGTCCCAGGGGGACAGCTCGCCGCCCCAGGAGTCGAAGATTTGAACAATCTTCGCGCCGGCCTCCACCTGCATCTTGAGGTACGGGATGAGGGTGTCGGTGAGCTTCTGGAAGAGGCGGTGGGCGACCTCGGGCTGCTCGAAGAGCAGGCGCTTGATCTGGATGTAGCTCTTGGAGCCGCCGCCCTCGACCATGTACGCGGCCAGGGTGAAGGGCGCGCCCGCGAAGCCGATGACGGGCACGGAGTCATTGAGGGCCTTGCGCGTGCGGCGGATGGCCTCGGCGACGAAGCCGGTGCCTTCGACGGGGTCGGGGACGCCGAGCTTGTCGATGTCCGCGGGGGTGCGCAGCGGGTTGGGGAAGTGGGGGCCCTTGTCGCCCAGCTCCAGGTGGATGCCCATGGCCTCCACGGGGATGAGGATGTCGGAGAAGATGATGGCGGCGTCCACGCCCAGGCGGGTGATGGGCTGGACGGTGACTTCCGCGGCCAGGTCCGGGTCCTTGCAGAGGTCCAGGAACGCGATGTTGCCGCGGATGGCGCGGTACTCGGGCAGGTAGCGGCCCGCCTGACGCATCAGCCACACGGGGGTGGTGTCGGTGGGCTGGCGGCGCGCCGTGCGCAGGAGTCGGTCGTTCACGTCGTCACCTTGGGGAGGCGGGTGGAGGTCACGGCCTGCGGTGTACCCCAAATGCATGACCCGGTTGAACCGCTACGTTCCGGGCCGGGGGCACGCTCGCATGCATGGCCTGGCACTCCCGCTGCGGCGGTGTTCAGCCGCCGTCCCGGCCGCCGTGGTCGTCGCCACCGTCGTCATCGCTGCCGTCGTCATCGCTGGGCAGCGTGATGGCCTGCACACGCTCCTCGCCTTCTCGGACGCAGACCTCTGTCTCCACGTCCTCCAGGTCGTCGGCCTTGACCTCCAGCGCGTAGCAGCCCGCGGGCAGTGGGCCCAGGCGTACTTCGCCGCTGCTCGTGTCCACCTTCGCGCGGTCTTCTCCTGTGCCTCGCAGCTCCACCTCGACGTCGGGCGGGATGGCGCCCTGCTCGTCGCGCACCCTCACGGTGAGGAAGGCCCCGGGCTTCCCCTGGATATCGCCCACGTCGGTGACCCTTGCCCCCTGGGCCAACACGGGCGTCCTTGCGGCCTGCGTGCGGGAGGCGACCACGAACAACTCCAGCGACGTCGCCGGCACTCCGTCCAGTTCGAAGCGGCCGTCCGCGTTCACCGTCGCGCGCAGCTCTGAATGGCCCAGCACGCTGACGCGCGCCACGCCGGACTCCGCGCCCAGCACGCGGCCTCGCACGGTGCCCGTGCGCAGGTCTCCGTTGTCGAAACCGCCACAGCCCACGAGCGCCAGCACCAGCGCTCCCATGCTCGTCCTGGCTCGCATCAGAAGCGGTACCCTCCGGCCAGCATCAGGCCTCCAAAGCCCACCGTGCGCGTCTGTCCGTCCACCGGGACGTAGGCCCACAACGCCTGCGCACGCGCCTCCACCATCCACACCGGGCTGAAGCGGAACGACAGCGCCGCCATCCATCCCGGCCACGCCGTGACGTACTGCTCGTTCCGGTCCAGCAACTCCAATTGGAAGGAGCGCTGCAGCCACAATCCGGCCACGCGCGGACCCGTGGACAGACCCAGCCGGCCCCACTTCCACGTGGGCCCCACCGCCACACCCACGAGCACTGTGCGGTGCCGCACCGGCACGTCGCCGCCCGGGTCCAACCGCAGCGACTGACTGCCCTGCCCCGCCGCCACGTCCACCCAGAGGTCCAGCTTCCCGTCCAGGAGCACGCCCTCCCAGCCCAGCCCCACTCCCGCCTGCGCCGACGCCGGCACCACCTGCTCCCGACTCTTCCCATCGAGGAAGCCGAGCACGCCTCCGCCCAGCGTCACCGTGCGCTTGGGCCCGTCCGCCATGGGACGCAGGAAGGCTTCCAGCTCCCGCCGCTCACCGGAGCGCAGCGCCACGGTGTCTTCCCACAGGACCTGGCCTCCCTTGCGCAACTCCAGCTTCCGGCGCCCCTCCGGCACCACCACGCCACCGGGCAGCTCTCCCGCTTCCTGGCCGTCCACCTTCAGCGTGAAGCCCTCCAGCCTCGCGCTGTAGGAGAAGACCTCGGGCTGCCCGGGCCGCTCCAGCGTGCCGGCCAGCAGCACCGGATCCGCGCCCACTTCCAAAATCTGCGCGCTCGGACGCTGACGGCCTTCCGTATAGGCCCAGGTGTTGCGGCGGGCCCAGTCGTGGGCCTCCGTCGCGCTCACCGCTCCGTCGCGGTTGCGGTCGCCGCGCCCGTCGAGCGCCTGGATGAGGAAGTGCGTGTAGATGTCATTGGCCAGTGCGTCGTCCTCGCGCGCGGCCTCGCCCCAGTCGCTGGCGGACAGCACCAGCGAGGCGCGGCTCGCGGCCTCCAGCGGCTGCGGCAGGAAGGAGGCCTTGGTGTGCGAGAGCTCGTCGCGCACCTCCGGAGGCAGCAGCGACTTGCCCGTGCCGCTGTGACAGGTGGCCAGCACCAGCACGCGCCGCCGCGAACCCAGCCGCTCCAGGGCCTGCTCCAGCGTGGCCATCTCCAGGCCCGTGCCGGCCACGTCCCGGTAGCGGGTGTCCGACGTCACCAGGTAGCGCTGCAACTCACCCCGAGCATCGCGCGCCAGCGAACCGTGCCCGGACACGTAGACGACCACCGTGTCCTGGGGCCGCCACGGCCGGGCCTCCAGCGCCTGGAGCGCGGCGAGCACCGACGTGCGCGTCGTCTGCTCCGGCCTCGTGAGCACCGTCACGGAACGGAAGCCTCCGTGTGTCGGATCCGCCAGCACTCGGCCCAGGTCATCCGCGTCCTTCGCCGCGTAGCGCAGCCCGTTCCATGACGGATCCGTGTACGCGGAGATGCCGATGAGCAGCGCGTGCCGTTCACCTTCCTGAGCCGCGGCCAGCGCGCCGTCGTCCAGGCGCACGCGCACGGCGCGGCCCTTCTCCCGCGACTCCACGGTGGAGCACGCGCCGAGCGTCACCAGCGCCAGCACCAGGGGGATGAACAACAGGCGGGACACGCGCGGCTCCTCAGGGAGCAGCATGCCCCGACTCCACCTTCAAACGAAGGCGGGCCTGGGCCGCGTCGGAGGGCACCTGTCCGCTGACGTGCGCCGCCTCCAGTGCCGCGGTCCCCTGCTCGTCGTGCGGCCAGGCGACCAGCACCAGCGTCACCGACCCCTGCTCGTCCTCCAGGGACACGCCCGCCAGGTCCTCACCGTCCCGGAGGTCATGCGTGCCCGGCGTCAACACATGGCGGCCCAGCACCTGCGGCGGCACACCGGGGGCTTCGCGCACCAGCAGCGCATCCGCGGACTCGCCCGCGTGGTAGCGCAGGAGCACCACCGCTTCGGGCGGGAGCACCGCGTCCTGGGCCACCGCGCGCACCGTGCCGTCCGGCATCCGCGCCACGGCCGTGAGCTCCAGCGACAGGGGCGCGGTGCCCTTGAGGCGCTGTGAGGGCACCTCTACCGTCCCCGGCCTCTCGGTCCCCGGACGCACGAGAAGCGCCAGGACGACGGCGGCGGCCACTGCGCCCAGTCCTCCGGTCAGCCACGCCCGCTGCGGTGCGCCCAGCTTCCGGCGCACCCGCGCCCAGCCGACCGCGTCCTCGCGAACGGGGCGGCCCGAGGCTTCAACCAGCGCTTCATCCGTCAACGCGTCCAGCCCCGGGAACTCACCGGGCTCCGCTTCGTCGCGCGCGAGGAACGCCTCGCACGTGTCACAGGGACGAGAGAGGTGCTCGGCGAAGTAGCGCACCGCTTCGGGCTCCCGCTGCTCGAGCCGCTTCGCGGACTCCACATCCAGATGTCTGTCGCTCCCGCTCATGGCTCACCCCACCTCCGCGGCCAGCAGCCGCGCCAGCAGCTCGCGCTTCACCCGGGCGCGGAAGCGCTCCAGGCGCATCGTCACCGCGCTCTTGCCCAGGCCCAGCCGTTCGGCGATCTCGCGCGCGCTCAATTCACCCTCCAGATAGAAGAGGCGGGCCGTGTCCTTCTCCGGGCCTTCGGGCAGCCCTTCGATGAGGGCGCGCACCACCGCGACCCGGCGCTCCAGCGTGAGCGATGGCGGCAGCGCGGGCACGGCTGCATCCACTTCGTGCGCCAGGTCTTCCTCCACGCGGGCCCGGGCCTTCGCGTTCCGGCTGAGCGCGTACGCGTGGTGCCTCGCGATGGTCAGCAGCCAGCCGCTGAACGCGCGCGGGTGCTGGAGCCGGGGCAGCTCGCGGAAGGCCCGCACGAACGTCTCCTGCACCACGTCCTCCACCTCCGCCGCCTCCAGGGCTCCTGATCCCTGGGCCACGCGGCGCACCGCTCCGTGGAAGCGCTGGTAGAGCTGGCTGCACGCGGACTGGTCTCCCCGGGCCGCGCGGCGGATGCAGTCCGCCATCTCCTGCTCCGTCACGCCCCGGCCCTCCCCGCGCACAGGGGCCTCACGTCGGGGCGACGCCTCCATGGGAAGGTCCATCCAGGTGAGAACGCGCAAGCCATGACCCCATCCACTACTCCGTCCGGAGGGAAGGAGTCACGAGGGGCACTTCCGGCCACGCACACCCGTCCGTTGAGTGCGTGCGGGCCACCGGGAGTGCGTGTCCCACCCTGAAATGGCGCGGGGAAATTCCCGCCCGTGGCCGTTTTTCGCGGCCGTGCTCCTTCCTTTTCAAAGGGAGGCGCCCCCATCGCGGGACGCCCTCCAGAACCAGGAGACACACGTCATGCGTTTCATCGGTCTGTTCGCCTCCATCCTGTGCCTGTCCGCGTGTGGCAATGGTGCGTCCTCCGTGGGGCTGAGCACGCGCATGGGTTCCGCGGTGTCGGGCGCGGGCCTCCCCGGCCAGGCCACGCAGCGGCTGGTGCCCTCCAATGGCATCACCGTGGAGCGGGTGCGCCTGTCCGTGCGCGAGCTGGAGCTCAAGCGCGAGGGCCATCATGACGACGACGCCACGGACGACGACGGCGGCACGAGCACGGATGACTCCAGCGAGCTGAAGCAGCGCACGGGCGCGTTCCTCATCGACCTGTCCGGCACCGCGCTGGAGGGACAGGTCGTCCGGCTGCGCGACGTGACGGTGGAGCCGGGCCTCTATGACGAGATCGAGTTCGACATCGGCAAGGTGTCCGTCACCGAGGCGGGCGACAACGCGGCGCTGAAGGAGCTGGCGGAGAAGGATGCCTCGCTCATCATCGACGGCCGCATCGACGGCGAGCCCTTCCAGTTCGTGTCCAGCCTCCGCGTGGAGCAGGAGCGCGAGGCGGACTTCGAGGTCACAGAGGGGGACGACCAGAACGTGACCATCAACATCGACCCCAGCGGCTGGTTCACCGGCGAGGGCGGCGCGCGGCTGGATCCGCGCGACGAGCACAACCGCTCGGAGCTGGAGAACAACCTCCACAAGTCCATCGACGCCTTCGACGACCACGACCGCAACGGCGGTGAGGACTCCGACGACGACGGCAGCCACCACGACGGCAAGGACGACTGAGTCAACCGAGCACCCGCGCCAGGTACGGCGCGGTGCGGCTCTCCTTCACCTTCGCCACCTGCTCGGGCGTGCCTTGCGCCACCACGCGGCCCCCGGCGTTCCCCGCGCCGGGCCCCACGTCGATGACGTGGTCGCTGGCGGCGATGACGCGCAGGTCGTGCTCCACGACGATGACCGTGTTGCCCGCGTCCACCAGTCCCTCCAGCTGCGCCATCAGCTTGTCCACGTCCGCAGGGTGCAAGCCGGTGGTGGGCTCATCCAGCACGTAGAGCGTGTCGCCGTGCTGGGTGCGCTGCAGCTCCGTGGCCAGCTTGATGCGCTGGGCCTCGCCGCCGGACAACTCCGTCGCGGGCTGGCCCAGGCGCAGGTAGCCCAGGCCCACGTCCGTCAACACCTTCAACGCGCGTTGGAGCGGCGGCTCGGCGGTGAAGAAGTCGAAGGCGCCGTCCACCGTCATGCCCAGCACCTCCGCGATGTTCTTCTCCCGGTAGCGCACCTCCAGCGTCTTCGCGTTGTAGCGGGTGCCGTGGCACGTGGGGCACGGCGCGTACACGCTGGGCAGGAAGAGCAGCTCCACGCTCACGAAGCCCTCGCCCTCGCACGTGTCGCAGCGGCCTCCCGCCGTGTTGAAGGAGAAGCGCCCCGCGCCGTACTTGCGCGACTTCGCCAGCGGGGTCGCCGCGAACAGCTTGCGCACATGGTCGAAGAGGCCCGTGTATGTCGCCAGGTTGGAGCGCGGCGTGCGGCCGATGGGCTTCTGGTCCACCGTCACCAGCCGCTTGATGGCGTCCATGCCCTCGGCGATGTGGCCCTCGCTCGCCACCACCGGCTCGCGGTCCAGCGGCTCGCCCTCCTCCTCTTCCGGCGTCAGCGTCTGGCCCAGCCTCGCCGCCACCAGCTCCACCAGCGCCTGGCTCACCAGGCTGGACTTGCCGGAGCCGGACACGCCCGTCACCGTCGTGAAGACGCCCAGCGGGAAGTCCACGTCCAGCCCGCGCAGGTTGTTGCGCTTCACACCCTCCAGGCGCAGCCGCCCCGTGGCCTTCCGGGGGGAGCGGCGGCGCAGGGCCTCCTCCTCGAAGAGGTAGCGCCGCGTGCGGGACGCCTCCACCTTCGCCAGCCCCTCCGGCACGCCGCTGTAGAGCACGCGGCCGCCGTGCTCACCGGCGGCGGGGCCCACGTCGACGATCCAGTCCGCGTGGCGGATGACGTCCACCTCGTGCTCCACCACGAACAGCGAGTTGCCCGCCTCCTTCAGCCGATCCAACGCCCGGAGCAGCGCCTCCGTGTCCGCGGGGTGCAGGCCGGCGGACGGCTCGTCCATCACGTACACCACGCCGAAGAGGTTGGAGCGCACCTGCGTGGCCAGCCGCAGCCGCTGCAATTCCCCCGGTGACAGCGTGGGCGTGCTGCGCTCCAGGGACAGGTAGCCCAGGCCCAGGTCCGTCAGCACCTGGATGCGCGCGAGCAGGTCCTTCGTGATGCGCTGGGCGACGATGACCTTCTCCGGGTGCTCGCGGGCCATGGCTTCCGCGTCCTTCCCCTTCCCTTCCGCGGTGGGTTTGATCAACTCCGCGACCTGCTCCAGCGGCATGCGGGACAGCTCGCCGATGTCGCGGCCCGCGAACTTCACGGACAGCGACTCGCGCTTCAGGCGCTTGCCCTCACACAGGTCGCAGTCGCTGGCGACCATGTACCGGGCGACGCGCTTCTTCATCATCGCGCTCTGGGTCGTCGCGAAGGTGGTCATCACGTAGCGCTTCGCGCCCGTGAAGGTGCCCATGTAGCTGGGCGTCTCCTTGCGAGCCATGGCCCGCTTCACCTCCGCGGAGGTGAAGCCCGCGTACACGGGGACGGAGGGCTGCTCGTCGGTGAAGAGGATCCACTGGCGGTCCTTCTTCGGCAGGTCGCGCCAGGGCTTGTCGATGTCGTAGCCGAGCGTCACCAGGATGTCGCGCAGGTTCTGGCCGTGCCACGCGGGCGGCCACGCGGCGACGGCGCGCTCGCGGATGCTCAGGCGGTCGTCGGGCACCATGGAGCGCTCGGTGACCTCGAACACGCGACCGATGCCGTGGCACTTGGGACACGCGCCCGCGGGCGTGTTCGGGGAGAACGCGTCCGAGTCCAGCCGGCCCAGCTTCGGCGGGTACGTGCCCGCGCGCGAGTACAGCATGCGCACGGAGTTCGACAGCGTCGTCACGCTGCCCACCGACGAGCGGGACGTCGGCGCGCCCCGGTGCTGCTGGAGCGCCACCGCCGGGGGCAGCCCGTCGATGGCGTCCACCTCCGGCACGCCCACCTGATCAATCAGCCGCCGCGCATACGGGGCCACGGACTCGAAGTAGCGCCGCTGCGCTTCCGCGTAGAGCGTCCCGAACGCCAGCGACGACTTGCCGGAGCCGGACACGCCGGTGAAGACCACCAGCGCGTCGCGCGGGATGTCCACGTCCACGTGCTTCAGGTTGTGTTCCCGGGCGCCCCGGACGCGGACGAAGCCGGAGGGGTCGGGAGTCTTGCCGGTGCGCGGTGCTTTCGGAGGTGCCATGCCAGGGCGGAAGTTGCCCATTGCCCGGGGCCCGGTCATCCGTGACACGGAGGGGGCGTCGGGATTTGATGGGTCGCATGCCTTCATCGTTCGGCAGAGGACAGCCTGGCCCGCTTCGCCGCTTCACCGTGCTCACGGTCTGTGCGCTCGCGGGCTGGCTCGCCGCCTGCTCCAGCCCGAGCGCGCCCCCCGCCCCGGCTTCGGCCCCTGCCCCGGAGGCCCCGAAGGCCCGCACCTGCGAGGAGGGAGACGGGGCGGCCTGCTTCGAGGAGGCCTTGAAGGCGGAGAGGGATACCAGCCCCGGGAAGAGCTTCACCCGCCCGGCCGAGCTGTACGCGCGTGCCTGCAACAAGGGCCACCACGCGGAGGCGTGCTTCCGCGTGGCGACGCTTTCCGCGGAGCCAGGTGGGAAGCTCCATCACCTCGGGAGGGCCCGGGAGTTCGGCAAGAAGGGCTGCGAGCTTTCCCACGCCCCCAGCTGCGCCCTGGTCGCGACGCAGTACCTGGAAGTCAACGAAGCCAGCAGGAACGAGGAACGCGCGGCGGAGTACGCCCGGAAGGCCTGCGACGGCGGCAGTGCATCCGGCTGCGCCACCCTGGGCGTCATGAAGCTCCAGGGCCAGGGGATGGAGCCGGATCAGGCCAGCGGGGTGAAGCTCCTCGAGCGCGCCTGTTCGGGAGGAGCGGCCGTCGGCTGCTTCGAGCTTTCCGGCCTCTACACCCTGGGCCGTGGCGTGGAGCAGGACGAGCAACGCGCCCACCTCCTGAAGCAGCAGGCGTGTGATGGCGGCCACGGCCGTGCCTGCTTCGAGCTGGGCATGGCCTCCGCGGCGGGCTCGCCCGACGTGAAGCGCGACGAAGCGAAGGCGGCCGCGCTGTTCGAGAAGTCCTGCGCGCTCAAGCAGCCGGAGGGATGTCTCTCCCTCGCGGAGGCGCTCCTGAAGGGAACCGGCCTCCCGGCCGACGCCGCTCGGGCCGCCACGCTGTTCGCCGCGCTCTGTGACTCGGGAGAAGCGGCCGGGTCCTGTGGGGCGCTCGGCGACCTCTATATGAAGGGGCATGGGGTGGCGCGGGACGTGGAACGCGCCAGGGCGTTGAGGCAGAAGGCCTGTGACGGGGACAGCCGCGACTACTGCGCGCCCCGGTAGCCCTGCGTCCCCGGCCGCTCCAGCCCGAGCGCCGCCGGTAGCACGTACTGTCCGAACAGGACCAGCGGCAGGGCCGAGCCGGCCTCATCATTATAGTGGCTGCCGGTGAAGGCCGCGGTGAGGTCCAGCGAGGGCGCGACGAAGACGTACTGGCCCCCGTTGCCGCGCGCGAAGAACACCTCCACCGGGGTGCCGTTGATGACGAAGCGGGCGGTCCACCACAGGAGCCCGTAGCCCGCGTCGCCCAGCGGCCCCAGCGCCTTGCCGGACTCCGCCACCCACGCCTCGGAAGTCAGGCGCTCGCCCTGCCACGCGCCCTTGAGCATCAGCTGCCCCACCTTGAGGAAATCGCGCGGACGCAGGCGCAGGTGTCCGCCCGTGTCCGTGCCCTTCTTGCCCGCGGGCTGCCAGGTGACGTCCTGGACCTGCATCGGCGCGAACAACCACTCGCGCGACAGGTCCGCGATGGACCGGCCGCTGACCTGCTCCAGGACCGCGCCCAGCAGCACCACGCCGCCGGTGCAGTAGCGCGTCACGGTGCCGGGTTCGTCCCGCATGGGCACGTCCACGATGAAGCGGGCCCAGTCGTCCGTGTCATACATCCGCTCTTCGTTGCCGGGCGACTCGGGGTCCCAGTCGTCGCACGACAGCCCCGAGCGCATCTGGAGCAGGTGGCGCACCGTGATGCGCTCCTTGCGCGGATCCGGGTTCCGCACGGGCGCCAGGTGCGGCAAGAGCGGCAGCACGGGCGCGTCCAGGTCCGGCAGCAGGCCGCGCTCGTGCGCCATGCCCACCAGCAGCGACGTGACGCTCTTGGTGGCGGAGCGCAGGTCGTGTGCCTCCTCCCGCGTGAAGCCGTTCCAGTAGCGCTCGTAGAGGAGCTGGCCTCCACGCGCGACGAGCACCGCGTCCGGCTCCTCCACCGTGCCCTCGGACACGTCGTGCTCCAGCGCGTCGAACCAGGGGCGCTGGACGCCCGCGTCCTCGAAGGAGGCCACGGCCCAGCCGTCATCGAGCCGGTCCGGCGGCGAGCCCGGCCCCGTGGCCAGACGCTTCCCTCCGCACGCCATGAGACACACCGCCAGCAGCAGCACCACTCGCTGGAACATCGCTCCACCCGCTTTCACACCGGCCCTGGAAGCGCGGCAGCGTATGTCACGGGAGGGCGCCATCGCGACTAGCGGTTCTTCGCGCCCTGCTCGCGGATGCGCGCTTCCTGCGCGCGCAGCTCGGGGGTGAACTCGGCGCCGAAGTCGTCGTCCTCGTAGACCTGGCGCAGCTCCAGCTCCACGTTGCCGCCCGCGTCGAGGGACGGCCAGCGCTTGAGCCACTCCAGCGCCTCCTCGCGCGACTTGACCCGGATGAGTGTGAAGCCCGCGATGAGCTCCTTCGACTCCGCGAAGGGACCGTCGATGACGGTGGGCTTGCCCTGGTGGAACTTCACGAGCGCGCCCTTGCTGGTGGGATGGAGCCCTTCCCCCTGGACCATCACGCCGGCCTTCACCATCTCCTCGTTGTAGGCGCCCATGGCGGCCAGCAGCTTCTCGTCGGGGAGGACGCCCGCTTCCGTGTCCTTGTCCGCCCTGCGGATGATCATGAATCGCATCGGTGTGGCTCCTGGAGGCTGCCTTCCCCAGGGCAACGAATGGGGCCGGGGAAAATCGACACGGCCTTTTATTTTTCCGCCGCGCCTTCCAAGTCCTCGCAATGACGGGACTTTCCCTGGCCCGGCCCCAGGTGTGACAGTGCCCCCATGCGCGAGGGTGTGAATTCCCCCGGGACGAAATCCTTTCCGGCCAGCGGCCTGCTGCACCCCGGGGTGCTGGTGGCCGTGGTGCTGCTCGTCCTGAACGACCACGTCTTCAAGGCGCGCTGGCCGTCGTGGTGGACGGGGAAGCTCTCCGACGTCGCAGGGCTCGCGATGTTCCCGCTGCTCCTCCAGGCGCTGTGGGAACAGGCGTCCTGGCGACGCTCGCGGGACTTCCGTCCGTCGTTCGCGGTGCTCGTCGGCGCGGTCGTGCTCACGGGGCTGTGCTTCGCCGCGACGAAGCTTTCGACGGACGCGGGGAATGCGTGGCGCTGGGCGCTGGGCGGACTGCAGTGGCCCTTCTTCGCGCTGCGGGCCTGGCTCGCGGGCGTGCGCATTCCTCCGGTCCGCGCCACGCAGCACACGGTGGACGTCACGGACCTGCTCACGCTGCCCGCGCTTTTCATTCCCCTGTGGCTCGGTTGGCGGCGTGCTCGCGAGGCGTCTTCGCCGCCTCCTTGATTGCTGCGCGCTGTGTTTTTCACGTCGCAAGACGTGTCAGACCCCACCTGCACATTGCGCCCCGTCACGCATTGAACCGGCAGGGGCCATCATGTCCGCGCATTCTTCTCAATCCCATACATCCACTCCCTCGACCATCCTTGAGCAGGTGCGCCAGTGCGCCGCGTCCGTCACCCGCTACCCGCTCGACATCCTGACGGAGCACGCGCAGCTCGAGGATGAGCTGGGCATCGACTCCGTGAAGCTCGCGGAGATCGCCGCCGTCATCGCGCGCGAGTTCCACCTGCCGCCGGACCGGCTGCCGCGCAACGGGAAGGCGCGCACGCTCGGCGCCATCGCGGGTGCGGTGACGGAGGCGTTGGGGCCGTCGCTCCATGTCGCGCCCGTGCAGACGCCGGTGGCGCCCGTCGCGACCGCGCCCGTCGTGGTGGAGGCGAAGCTGGGCACCGGTGCTGGCGACCTCCTGCCGCGCGTGCGTGCCGTGTTCGCGCGCGTGACGCGCTACCCGGAGGACCTGCTCACGCCGCACGCGGACCTGGAGGACGAGCTGGGCATCGACTCCGTGAAGCAGGCGGAGGTGATGGCCGTGCTGATGAAGGAACTGGGGCTGGCTGACGCCCCGAAGCCTTCGCAGCGCCTGCGCACGATGGCCGCCATCGCCGACGCGGCCCGTGCGCTGTTGCCGTCCGCGCCGTCCGCTCCGGAGGTCGAACCTCGCGCGCCCGTCCACGCGGCGCCGACGCCGCTGCCGTCGCGCACGGAGCTGCCCTTCGCCGGGAAGGTCGCGCTCGTCACGGGTTCGGGCAAGGGCATTGGCCGGGTCATCGCGACGCGGCTGGCGCGCCTGGGAGCGACGGTGGTCGTCAACTCGTTCCACTCCCGTGAGGACGGAGAGAAGACGGCGCGGGACATCGTGGACGCGGGCGGCAAGGCGCTGCACCTGTGGGGCTCTGTCGCGCAGGAGGAGCACCTGGAGCGGATGTTCTCCGCGATCCGCGAGCAGTTGGGAGGGCTCGACCTGCTCGTGTGCAATGCGTCCAACGGGCTCATCGGTCCGTTCGACCGCATCGCGCCGAGGGACTGGGACAAGGCGTTCCGCACCTGCATCACCGGCACCTACGAGTGCGCGATGCGCGCCCGTCCGCTGATGGCCGCGCGCGGGGGCGGGAGCATCGTCACGATGTCCACGTCCATGTCGCAGCGGTACATGCACGACCTGGGCTGCCAGGGCGTGGTGAAGGCGGGCGTGGAGTCGCTCACGCGCTATCTGGCCGCGGAGCTGGCGCCGGATGGCATCCGCACCAACTGCGTGTCCGCGGGGCCCGTGCACGGGGACCTGCTGGGCATGTTCCCGGACGCACCGGAGCGCGTCGCGCGTTGGGAGTCGGCGACGCCGGGCGGACGGCTGTGCACCGCGGACGACGTCGCGGACGTGACCGAGCTGCTGCTGGGGCCCAAGACCCAGCGCGTGAATGGCGCCATCTGGGTGGTGGACGCCGGCCTCTCCGGGACCGTGGACGGCCTGCTGCCGGCCGCTCGCGCGTCCTGATCCGTTCCCCTTTCCGGAGCCACCACCATGGACTTCTTCGCCGTCCCGTACGACATCCACTTCGATGACACGATGGCCTACGGGAGCCATCACTTCCTCACCAACTTCAAGTTCCAGTGCGCCGGCCGCGAGCACCTGCTCTTCAGCCCGCACGCCTTCGAGGTGCCCGAGTTCCGGCGCGACTTCGACCAGGTGCTGCTGCTCACCTACGAGGGCTATTCGCGCAACCTCGCCCCGGCGTCGCTGGGGGACCGGCTGGTGGTGCTGACGTCGCTGGAGGACCGGGGCGAGGTGTCCCTGCGCTTCTGCTTCCGCACGTTGAAGAGCGACGGCACGCCGGTGGCCTGCGGCTATCAGACCGTCCTCTGCGCGGACCGGCAGGGCGTGCTGCGTGCCTTCCCGGAGTCCTTCCAGCGCAGCTTCGAATCCCTGGCGGCCCTCCATGAGCCGGCGGGCGCGAAGAGCTTCCGCGACCTCGCCTTGCAGGGAGGCGCGGGCGTCCAGGCGCTGTTCCCGCAGGCCGTGCGTGAGCTGGCGAGGACCGTGCTGGCGGACACCGCTCCGCGCGGGGTCGCTCGCACGGTCCGCCTTCCCGAGCAGGGCCTGACGTTGCCCGCCAACGCCACGGCGTTCCTGTTCGCCGGACAGGGCACGTTCGAGCCGGCGCTCTTCCTCCAGTTGAAGGCGCTCCAGCCGGAGCTGCGTGGGGAGCTGGAAGCGGTGACGGAGGCGTGCCGCGCCCAGGGCATCGACGTGGCGCCGCTGCTCGCGGCGGAGGACGTCGCGCAGGTGGGCCGGGCGCTGGACGCGGCGCCGCTGTTGGATCAGCTCGGCATCTTCCTGTGCGGTGTGCTGGGGGCGCGGTGGCTGGAGCGTCAGGGCACGCGGCCGGACGTGTTCGTGGGGCACAGCTTCGGGGAGATCGCGGCGATGACCGCGGCCGGTGCGCTGGACCTGCGCACGGGCGCGGAGGTGGTGTGCCGCCGCATCCGGGCGCTCCAGACGGTGCCGGACGACCTGGGGACGCTCGCTGCGGTCGCGCTGTCGGAGCCGGAGACCGTGCGGGCCCTGGCGGAGAGTGGCGCGCGGAGCCTGGAGATCGCGGGCCGCAATCACTCGCGGCAGACGGTGGTCGCGGGGCCTCGTGATCAACTGGAGCAACTGCGCGCGTTCCTGGAACGGCAGGGAAAGGGCTTCACCTTCATCTCCAGCCGGTATCCCTTCCACCACCCGGGTCTGGCACCGGCGGTCGCCGCGTTCCGCACAAGCCTCGCGGACCTCACGGTGCATCCGGCACGCGGGCCCATCTATTCGCCCATCGAGCGGAAGGTGTACGGAAGCGGCCGGCCCGAGCTGGCGGGGGCGCTCGCGTCCCACCTGGTGCGTCCCTTCGACTTCCCGGGCGCGGTGGAGATGCTGGTGGGCGCGGGCTGCACGCGGTTCGTGGACTGCGGCACGGGAGGACGGCTGACGCGTATCGTCCAGCGGATCCTCCCCGCGGACACGTCCGTGGCGCTGACGTCATTGGACCGTGCGCTGCCCGTGAGTCCGCCTGTTGCTCGGGAGACCGTGGCCCCGGCCATCGCGGTGGTGTCCCTGGGCTGCATGCTTCCGGGTGGCGCGAAGGATCCGGAGACCTACTGGAGGAACATCCAGCGGGGCATCAGCGGCATCGTCGACACGGGCCTGAGCCATCCCGACCAGGTCGTGGACTTCGTGGGTCCGGCCGTGACTCCGGACCGCACGTACACGCTGCTCACCGGGCGGGTCCTGGACACGGACCTCGTCGCGCCGCCGGGCCTGTCGCTGGAGCGCTTCCAGCGCTACGGCCGCGAGCAGCAACTGCTGGCGATCGCGCTCACCCAGGCGATGGAGCCCATGCGTGCCAAGGCGCCGCGTATCCCCGGACGCATCCAGTGCCTGCTCGGCTCCACGGCGGACGGCTCTCCCGAGTACGACGACGCGCTGTGCCTGGAGGCGGGCGAAGCCCTGCTGCGAGCGCGAGGCGAGACGGCGCAGGAGTTCTCCACGCTGATGCGTGAGGCCCTGGGTGTCAGCGCCACGTCCGCGGAGCTGGCGCCGCACCCCAGCCTCCAGGCGGTGGTGACGGACGTGGTGGGCGCGGGCGTGTCCACGCTGCTGCTGGACGCGGCCTGTGCGTCGTCGCTCTACGCCATCGCGCTGGGGATGAAGGCGCTGGAGCGTGACGAGGCCGACCTGGTGCTCGCGGGCGGGGTGTTCTCTCCGGGCCCGGGCAACAGCTGCCTGTTCTCCCAGTTCAAGGGGCTCTCCGCGACGGGGAGCCGGCCCTTCGACGAGCGCGCGGATGGCGTCATCTTCGGCGAGGGCGCGGGCGTGGTGGGCCTGATGCGACTGGAGGATGCCGTGTCGCGTGGGCTGCGGGTCCACGCGGTCATCCGGGGCGCGGGGCTCTCCAGCGACGGGCGCAGCAGCTCCGCCAATGTTCCGCGCGCGGACGGGCAGGTGGCCGCGATGGAGGCGTGCTACGCGGCGGCGGCCATCGAGCCGGCGTCCATCCAGTACATCGAGGCGCACGGCACGGCCACGCCGGCCGGTGACACCACCGAGTTGCAGTCGATTGGCCGCGTCTTCGGCGGCAAGCGCAAGGGCCTCCAGCTCGCGAGTGTGAAGGCGCTGATCGGCCATGTTGGCTGGGCCGCGGGGGCGGCGTCGGTCATCAAGCTGTGCAAGGCCCTGGAGCACCGGAGCTTCCCGAAGCAGTCCCACTTCGACCGTCCGGGCGCGGGGCTGCGGGCGTTGGGGCCGGACTTCGAGGTGAGCACGCGGGAGCAGCCGTGGCCGGAGAACGGGGAGCATCCGCGCCGGGCGGCGACGAATGGCTTTGGCTTTGGAGGCACGAACGCGCACCTGGTGCTGGAGGAGTACCGGGGAGGCACGCTCGCGCCGCGAGCCAGCGTAGCGCCCAAGGCAGGCGACGAACTGGTGGTGGTGGCCGCGGAGGGGATGTTCCCGGAGGCGCGGCTCGAAGCCCGGGGCCTGCGGCTGCCCGCGTCCGTGCGGCTGTTGCCGGACATCACGGAGGACATGGACCTCACGCAGCACCTGGGGCTCATCGTCGCGAGCGACGTCGTGAAGAAGCTCGGGGCCTTCGAGTCGCTGCGGACGGGGACGGCCATCGTCCTGGGGTTGGAGGGAAAGACGCGCCGGGGCGTGGAGGCCACGCAGCGGGTGCTGGCGGACGCCACGCGGCGCCGGCTGCGCGAGCACATCCAGCGAGCTCCGGAATCCGCACGGCTCCTGCCGCTGGTGGACCGCCTGCATGCGGCAGTGGGAGCGCTGCGGCCCTCCGGGCCCTACACGCTCCAGGGAATGATGCCCAACGTCACACCGGGGCGCGTGGCGGGAGCGCTGGACACGAAGGGGCCGAACTTCGTGGTGGACGCGGGTGCCAACACACTGGCCGCGTCGCTGCGGGCCTCACGGGCCCTGTTGGACAGTGGCTTCGAGCTGGTGCTCGTAGGCAGTGCCCACGTGCGGCGTCCGGGAGAGGTCTCCGTCGGGACCATGCCTGAAGAGGGCATGGCGATGCTGGCGGTGACGACGGCAGCAAAAGCGGAAGCACGCGGCATGAAGCCGCTGTGCCACCTGCGGATGACGGAAGAAGCGGGCACCGGGCCAGGAGTCACGTTGCCGCCCCATTCCGCCCAAGAGGCCCAGGAAGTCCTCCGAGCGGTGCGGTCCGCCGCAGAGGGCCAGGCCACCACGCTGCGCTTCCATCCAGAAGCCGCGACCGGCAAACGATGGGTGCTCCAGCTCCGTCCCGGGCTGAGCGCCCAGCCGGGTGCCCCGGAGGCGGCGCGCCGCACGAACTGGTCCGACAGTCGGACCAGTTGGGACAACCGCGCCGGCGCACCCGTCACCAGCGGACCTGCTTCATCCCCTGCCGTGGTTGGGGAGCGGCCTGTCCACGCGAGCAGCGGAAACCTGTCCGACAGTCGGACAGGTTTGGAGAACCGCGCCGGGGCTCCCGATGCCCACGGGCCGGCCTCGTTCCCTGCCGTGGCCGGGGAGCGACCCGTCTATCCGAGTGGTGGAAACCGGTCCGACATTCCGACCAGTCTGGACAGCCGCGCCGGGTTTCCCGGTGCCAACGGACCTGCCTCGTCGTCTGCCATGGTCGGGGAGCGGCCGGTCCATGCGAGCGGCGGAAACCTGTCCGACAGTCGGACAGGTTTGGATGACACCGCCGGGCGGGAGGCGACCGAGGGCTTCGACCATTCGGCTCCCATCCGCTACCACGCACCGGTGCTCGTTGAGCGTCCGGTCCCGGCGACTGACGCGCTGCGGCTGCGCGGGCGACGGGTGCTGTTCATCGCGCAGGATGAAGCCGTGGCCCGTGAGCTTGCGGCTCAGGCCCATGACGCCTGCGGTCCTGAGTTCCGGATTGTCCACGCGGGTGCCTCGGATCTGGGCTCGCGGATCCATGGCATCGACCTGACTCGGGAGGAGACCGCTGAGGCGGGCCTGGATGCGATGGGCTTCGAACCACAGGTCATCGTCTCGGTCTGCCGGATGGCCTTTGATGCCAGCGAGTCCTCGGTGGTCGCGGACACGGCCTTGCGTCACGAGGCGCTGGAGTTGCTCTTCCTGGCCGCTCGCCGTGCGTATGCGGGACTGACCGCTGGCACGGTGTCGCTGGCCAGCTTGTGCATCGGTGGCGTCGGTCCTCGCCGGACGCTGCACCCCGTGACCGGTCTGTTCGCGGGCCTGCTCAAGTCCCTGGGCCGTGAGGTTCCGGCCCATGGCATCCGGGCCATCGCCACGACTCCACTGCCGCTCCTCACGGCGCTCGACCACGTCGCCTCCGAGCTGGGCACCGGTGATGACACCGCACCCGTGGAGGTCTGCTTCGATGGCTCCGTCCGCTGCGTCCGGCTGCTCCAACCCACGGAGGTCCCTGCACGGCCCGCCACGACGCTCGACTCCCGCTCGGTGGTCCTGCTCACGGGCGGTGGACGCGGTGTGACCGCTGTCCTCGCCGGAGCGCTGCTCAAGCGGTACGGCTGCAAGGTCGTCCTCCTGGGCCGCAGCGACCCGTCCGATGCCCCCGAGCGCGTGCTCCAGGCTCGCGACGAGGACCTGGGCACCGTGGAGCGCGAGTTCTATGCCTCCGAGCTCGCCCGCGACCGCACCGTGCGCATGCCCACGCTGCGTGCTCGCTTCGAGCGCCACCTGGCCGTGCGTGAGCTGCGGGCCACGCTCGATGGGCTCACCCGGCTTCCCGGCCAGATGACCTACCGGGCCGCGGACGTCACCCGCCCCGAGGAGGTGGACCGCGTCGTGGAAGAGCTGATCCGCGAACACGGCCGGCTCGACCTTGTGGTCCACGGCGCAGGCACGCAGGTCTCCAAGAAGCTCCACCGCCGCCGGCTCACGGAGCTGCGGAGCACCCTGGACACCAAGCTGCTGGGACTTCGCAACCTGCGCGAGGCCTGCGCCCGCCGCCTCCCCGCACCTGTTCCGTTCCACGTCCTGACCTCCGCGTTCAGCTACATCGGCAATGACGGACAGGCGGACTACGGAGCGGCGAACGAGGCGCTGGACCGGCTCTGCGCCTGGGTCAGCGACGCTCGCCAGGACGTGCAGTGGTGCAGCGTGGGCTGGCTCGCCTGGGATGGCATCGGCATGACGCGCGGCTCGGAGTACAAGGTGCTCGGCGCCAGCCGCCGGCTGCGCGGCATCCGTGCCGAGGAGGGCGAAGCGCTCTTCCTCCAACTGGTGGACGGCCAGCCCGTCCAACCCATCAACGTCCAGCTCACCGAGAGCGAACGCGCCTTCTACAGCCTGGAGGTGCTCACCCCGCCGCCGCCCCGCTCCACCCGGCGGGACCTGACCGTCGACGCGGCGAGCATCCCGTGCCTGGAGGACCACCTCGTTCGGGGCACCCCCACCCTGCCCGGCGCCTGGGCCCTGGACCTCATGTTCCAATCCGCGCTGGAGAACGCGCGCCCGGAGCTGCGCACCGTCACCATCGAGGACGTCCGGTTCTCACGCTTCATCCGCGTGAAGCCCGGAGGCCAGCAGTCCCTGCGCGCCGAGTGCACCCCGCTCACCGACGCCCCGGGCCGGCACAGCGTGCAGGTGAAGCTCACGGGCGACATCGTCCATCCGTCCGGCGTGGTGCTGGAGCGCGACCTCGTCTACGCCGAGGCCCGCTTCACGCTGACCGCAGAGCCACCGCGGACCTCGCCGCAACTGGAGGCCGCTCGCGCTTCGGGTCACGGCATGCCCGTGCACGACCCGCACTGCGCCACGGGCTCCCCCATCGAGCTGCGCAAGATGTTCGATTGCCTGGAGGAGATCCGCCTGGAGCAGGACGCCCGCTTCGCGAGGCTCGGGCTGCCGGAGGTGTCCCGGCAGGCGGGCCACGGCGTGCCGGCGCTCGTGCTGGACGCGGCCCTGCGCCTGAGCGCGATGCACGTGGAGGGCGTTTCCAACGACGTGTTCGCCCCCATCGGCGTCCAGCGGGCCACGTTCGACCGGGACCTGGTGGCGCATGACGCCCGCACTCCCCGCCGTCTCACGCTGAAGGCGCTCGCACCCCGCGTGGAGGGAGAGCTGCTCCAGTGCGGCACCGTGGCGGCGCATGACGAAGCGGGCCGACTGCGGATGCTCGTGGAGGGCGGCATCGCCCGCCCCATGGCCTGAAACCCCTTTCCCGAACTGGCGACCGCCATGAACGACTCCGCTCCTTCCCTTCCCCTTCCGCCGGATGAGGCCAAGCGGCTCCGCTCGGAGCTGCGCCGCGTGCTGCCTCCCGAGGCCTTTGAACGCCAACCCCTGCGCGGCATCGTGGCGCTCTGCCTCGTGCCGGTGGAGGCCGCGCTCATCTGGGTGCTCGGCACCTGGACGCTGCCCCACTGGGCGTGCCTCCTCATCGCCTTCGTGCTGGGCCAGCTCGTCACCGCCGTGGGGCTCGCCGCGCATGAGGCGCTGCACCACTCGGTGTTCCACAGCCGCAGGCTGGAGAGCCTGCTGGGCTGGGTGGGCTTCGCGCCCTTCCTGGTGACGCCCGGCAACTGGAGGGCCTGGCACGTCCAGGCCCACCACAGCGCCGCCAACATCCACGTGCGCGACCCGGACATCCTGCCGCGCAGGACGGACTGGCACACCCAGGGTTTCGCGAAGCTGTTCCACGCCATGTCCCCCGGCTCCGGGCACTGGCTGAGCTTCATCAGCTTCAGCGTCTTCTTCACCGCGCAGGGCCAGGCCTTCCTCTGGCACCACTGCCGGCTGCCCGGGTTCCAGCACGTGCACATGCACCGAGCCCGGGAGCGCGTGCTCACGCTGTTCGTCACCGCGGGGTGGATGGCGCTGGGGTGGGTGCTGGGGCCCCGGGCCGCGTTCTACGCGCTGGTGCTCCCGCTGCTCATCGGGAACGTCACGCTGATGATCTACATCGCCACCAACCACTGGATGCAGCCCGCGTCGGAAGAGACGGACAACCCGTTCGTGAACACCGCCAGCGTGGAGACGCACCCGGTGATGAACTGGCTGCACTTCAACTTCAGCTACCACCAGGAGCACCACATCTTCCCGGCGCAGAGCCCGAAGTACGCCCCGCTGCTGCGCAAGCACCTGCGGGAGCTGAGCCCCCAGGCGTCCATCGTCTATCCCCACCTGCACGCCCTGCGCACGCTGTACCGGCGCCCGGCGCTCTACTCCGCGGATGGCCAGACGCTGATGGGCCGGGACGGCACACCGGCGCTGTCCACCGCGGAGCTGCGTCAGCGGCTCGAAGCCAGCTGAGCGAAAAACGAACGAGGCCCGGAACCGCGACGGGTTCCGGGCCCCGAGGCCGCTACTTCTCCGGCCAGCTCAACGCGCCCCGGCTGGTCACCGTACCGGCGGGCACCCCGAGCACCTGCGCCACGTCCGCGGGCAGCGGGCTGCCGCTGAGGTACGCCGGGCTGGAGGGACGCACGACGTAGTTGCGCAGCCCCTGGTTCACGAAGAACGGGTCTCCGCCCGACGCGAGGTCATGGCCATGGGACTCCCAGCCGTGGGTCGCGCGCATCGCGGACAGCGACGTGTAGTTCACGCCGCCCGTGTCCACCCAGTTGATCAGCGACTTCCCGGTGCCGCCGGAGCGGTAGTAGCTGTTGGAGTCCATGGCCGAGAAGAACGTGTTCGGCCCGGTGTTGGTGAAGTTGTTGTCCGACCGCGAGGCCTTGAAGGTCGTGATGTTCCCGCCCGACAGGATGTTGTTCACCACCTGCACGTTCACGGTGTCCGGCCCGATGTCCGAGCCGCGCCGGTCCTGCTCGTTGCGGGCATCGTCGTAGACCCACAGGTCGATGGCGGCGTTGTCCACCAGGGTGTTGTTGTAGATCTTCGTGTTCGCCGCGCACGTCTGGATGCCCGCGTACGTGTTGTCGTAGATGAGGTTGGACGCGATGATCCCCGTGTCGGACACCTCGTAGAAGATGCCGATCTTGTTGTTGCGGGAGATGTTGTTGACGATGACGCCGCCGCGGCAGTCCTCGTCACACCAGAAGCCCGCGCCGCCCAGGTTGTTCTCGAAGACGTTGCGGCGCACCGTGAAGCCATTCATGTGCGCAATCTTCACGCCCGCCTGCGCGCACGAGCGCGAGCAGTTGGTGCCGAAGCGCTCCGTGTTGTTGGCGTTGACGATGTTCTCCTCCATCAGCAGCCCGTCCGGGACGACCGTGCCGGAGTTGGTGGAGCCGTTGGAGCCCACGGCGGTGAAGCCGTTGTTCGCGAAGACGGAGCGGCGCACCACGCCGCCCTGGGGCTTGATGCTCAGCGAGCCCGCCGCCATCCGCGTGAAGACGCAGTTCTCCACCAGCGAGTTCGTCGCGCCGATGTAGACGGCCGCGCTCGTGGTGCCGCTGTACTCGTTGGTCGCGTACCGCCGGAAGCCCAGGCCCTTCAGCGAGTAGCCGGTGGAGCCCAGCACCAGGGCCACGGGGCGCGCGGCGAGCTCCACCGTGTGGCCCGAGGGGTTCGTCGCGATGTAGATGCGGCGGTTGGCCCAGTCATAGAAGAAGTTGCCCGGCGTGGCCTCCGCGAGCGTCTTCACCTCGTGCACGTAGGCCCCGTCGATGAAGACCATCTGCGGGTCGCCCGCGGCGGGGTTCGCCGGGTCGCCGTACATGTCGAAGTGAGCGCACGGCCCGGTGTTCGTCGTGGGCTGGGCGTCGTACTTGTACTGGTAGTAACCGCCGTTGCAGAAGCTGGGCGTGCTCCAGTCCATGTACCAGTGCCCCGCGCCGTCCGGCGTCCACGCCGAGGCAGGCTTGACGTCCGTGCCGTCGAACCAGACCTGCTCGTGCGGGTAGGCCTGGAGGGTCATGGGCTTCGTCGCGACCCGGTAGTTGCCCGCGCCGTTGTTGAGCCAGTCGCGGTACGTGCCCCCGCGCACGACGATGGTCCCGCCGGACGGCACCAGCGCGACGGCGCGGCTGATGGTGGCCACCGGCGCCGCCTGCGTCCCCGCGTTGCTGTCGCTGCCATTCGTCGCGAGGAAGATGGCGCCCGAGGGGATGGCGTAGTTCGTGTCCGGAATCGTCGTGCCCGTGTTGTCCAGGCCGGGGAGCCCCGGGTTGCCCGCGGAGCCCTGGCCGTCCGGCAGCGCGTAGGTCACGGTCAGCTTCGGGCGGTTGGCGAGCGTCGCCGCCTCCGACGAGTCCAGCTCCAGCCCGTCCAGGTTGGTGGGCGCGTCCAGCACGAAGCCCAGGTTCGTGGCCGGGTTCGCGACCCAGCCCTGCACCGCCGCGATGCCCGCCGCGTTGAAGTCCACGCCGTAGCTGCCCGTGGCGCCCGGCAGCAGCGTGGCGAAGGAGACCGCGCCCCGGTCCGCCGCGCCGCGCGCCCCGGCCGCGCTCCACGGTGAACCGGTGGCCGCGAGCGTCCAGGTGGCCTGCGCCTCGTTCCACGCACGGCCCGCGGCGAAGACGGAGTACCCCTCGCCGGTGGTGGCGTTGCGCACGTTGAAGGTCAGCCGGACGGACTGCACCGTCGCGGTCGCGGGGATGGCGCTCACGTCGAAGCGGAGCAGGCCGTTCGACGTCTTGCCCGAGCCCGTGGGGTAGTCACGGTCCAGGCGGATCAACCCGTCCGCGCCCCCGTTGAGCGTGGGGCTGCTCTCCGAGAGCGTCGCGTCCGACGCGCCCGTGTACGCGGCCGACGGCGAGACCTGCTCCTGGAACGACACCGTCACGGGCGCCTCCAGGGCGCTGTCCACGGTGGAGGGGGCGTCCGCACCGGGCGGCGCATCGCCACCGCAGGCCACGGTCAGCAGCAGCGGCAGGAGGACCGGCGCGTGGCGCCTGGACATCTGAGGGGGGAGGAACGACATCAAGGGGGGAACTCCGTTCAGGGGAAAAGGGTCCGACACGACCCATGGGAACCCAAAGCACGGAATTCTCGCTAAAGCCGTCAAATAGTTGCGGGGGCTTGTTCCGGGCCGGGTGGATGCCCACTGTCCCCAGGTCCGATGTGGCACGGGGCCTTGCTGTCTTCCAGGCCGGCCGCACGCCCTGATGCCGGACGTGAGGGCTCCGCGCCGACAGGACAGGGCTCACGTTTCACGGAATCATCCGCACCCTTCCTCCGAACGGAGGAGCTGGATGCTCACGGAGTCAGTCACTGGTGGTCCCCGGGTGGACACGTCTTCCCGAGCGGAGGCCCTTCACGAAGCCAAGGTGGCGGCCATCGCGCGGCAGTTGCGGCAGCGCAAGGGAAAGGGCCCCGCGTCCTTCAAGAAGAAGTCCCCGCCCCACAGCGTCCCCAAGCGGTTCGACTCGCGTCGCCGCGATGAGAAGGTGGACCTGAGCGACCTGGATCAGATCCTCGACATCGACACGGTGGGGATGACCTGCACGGCGGAGCCCGCCGTCACGTTCGACGAGGTGGTGCGCGCGACGCTGCCCCACGGGCTGATTCCGTACATCGTCCCGGAGCACAAGACCATCACGCTCGGGGGCGCCATCGCGGGGTGCTCCATCGAGTCCATGTCCTTCCGTCAGGGCGGCTTCCACGACACCTGTCTGGAGTACGAGGTCATCACCGCGAAGGGCGAGGTGCTGCGCTGCTCACCGCGCGAGGATCCGCTGCTCTTCGAGATGATGCACGGCTCGTTCGGGACGCTGGGCATCCTGTCCAAGCTCCGCTTCAAGCTGGTGCGCTGCGCGCCCTTCGTGCGGGTGACGAACGAGACGCACGACTCGCTGGAGTCCTTCCAGCAGGGCATCTGGCACCACTTCCAGGACGCGGGCGCGGACTACCTGGACGGGCAGATCTTCGGCCCCACGAAGCACGTGCTGTGCGTGGGCCACTTCGTGGACAGGGCGCCGTACGTGCACAAGTACGACTGGCTCACCGCGTACTGCGAGAGCATCCCGCGCCGCGCCGAGGACTACCTTCCGACGTACGACTACCTCTTCCGCTACAACCGGGGCGTCACGCACGTCAAACCGAAGAGCCTCGTGGCGCGGGCGCTGTTCGGGAAGTTCATCCACTCGGACAGCGTGCTGCGGACGGCCAACCGCTTCACGCAGCTGCTGCCGAAGAAGGACCCGCCAGTCATCGTGGACGTGTTCGTGCCCTTCTCGCGCGCGGCCGAGTTCATGGACTGGTACCACCGCGAGATGGCGCACTACCCCGTCTGGTGCGTGCCCTTCAAACGCACGCGCGACTACGAGTGGCTGACGCCCCAGTGGTGGTCCGGCATGAAGGACCCGCTGTTCCTGGACCTCGCCGTGTATGGCATGCCGCAGCCCAAGGGCCGCAACGTCTACAAGGAGCTGGAGGACGAGCTCCAGCGCGTCAACGGAACCAAGACGCTCATCTCGTACAACTACTACGACGAGGAGACGTTCTGGAGCCTCTGGAACAAGGACACGTACCAGGCCGTGAAGCAGCGCACGGACCCGGACAACCTCTTCCGGGACCTGTACACGAAGACGTGCAAGGCGGCGCTCGGCCTGGACTCACCGCGGGCGCACTGAGCTTCAGCCAATCTCCGTGCGAAGGTTGAGCGGACCGGCGGGGACGCCCACGTCGTGGAGGGCGGGGTCGTCCTTCTCCGTCTGCCACGCGTTGGCCTCCGTCACGGTCTTGCCGGTGGCCTCGTTGGTGATGGACATCTTGCCGTTGTGGCCGGCGGGAGCGATCTGGCTCGTGTCGAAGCCGCTCCAGCCGGTGCCGGAGTTCGCGAACGTGGCCTCGCCCCAGGTCTGACCGGAGTTCGCGCCGGGCTTCGCCAAGCCGTCCTTGGACACGGCCCAGGCCACGCTGCTGTTGCTGTCGAACGCGACGACCTGCGACTGGCCGGGCTGGAGCGTGAACGTCTTGGGCGTGCTCTTGTCGAAGTTCTGCCCGTCGTTCGGGTTGCCGTTCTCGCCCGTCTTGTTCCAGAGGGTGAGGGTCTGGGGCTGGTTCGTCTTGTTGGTGAACGTGTTCGTGTACTTGAACTGGCCCTTCTGGTCCGCGTCGATGAGCTGCATGTTGCTGTTGTAGGGCGACCCGACGTTGTTCTTCGCCAGCCACGGCGCGTTCGCGGGAGCAGGCTCCGTGGAGCCGGCGGACGGCGGGCCGAAGCCGGGGCCCGCGTCGCTGTTGTACGTGGGGTGCGCCGGAGCGGCCGCGCTCGCGGAAGGAGCGGCGACCTGCGCCTCGTCGCCGAAGTCGCCCAGGGACGGGACCTCCAGCGCCTGCATCAACTGCGAAAGCTGACCCATCACCTGCGCCAGCTGCGCGTTGAAGTCACCGGAGGCACCGCCCGCGCGGGCCGGCCCCTGCTCGAAGGAGTCCGTCATGAGCATGCGCCGCAGGTCGCCGCGGGGCTGCTGCGCCTGGGTGCCCGCCACGGCGGCCGGCTGGAGCTGGGAGGGGCTCGAGAGGGGCTGGGAGAAGGACGAGCGGTTCAGGGAGGAGATGGACATGCCGGGACCCCAGAGCACGGCACATGCCAGCCTCCGGTCCCCGGTAGCCCTTCGTGAAATCAGTCACTTGGGACGAGCACGCGGCGCCCGGCGCGATGACGCCGTTCATCACCTGATGACTGGCGTCATCAGCCCGCGTGGGCGGCGAAGACGTCCCGCAGCCCCGCGATGAGCGCGTCGCCGGGATACGGCTCGCCCAGCGGCCCCAGCGCGTCGCGCAGCGCCGCGAAGAGCGCGTGCACGTGCCGGGGCCTGTCGCCGTCCCAGTTCAGCTCCCGGGCAATGTGCCCGCTCTGCACCCGGAACTTCTCCAGCGACTCCGCGTAGGGCGCCGCCGTGGGGATGTTGATGCGCAGCAGCAGCGCCAGCAGCGCGAGGACCTCCGCGAAGTCATACCGGTCGGTCTTCGCGTCGTAGAAGGACTCCAGGCGCACGTTCTCCGGCTTGAACCAGTACCGGATATAGGCCGCCGCGTTCTCCACGGCGTGCCCCACGTCTACCTGGAGTGGGGCATGGAGCTCTGGATCCACATGCATCACCAGCGACCTGAGGACCGTGGCATTGCTCAAGGTCTTGCTGTCGAAGCGCCGCGTCGGCAGCGTGCGCAGCGGTGTTCCCTCGAAGCGGAGCACCTCCAGCTTCGGCAGCCGCGTGAGGACCTCCGGGAAATCGAACATGAGCTCCACCCGCGCCCAGCTCCCGAAGGCCTTCCGGAGAGAGGCGTAGGGATTGTTGACGAGGTTCACCCACCGCAGCTCGACGCACCCGGCGAGCGACTCCGGCAGCCGCCAGAGGCAGTTGGACTCCAGCTGCAACACCCGCAGCTTCTTGAGCTCGCCGATGGACTCCGGCAGCGCCAGCAGGCCATTGCTGCTCAGGTCCAGCTCGCGCAGCTCCGTGAGCTGCCCCAGCGCTTCCGGGAGCGCGCGGAGGTCGTTGCGGCGGAGGTTGAGCTTCTCCAGCTTGCGGAACAGGAAGAGCTCCTCCGGCAGGGACGTGAGCCCCTTGTCCTCCAGCGTGAGGCTCTTGACCTTGTCGGGCTCCGCCATCTTCTTCGCGACGAGCTGGCGGAACGCATCCCGGATGCTGGTGAACGCGTCGCGAGCGACGGGCTTGCCCGCCGCCAGCCGGGCCCGCACCTTCTCCAGGTCGACGCGGCCGTCCTTCACCACCGACGGGACGAAGACGCCCTTCCCTTCGTAGGGGTCCTTCACGTCCTCCACCCCGCCCACCACCGCGAACACCTTCGAGTCCTGGCCCAGGTAGCGGTGCGCATCGACAGCGCCCGCGACCTGGAAGGCGTAATGCGATGCAAGGGTGCGGGCCTTGAGGTTGCCGCCCACGCGGACGCTGCCGTGGTTGTAGACCGCCACCAGGTCTTCGGTCGTCAGGTCGCCGGAGACATGGAGCCGCGCGCCGCCCATGGCGATGCGCTTCGCGACGAGGTTGCCGTGCACCTGGAGGAACGGGCCGAAGTCGTTCTCCCAGTTGAGCACGCAGCCTTCGACGGTGAGGTCGCCTCGCACGAGGAGGCCGGTGAACGGAGGCGCGTCCTCGTCGTCCTGGGCGAAGATTCCCTGGCGGAAGTCCAGCCGCAGGTCGTGCGGCAGGACGAAGTTCCCGGTGAGGACGAGCACGCGGTCCGCGTCCTCCTCGCCGTTGCGGGGGACCTTCACCTCGTCACGCACCTGGGCCCAGGTGAGGATTTCAAAAGGCAGCATTGCGGGGGGTTTACCCCACCCGCATCCCCCGGAATATCTCCCACGACCAGGAATCCGGGTCCGCTTCGTATGGAAGCGGCACGGCCACCAGCAACCCTCCACGGTGGCCCTATCGAGGGGGAGTTCCTTCATGCGTGTGACTCGGAAAACACCGTTGACGGGAGAGGTGCGTCCGCGAAGGACCACCGGAAGCCGGCGCTGGCTCGCGGGCGTGGTGGCCGCGCTGGGCCTCTGGGGTTGTGGCGATGCCACCTCCACCGGTGCTGAAGCGCCGGAGCCCGCCGCCAGCCTCCAGACCGCGAAGGAGGGCCTGACGTGCACGCCCGACGACGTCGCCACCGGCGCGTGGGCCTGTAGCGGTCCACTCACCTACAGCCTGGAGTGCTTCATCGCGAAGCCCTCCGCGGCGTGCGGCCAGGACACCACGCCGAAGACATGCACCTCCTATGGCACCTGCCAGCACCCGGACTTCGGGCAGGAGCGCATCACGAAGCAGGTGGTGTTCCCGCTGGACCTGCGCTTCGACTACTCGTGCGAGCCCCAGGCCCAGAGCTACCTGATCGCGAACCTGCCGAACGCGGCGGACCGCGTGGGCGTCACCTGGACCTGGCTCATCGGCGGCAAGCCGGGTGGAGGCGAGGAGTCCCTGCTGGGTGGAGGCTCCCGCTCGCTCAAGAGCGGCGGCACGGGCGGGGAGAGCATTGGCACGGACTACTGCTACATCACCTATTCCAACTACCCCACCGGGAACATCGCCACGGGCACCGGCCCCCAGTGCGGCACCGTTCAGTCCGCGTGCACGGTGGCCTGCCAGAACCCGAAGACGTGCCAGGTGAACGGCGCCTGGGTGACGGACGCTGCGCAGTGCGGAACCATGGTCGGCCCCTGCGGCCCCAGCAGCGGCCCGATGCTCTACAACACCTGCCGGGACGCGACCCACGGCCTGGCGCCGGACGCCGAATGTGGCGAGGGCTTCGTGACCGGCCAGGCGCCCGGCAACTCCACGCAGGTGCAGGTGGAGGCCCAGGCGGCCGCGCAGTGGACGGCCTCCGGCAGCAAGGGCGCGCCCGTCTATGACGCCCCCATCACCTGCTCGGATTGCAGCCCCACCTTCTCGCTGTCGGCGCAGGAGCTGAACCGGCGCATCTACGCGGCCATCGCCATGTCCCGGCAGCAGCCCAAGCTGAACCTGCTGGCCGGTGCGGCGTACACGCTGGCCCGCGACAACCCGGCCCTCACGCAGGCGGAGCTGACCACGCACCTCAACACGCTCTCCACCGCGCTGGGCACGTACGCGTTCGACCCCGCGAAGGACGGCGCCGGTCCCCTGGTGCACGTGATGCTGCGCATGCTCGTGAAGGCCGAGCCCACCCTGCCCGCCACGTCCATCCCCGGCAAGGCACTGCGCGCCCACGCGCGTGCACTCCTGGCCAGCATGCAGCGTGGCCTGGACACGCCGCAGGGCCTGGACTCCACCTCCTCGCAGGTGGAGCGCTACGCGGAGGCCACGGCCTTCACGGAGGAGACCTGGGGCAAGCTGTACGACCTGGCGCAGGGCAACGTCCCGCTGGCCGGCGCGGTGAACAGCGGCGGCATTGGCGCCGGCGTGGGCGTGCACACCGTCCACACCGCCGCGCAGATGCTGACGTCGAATCCGCTGGGGCCCCTGGCGGGCTTCGTCCTGCCCCGGCTGGTGAACGGCCGGCTGGTGACGACGCCGGATCAGGCGCGCACCTTCCTGGGGACCGCGAGCACCGCGGGGCTCAACGCCGTGCAGGCGTACTCGGACATGCTCAACAACCTCAACATCGCGGAGCAGGCGTACCGGGCGAAGCTCGAGCTGAAGAAGCCCGCGCCGGCCGCGCTGGCCCTGGCGGGTGGTGAAGGGGAGCCGGCCGCCGTGGATGCGTCCGCGGAGGAGGCCGCGCTCAAGGCCGCCATCGCGGCCGCGAAGACGCGCCGCACGGAGCTGAAGGACCAGCTCGGCGGCGTGCGCGAGGGCGTGACGACGGGCCTGGGCATCATCGCCCAGCTCTTCCGGCTGGACGGGACCGAGGGGTCCGTGCAGTTCGCCAACGACCTGGTGAAGTTCAGCAAGGCGCTCGACACCACGCTGGAGGCGGTGTCGAAGTACGCGGAGAGCTCCATCAAGATCGCGGAGAAGGTCGCGGGCGTCCTCAGCCTGGGCGAGAAGGGCTTCCAGATCGTCAGCGCCGCGGTGTTCAGCGGGCAGATCATCAGCGCCGTGTTCCAGCTCTTCTCCCTGCTGCGCAAGCCGGCGGAGCCGCCCATCGAGCAGGTCATCCTCGCGGAGGTGAAGAAGTTGCACCAACTGGTGGAACAGATGCAGGGGCGGATGCTCAGCCGCTTCGACCGGGTGGACCGCAAGCTTCACGACATCCACACGGACATGCTGTCGCGCTTCGCGCTGGTGGACTGGAACCTGGGCCAGGTGAACCAGAACGTGGAGGAGGTCCAGCAGTCGCTCTACGCGCTCCAGGCGGACCTCAACCGCGTGGACCAGAACATGTACGCGTACTTCGAGGACATGAAGGACGACTACTTCACGGGCTCCGCGTGGCTGTACCTGGGCTGGAACCAGCGTCACCCCGTGCCGCTGGACTACAACCAGTTCGCGGTCGCGGAGGCGGACTTCTCCCGCTGGGGCGCGCAGGACGCGCGGGACTCCTCCATCCTCGCGGGCATCGACGGGCGCGGCTCCAACCCCAACATCAGCCCCGCGGACGAGCTGACCTCCACGGCCCTCTCCCACAACATCAACTACCTGCGGGAGTTCCCCCAGCAGTTGGGCCTGCCCCGGCTCGCCACGGAGCGGCTGTCCAGCCCCAAGGACTGGATGGCGGGCGCGGAGGCCTACGCGCAGCTCTTCGAGGAGCAGCCGGTGCACGGCGCCGCCATGCTGACCACGCGGCACGGGCCGCTCATCACCGCCGGCACGAAGCTGGACACGGCGCTGACGGGCATTGGCAAGCCGCTGTTCGCCGCGCTGCACACGCGCTACCAGCTGGACTGGGCCACGCTGAAGCTGCTGATCGATCAGTCGGAGACCCAGTGGCGCAACGACCCCAACCGGGGCCTGTACGGCATCGACCTGTGGGGCGCTCCGGAGCAGGAGCCGTCCACGCACGTCCTCAAGCAGGGGGAGAAGCCCGTCGTGCCGTGCGGCGGCGGCCAGTGGGGCGACTGGAACGGGGACGGCGTGGCGGACGTGCCGTACGTGGACCCGGCGCGCTGGAACCACGACGTGCTGCGCCCGCTGCTCATCGCGGACAACATGAACGTGGACCAGGCCTCCATCGACCTGTGCGGTGAGGGCAGCTGGCAGCTCTACTCGGAGGTCTTCACGGGCCTGGGCGGCATGTACGAGCGCAAGTACCGGCTGCAGTCCAACGTCTACGTCCGCTACACGTACCGGGACCCGGCCACGAACACGGTGAAGTCGGAGAAGATCTACGGCCACATCTTCACCGGCGGCCAGGAGTTCACGGTGCTGGTGCGCGGGACGGACCGGCCCACGTACAACCCCAACAACACCCAGAACCCGCAGGAGTGGATGGCGAAGCGCTGGGGCTACGTGCAGTGGAACATCGCGCCCACGAACTACCCCATGGGGGACGCGGTGCGCTCCAGCGTGCGCACCCGGATGGTGCAGGTGCTCAAGGACCAGCAGAAGCAGTTCTACGGCTCCATCGCGACGCGGATGGCACAGGGCGGAGACCCCCTGCAGGTCCAGGCGAAGCAACTGACGGGCACGTGGCTGGTGTGGCAGACCTACGTGGCGCTGGCGCTGCCGCTGTCCGTGGAGCACGACGAGCACCTGCGCGGCCTGCTGTACGGCGACGACTCGGTGCTGTCCGGCTACGACACCCTGCTGAGCGTGGAGGTGGCGCCGGTGATGAACGACGTGCAGGACATGTACTCGTTGTTCAGCGTGGCCGCCGCCCCGCCCGCCTACAACATCCTGGCGGACCTGGCCCCGGCGGTGACGTCGCGCGCGGACCGGCTGAAGGCCGCCGTGGACGCCTCGCTGGACGCCCAGTCCACCTCCGGCGGTCCGGAGGCAAGCGCCTGGACGGAGGCGACGCTGCTCCGCCTGCGGCTCAGCATCCCGCAGTAACGCAAAGCCACGCATGAAACAGGCACGGGCCGCGGGGACATCACCCCGCGGCCCGTGTCATTTCAGGTCAGGAGTTCACAGGGGGGATGAAGGGCGACAACTGTGAGCCCAGGTGCTGGAGATGGCGGTGCCGAGCACCACCATGTTCTCCATCCAGATTCTGGCTGTGTATGAATTTCGCACTCCCTCCTGGCGATTCGGCCGGAACAGGGACGCGAGCCTCCCTTGATAGTCAGGGCCGCCGTGGACACGGTTTAGACGTGGGTGGCGCCGCCTCCAGGAAAGCCGGACACAGGGGCCAATCAAACACCCAGCTGTCACCCACGAGGTGAGAGGCGGCAGGGGAAAGGAAGAAGCCATGAAGCGGTTTCAAATCGGCGACATCGTGAAACTCAAAACCGGCGGTCCAGCGATGACGGTGCAGGCGTTGACTCCCGGCGGTCCGCGTTGCCAGTGGTTTGCCGGCAGAAAGCTGGAGCAAAGTGTATTCCCGTCAGCCTCGCTGGAGCCCACCTCGGTGAAGCCGCAGATCCCAGATCCCGGCAGTGGCGGAGCGGGCTCGTGACTTCCGTAGAGGTGGCCGGTTGGATGATGGCCCATCTCCACCGCGACGGCTGTGTCTACCAAGACGACGTCGTCGACATGCTCACGAAACACGGCGCAGACGCCTTGCTGCGAGAGAATGCCGACGGCAATCCAGTTCTCGGAAAGCCGGTCCTCGATGCCTTCATGAGCGTCTCGGCTGAGACGGTTGTGTGGGTCAAGCCGGAGCGCTACTGGCGGTGGCGTGTTGCCGAAGATGAGATGGGTCGCGAACAACGCGGCTGAAGAGACAGGCGAGCGGCCTCGGCGCCATGAAGGACGAATGGCCGCGGAGACAGGGTCAGGCTTGCGCCGGATGTGCCGCGCAAGGGCCAGGAGGACACCGCGTCAGCCGCCCGAGCCCGCGTTCGAACTGGACAGCCAGTTCATCTGAAGCCATGCGCCTGCTCGGCGAGCGTCCCTGCGCGGAGGTCTCCACCGAAGGACTGGGCGTCCGACCCGGCTTGCCTCACAGTGGACCGGTGCCTCCAGCTGTCCGGCGGGTACGGCGATATGAAGGAATATCCCATCGCCCATCTGTTCGCGGACACGCGCGTCCTGCGAATCTTCGCCGGCGCGAACGAGGTCATGAAGGAACTCGTCGCCCGGTCCCTGTAGCGTCCTCCCCTTCTCACAAGGAGGCTCCCCGTGAGCCAGGAAGCATTCATCTTCGACGCGGTCCGTACCCCTCGCGGCAAGGGCAAGAAGGGCGCCCTGCACGGCACCAAGCCGGTGTCACTGCTCGTTGGCCTCGTGGACGCGCTCAAGCAGCGCCACCCCAACCTGGACCCGAAGTACATCGACGACGTGGTGCTGGGCGTCGTGTCCCCCGTGGGTGACCAGGGCGCGGACATCGCCCGCACGCTGGTGCTGGCGGCCGGCCTGCCGGAGACCACCGGCGGCGTGCAGCTCAACCGCTTCTGCGCCTCCGGCCTGACGGCGGTGAACATGGCCGCGCAGCAGGTGCGCTCCGGCTGGGAGCACCTGGTCATCGCGGGCGGCGTGGAGAGCATGTCCCGCGTCCCCATGGGCTCCGACGGCGGCGCCTGGGCCATGGACCCCGCCACCAACTACGACACCTACTTCGTGCCGCAGGGCATCTCCGCGGACCTCATCGCCACCATGGAGGGCTTCACCCGCGAGGACGTGGACCGCTACGCGGTGCGCTCACAGGAGCTGGCCGCGAAGGCCTGGGCCCACGGCTACTTCCAGAAGTCCGTCGTCCCCGTGAAGGACCAGAACGGCCTCACCATCCTGGACCGCGACGAGCACATGCGCCCGGACTCCACCGTGGCCTCGCTGGGCCAGCTCAACGCGTCCTTCACGACCATGGGCGAGATGGGCGGCTTCGACGCGGTGGCGCTCCAGAAGTACCACGCGGTGGAGCGCATCAACCACGTGCACACGCCGGGCAACTCCTCCGGCATCGTGGACGGCGCGGCGCTGGTGCTCGTGGGCTCCGAGCAGGTGGGCAAGAAGCTGGGCCTCACGCCGCGCGCGCGCATCGCCGCCGTGGCCACGTCCGGCGCGGAGCCCACCATCATGCTGACGGGGCCGCTGCCGGCCACCCGCAAGCTGCTGGACATCGCCGGGCTGTCGGTGAAGGACATCGACCTCTTCGAGCTCAACGAGGCCTTCGCCTCCGTGGTCCTCAAGTACCAGAAGGACCTGGGCATCCCGGACGAGAAGCTCAACGTCAACGGCGGCGCCATCGCCATGGGCCACCCGCTGGGCGCCACCGGCGCGATGATCCTTGGAACCGTGGTGGACGAGCTGGAGCGGCGCAAGGCGCGTCGCGCGGTCGTCACCCTGTGCGTCGGCGGCGGCATGGGCGTGGCCACCCTCGTCGAGCGCGTCTGAACCCTCCCTTCCCTTTCTAAAGACATCCGAGCAAAGCCATGAGCGAACAGAACACCCTGCGCTGGGAACAGGACGCGGACGGCATCGTCGTCTTGACGATGGACGACCCCTCCCAGTCCGCCAACACCATGAACGCCGCCTACGTGAAGTCCATGCGCGCGGCGGTGGACCGGCTGGTGAAGGAGAAGGCCTCCATCACCGGCGTCGTCATCACCTCCGCGAAGAAGACCTTCTTCGCGGGCGGCGACCTCAACGACCTGCGCGACGTGAAGAAGGAAGCGGCGGCGCAGGTCTTCAACCTGGGCCAGGAGATCAAGGCGCAGCTGCGCGCGCTGGAGACGCTGGGCAAGCCCGTGGTCGCGGCCATCAACGGCGCGGCGCTGGGCGGCGGCCTGGAGATCGCGCTGGCGTGTCACCGCCGCATCATCGCGGACGTGAAGGGCGCGCAGGTGGGCCTGCCGGAGGTGACGCTGGGCCTGTTGCCCGGTGGCGGCGGCGTGGTGCGCACCGTGCGCATGCTGGGCATCACGGACGCCCTGATGAAGGTCCTGCTCCAGGGCCAGCGCTACCGCCCCCAGGAGGCGAAGGAGCTGGGGCTGGTGCATGAGGTGGTGCCGTCCGTGGACGCGCTCCTGCCCGCGGCCAAGGCGTGGGTGAAGGCGAACCCGGCGGCGCAGCAGCCGTGGGACCAGAAGGGCTACAAGATTCCGGGCGGCACGCCGTCCCACCCGGCCTTCGCGGCCAACCTGCCCGCGTTCCCCGCCAACCTGCGCAAGCAGCTCAAGGGCGCGAACATGCCCGCGCCGCGCGCCATCATGGCCGTGGCGGTGGAGAGCACGCAGGTGGACGTGGACACCGCGTTCACCATCGAGTCGCGCTACTTCACGGAGCTGGTCGTCGGCCAGGTCGCGAAGAACATGATCCAGGCGTTCTTCTTCGACATGCAGCACATCAACTCCGGCGGCGGCCGCCCCAAGGGCTTCCCGCAACACACCGCGAAGAAGGTCGGCGTGCTGGGCGCGGGCATGATGGGCGCCGGCATCGCGTACGTGTGCGCCAAGGCCGGCATCGACGTGGTGCTCAAGGACGTGAGCCTCGCGGCCGCGGAGAAGGGCAAGGGCTACTCCGTCAAGCTGGTGGAGAAGGCCGTCGCCAAGGGCTCCACCACGAAGGAGAAGGGCGACGCGCTGCTCGCGCGCATCACCCCCGCGGAGGACCCGGCCGCGCTCGCGGGCTGCGACCTGGTCATCGAGGCCGTCTTCGAGGACGTGAAGCTCAAGCACAAGGTCTTCCAGGAGATCCAGGGCGTGGTGGCGCCGGACGCGGTGCTGGGGTCCAACACCTCCACCCTGCCCATCACCCTGCTGGCCGAAGGCGTGTCGCGCCCGCCGGACTTCGTGGGCATGCACTTCTTCTCCCCCGTGGACAAGATGCCGCTCTTGGAGCTCATCGCGGGCAAGCAGACCAGCGACGCGACGCTGGCGAAGGCCATCGACATCGCGGTGCAGATTGGCAAGACGCCCATCGTCGTCAACGACAGCCGAGGCTTCTTCACCAGCCGCGTCATCGGCACGTTCCTCAACGAGGCCATCGCCATGGTGGGCGAGGGCATCGCGCCCGCGTCCATTGAGCAGGCGGGCCTCCAGGCGGGCTACCCCGCCGCCCCGCTCCAGCTGGTGGACGAGCTCACGCTGACGCTGCCCCGGAAGATCCGCCAGGAGACGAAGGCGGCCGTGGAGGCCGCGGGCCAGCCGTGGCAGGACCACGGCAGCTACGCGGTCATGGACGCGATGATTGATCAGCACGGCCGCAAGGGCCGCTCCACCGGCGGCGGGTTCTACGACTACGCGGACGGAAAGCGGACGAACCTCTGGCCGGGGCTGACGCAGCACTACACGAAGCCCGGGCACACCATCCCCTTCGAGGACATGAAGGAGCGGATGCTGTTCGCGGAGGCCATCGACACGGTGCGCTGCTTCGATGAAGGCGTGCTGCGCTCGGTCGCGGACGCGAACGTGGGCTCCATCCTGGGCATCGGCTTCCCGCCGTGGACCGGCGGCGTCGTGCAGTACATCAACGGCTACGAGGGCCCGTCCGGCACGGGGCCTCGCGGCTTCGTCACCCGCGCGCGCCAGCTCGCGGAGCGCTACGGGAAGCATTTCCTGCCGCCCGCGTCGCTCGTGGAGAAGGCAGAACGGGGCGAGCTGCTGAAGTAGCCCATCCCCCACCATCGGGAGCTGAAGACGTCCCTCCAGGGCGCGACGCGCATCCTCGCGCCCTGGTCCCCCCCCGTGGATGCCCCCGTCCCGGGGTGCTCAATACGCACCGCGTCAGCATGGCGGTGACACCTGACACTGTGTTGGGACATCGCGGGTTTTACTTAGCTGGCCGAGTAGACCCGTCCAGGTCGGTTCAACCCCTCACGTCAGGGTAAAGGTTTACAAGCACGGCGCTCGTTAGGCTTCACAGTCGTCGCAATGCCCTGTGGGGGGGATTCACATGAAGACTCAGACGTCGAGCATGGACCGTGCCGTGGCATTCCTTTGCTTGGGGCTGCTGCTGGGCGTGGGAGGCTGCGCCAGCAGCGAAGCGGATGCTCCGGAGCTGGGTGAACGCTCACAGGAGGCCATCGCGACCAACGGGCTGTCGACGAACGGGTTGTCGACGAATGGCCTGTCCACCAACGGCCTCTCCACGAATGGCCTGTCGACGAATGGGCTCTCCACCAACGGGCTGGCGGCCACGTCGTTCAAGAACTGGTTCAACGGCAACGCGTCCGTCACCTACTCGGACATGGTGATGAAGTACGTCGTCGCCTGCGCCCTGCCCGCGGGCCAGACGCGCGTGTGGACCAACCCCACCACGGGCGTCACCTACACCTGGCCGGGACGCCTGGGGCTGGCCACCGCGTGGGCCCAGGGTTCCGCCGCCACGGTGGCGGAGCAGCAGCGGCTGTCCGCCTGCCTCGCCGCGCACGTCAACAAGCTGGGCTACTCGGTTCCCATCTCCGTCCGGGGCCGCGACTCCACGGGTGGGGCCATCCCCATGGCGTCCGGAGAGGCCACGGATTTCCCGGAGAAGGAGGCCTGCTTCTTCGGCAACCTGTTCACCACCGAGGGCATCTACGTCGGCAATGACCGCGTCCTGAGGAAGGACGAGAGCACCACCCGGGGTTGCGCGCTCTCCGCCAAGGGGACCGGTGAGGACACGGGGTGCGCCCCGATCGTGCACGTGGGCCAGTGCGCCACCCTCTGCACCCGCGACGCGACGCACTCCTTCTGGGAGCGCTGTGTCGTCAACGGCATCACCTATCAGCCCCTCACCACCCAGCTGCGCTCCCAGGACATCTACAGCTGCGGCGATGGGACCTGCCAGGTCACCGAGTCGTGCGGCACGGGCAAGACCTATGACAACTGCGCCAGCGATTGCCTGGCCTGCGGCACCACGCGGAAGTGAGGGGAGGGATTGACTGGCAAACGGCGACACCTGTCTGATTGAAGCATGCTCAATCAAACGGCGGAGTATCAGTCCTGCATCCAGAGTTCCGAAAAGGTGTCCTGGCGCATTGATGAGCTGTTGCCCAAGGACACCGTGCTCGACTTCAGCCACCGGTTCCTTTCGGATGCGCTGACCCACACGGGAGCCATCCCCTTCCTGAACGCGGAGGAGCGGCTGGTGTTGAATCACATCCGCTCCAACAGCTACGCCCACCTGTTCCTGTTCCTGGAGGAGTACGCCGTCGCGCTGGCCGCCCAGCGCGCCGGCCTGGAGCTGCACGGGAACGCGACGCACATGCGCGCGCTCCTGCGCTTCACCGAGGAGGAGCTGAAGCACCAGCAGCTCTTCTCGCGCTTCACCAGCGCGTTCGCGAAGGGGTTCAAGGTCGCCCCGGCCCTGCTCGACAACCAGGTGGAGGTGGCCCGCGCCATCATGGCGAAGTCCAACCTGGGGGTGCTCATCTTCAACCTGCACATGGAGCTGATGACCCAGCAGCACTACCTGGAGACGGTGCGCGGCAACCAGGACGAGACGTTGGATCCGCTCTTCTGCAACCTGCTCAAGCACCACTGGCTGGAGGAGGCGCAGCACACGCGGCTGGACTTCCTGGAGGCCCAGAAGATCCTCGCGGAGTCGCCCGACGCCCTGGACGCGGCCCTGACCGAGTACGCGGAGCTGCTCCAGGCGCTGCGGGGGACGCTGAACGCGCAGCTCGCGCTGGACCTCCAGACGCTGGAGAAGGCGGTGGGGCGCACGTTCACGCCCGCCGAGCGCCAGCAGTTGTCCGAGCTCCAGGAGCGCTCGTATGTCTACGGCTTCATCGGGATGGGGATGAAGGCGCCCCTCTTCCTCTCCCGCCTGCGCGCGCTCTCCCCCGTCGCCGAGCGGCGCGTGCTGGAGCTGGCCCCGACGTATTACTGCGCCTGAGCCGGACTCCGAGGCGGCGGGCCGTCACGCCGCCGTCACGGCCGCCAGCCCATCGTCCCCCGCGGTAGTTCGCTGAAGGGACGATCATGAATCCGGATTCACGCGGTATCGAAGCAGGGCGGCCCGCACCCGCGGGCCGCCGGCGCTGGCTCGCGGGCGTGGTGGCCGCGCTGGGCCTCTGGGGTTGCGGCGAGGCCGCGTCCAACGACGCCAGGCCCCCCGAGCCCATGGCCCCCATCCAGACGTCACAGGAGGGCCTGACGTGCGCGCCCGAGAGCATCGAAACGGGCGAGTGGGCCTGCACCGGCCAGTTCACCTACAGCCTGGAGTGCTACACGCGCAGGGCCTCCACGGCGTGCGGCGAGGACACCACGCCGAAGACGTGCACCACCTACGGCACGTGCCGGCACGCGGACTTCGGACAGGAGCGCATCGAGAAGGAGGTGGTGCAGCCCCGCCTGGGGCGCTCGTGCGAGTCCCTGGCGCAAAGCTACCTGAACGCGACCGTGCCGGTGGCCGAGGACCGCGTGGGGGTCACCTGGTTCTGGCTCATCGGCGGCCCGCCGCCCACGGGTGGCCCCGTGGGCGGAGAGCACTGCTACATCTTCTATGCGAACTACCCCACCGGCGAGTTCGCGCTGGGCACCGGGCCCCAGTGCGCCCTGGTGGAGTCCGCCTGCACCGTGGCCTGCCAGAACCCGAAGACGTGCCAGGTGAACGGCGCCTGGATGACGGACGCCACGCAGTGCGGAACGATGGTCGGCCCGTGCGGCGAAGGCAGCGGACCGAAGCTCTACAACTCCTGCCGCGACGCGACCCATGGGCTGGCGCCGGACGCCGACTGTGGCGCGGGCTTCGTGGAGGGGCAGGCACCCGGCGGCTCCACGCTGGCGCAGGTGCAGGCGCAGGCAGCCGCGCAGTGGACGGCCTCCGGCGGCCAGGGCGCGCCCGTCTATGACGCGCCCGTCACCTGCTCGGAGTGCAGCCGCACGTTCTCCCTCTCCGAGCAGGAACTGAAGCGGCGCATCTACGCGGCCATCGCCATGTCCCGGCAGCAGCCCAAGCTGAACCTGCTGGCGGGCGCCGCGTACACGCTGGCCCGTGACAACCCGGCACTCACGCAGGCGGAGCTGACCGCGCACCTCAATACCCTCGCCACCGCGCTGGGCACCTACACCTTCGACCCCACGACGGACGGCGGCGGCCCCATGGTGCACGTGATGCTGCGCATGCTCACGAAGGCCGAGCCCACCCTGCCCGCCACGTCCGTGCCCGGCCGGGCGTTGCGGGCCCATGCGCGCGCCTTCCTGGCCAGCATGGAGAACGGGCTGGATACGCCACGGGGGCTCGGCGCCACCTCCTCGCAGGTGGAGCGCTACGCGGAGGCCACGGCCTTCACGGAGGAGACGTGGAGCAAGCTGTACGACCTGGCGCAGGGCAACGTCGCGTTGGCCGGCGCGGTGAACTCCGGTGGCATTGGCGCTGGCGTGGGTCCGCACACGGACCACTCCACCCAGCAGATGCTGGACGTCAACGCCCTGGGCCCCCTGAAGGGCTTCGTCGATGCGCACCTGGTGAACGGCCGGCTGGTGACGACGCCGGACGAGGCACGCGCCTTCGCGGCAATCGTGAGCACCGAGGGGCTCGACACCGCGCAGGCGTACTCGGACATGCTCAATGAATTGAACATCGCGGAGCAGGCGTACCGGGCGAAGCTCGAGCTGAAGAAGCCCGCGGGGACGACCCCCGCGGCGCTGGCGGCCGTGGACGCCTCCGCGGAGGAGCAGGCGCTCAAGGACGCCATCGCGACCGCGAAGTCGCGTGGCACGCAGCTGAAGGATCGGCTTGACGGCGTGCGCGGCGGCGTCACGGTGGGCCTGGGCCTCCTCGCCCAGCTCTTCAGTCTGGACGGCTCCAGTCAGCTCGCCAGCGACCTGGTGAAGCTCAGCAAGGCGCTCGACACCACCCTGGAGGCGGTGGCGAAGTACGCGGAGAGCTCCGTCAAGATCGCGGAGAAGCTGACCGGCGTGCTCGGACTGGGCCAGAAGGGCTTCCAGATCATCAGCGCCACGGTGTTCAGCGGGCAGCTCATCAGCGCCGTATTCCAGCTCTTCTCCCTCCTGCGCAAGCCGGCGGAGCCGCCCATCGAGCAGGTCATCCTCGCGGAGGTGCGCAAGCTCCATGATCTGGTGGTGCAGGTGCAGGTGCGGATGCTCAGCCGCTTCGAGCGGGTGGACCGCAAGCTCCAGGAGATCCACTCGGACATGCTGGCGCGCTTCGCCCTGGTGGACTGGAACCTGGGCCGGGTGAACCAGAACGTGGAGGAGGTCCAGCAGTCGCTCTACACGCTCCAGGCGAACCTCAACCGCATCGACCAGAACATGTATGCGTACTTCGAGGACGTGAAGGACGACTACTTCACGAGGTCCACGGGGGAGTACCTGGGCTGGAACCAGCGCCACTCCGTGCCGATGGACTACTCGGAGTTCGTGGACGCGGAGACGGACTTCTTCCTGTGGGGTGCGGATCACGCGAAGACCTCCACCATCCTCGCGGGCGTCGACGGGCGCGGCTCCAACGCCGCCATCAGCCCCGTGGACGAGCTGACCGTCAGGGCCCTCACCCACAACATCAACTACCTGCGGGAGTTCCCCTTCCAGATGGGCCAGCCCATGCTGCGCATCGGGGATCGGCTGTCCAGCCCCAAGGACTGGATGGCGGGCGCGGAAGCCTACGCGCGGCTCTTCGAGGAGCAGCCGGTGCATGGCGCCGCCATGCTCAGCACACGGCACGGGCCGCTCATCACCGCCGGCACGCAGCTGGACACGGCGCTGACGGGCATGGGCAAGCCGCTGTTCACCGCGCTGCACACGCGCTACCTGGCGCACTGGGGTGCCCTGAAGACCGCCATCGAAGATGCGCGGGTCGAGTGGCGCAACAATCCCAACGGCCCCCTGTACGGCGTCGACCCGTGGGGCGCCCCGGAGCAGGCGCCCACGACGCACTTCCTCAAGCAGGGGGAGAAGCCCGTCGCGCCGTGCGCGGGCGGCCAGTGGGGTGACTACAACGGGGACAACACGCCGGACACCCCACATCTGAACCCGGCGCCCTGGAACCACGACGTGCTGGGTCCGTTCCTCATCGCGGACAACATGAACGTGGGCGCGGCCACCATCGACCTGTGCGGCGAGGGCAGCTGGCAGCTCTACTCCGAGGTCCCCACGGGGCTCGGCGGCACCTATGAGCGCAAGTACCGGCTGCAGTCCAAGGTCTATGTCCGCTTCACCTACCTGGACACGGACACCAACACGGTGAAGTCGGAGAAGATCTACAGCTACCTCTTCACCGGCGGCCAGGAGTTCACCATCGTGATTCGTGGCGTGGACCGGCCCACCTACGACCCCAACAACACCGAGAACCCGCAGGAGTGGATGGCGAAGCGCTGGGACACCGTGAAGGCGAGCATCACGCCCACCCGTGGCCCCCTGCCAAGCACGCTGCTCACGTCACTGCGCCCCAAGGTGATCCAGGCGCTGCGGAGTCAGCAGCCGCCGTTCTATGCCTCCATCGCCCAGCGGATGGAGCAGGGAGGTGACCCCCTGCAGGTCCAGGCGAAGCAGCTGACAGGCACATGGCTGGTCTGGCAGTCCTACGTGGCGCTGGCACTGCCGCTGTCGGTGGACCACGACGAGAACCTGCACGGCCTGCTGTACGGCGACGACTCGGTGCTGTCCGGCCACGACACGTTGCTGAACCCGGAGGTGGCGCCGGTGATGAACGACGTGCAGGACATGTATGCGCTGTTCGGCCAGACCGACGATCCGCCGGCCGACAACCTCCTGACGCTCCTGGACACGACGGTGACGTCCCGCGCGGAACGGCTGAAGGCCGCTGTGGAGGCGTCCCTGGACGCCCAGGCCACCTCCGGCGGTCCGGAGGCGACCGCCTGGACGGAGGCGACGCTGCTGCGCCTGCGGCTCAGCATGCCGCAGTGACGTGAAGCCAGGCACGGGCCGCGGGGACCTCCACCCCGCGGCCCGTGTCGTGCTTCAGAGCACGTTCGCCTTCGCCTGCGCCTTGGCGAAGACTTCGCGCAGGCGGGTGGCGACCTTGGGCATCACGTCCTCGAAGGCGAACTCCGCGGACTGGCGCAGGGCCTCCTGGCCCGCGGCCGTTCCGCCCAGCCACGCCGAGGCCCCCTTGCTCTTCTGGGAAGCGCCTTCGAACAGGTCACTCACCTGGACGGCGTCCTGGCCCCCCTTGGAGCGGACCGTCAGCTTCAGCTGCGACACGAAGCCACCGGCGTGGACGTCGAAGGACTGGATCTCCGGGATGATGAGCACGTCCGCGTCGCCCAGGTCGTCGGGGCTGGAAGCCTCCTGGACGGACTGGAACACGGTGCCCAGCATCTGCGGGAAGCTGCGCGTGAGCGCCTCGCCGATGGTGATGTTCCAGGTGTGCGCCGCGCCCAGGGCGAAGTAGCTGTCCGAGTCGATGCGCTCCTTCTGCTCGGGAGAGATGTAGTAGCGCGCGCGAAGCGCCAGCGGATTGCCCGCGTTGGACATGGGCGCGGGGCTCGGCCGCACCTGATGGGTGCAGCCCACCAGCGTCAGCAGGGCAAGCAAAGGCAGAACAAGGGTCTTGGGCATGGCGGCGTCATAGCCCACGCGTCGCCCCGGCCCAATGGCACCCATGGCCGAGCGGGCCCGGGGCCTTCCCGCCCCGGGTCTGAACGGCCGTCACGCCGCCGTCACGCCTGACATCCCAAGGTGATGGACCCAGGCCGGGGGTGAGCTTGCATTGCACACAGAGGGAAAAAGGATGGCCTTTCAAGACGCGTTGTTCGAGCCGGTACCCATCCGAGTAGGGATTATCGACAGCGAGACCGCCACCCAGTGGCATGTGCAGTCGCTCCTGGACGCGGATGCCGACGTGCGCGTCACGGAGGTCCATGGCACGGGGAGCGCCGCCGTGGAGGCCCTGCGGCGCGAGCCCGTGGACATCCTCTTCCTGGATGCGGCGCTCGCGGACATGGACGGCTTCCAGGTGCTCCAGGACGCGGGAAGCGCCTGCGCCCAGGCCGTGGTCTTCATGAACGCGCGGGAGGAGCACGCGCTGCACGCCTTCGAGGCCGGCGCGCTGGACTACCTCCTCAAGCCCCTGGTGCCCCAGCGCTTCGTCCAGGTGCTGGGCCGCGCGAAGGAGCACGTGCGCCGGGAGCGCATCCAGCACCTCGTCGTCCAGCTCGCGGGCATGGTGAAGGCGCTCCCCGAGCCGTCGCGCGCGCCGCGCTACCTGGACCGGCTGGCCATCCGCGAGGTGGGCCGGGTGACGCTGCTGAGCGTGGACGACGTGGACTGGATGGCGGCCGAGGACAACTACGTGCAGGTGCACGTGGGCGGGCGCGGCCACCTGCTGCGCCAGCCGCTGCGGGAGCTGGAGGCCCGGTTGGATCCGGAGCGGTTCGTCCGCATCCACCGCTCCACGCTCGTCAACCTCCAGCGGGTCAAGGAGCTGCGCCCGCTGCTCCATGGCGAGTACCAGGTCATCCTGCGCGACCGCACGACGCTGAAGCTCAGCCGAGGCTACCGCGAGCGCCTGGGCCTCCTGATGGCCCAGGGGTGAAGGCCTGGACTCCCGCCGAGGTGGCCTGGAGCCGGCACCGGGCCTCGGCGGCGCGCGCCCGCACGGCGTCCTCGTGCCGTCCCAGCGACTGCATCAGCGCCGCGGCCCGCGCGTAGTGCTCCGCCGCCAGCTCCGGCGGCAGCACCTGTTCGCCAGAGCGCGCGGACGCCAGCAGGTGCGGCAGTGCCCGCTCCGTCCACCCGGCCCCCAGCCAGTGGTGCGCCAGGAGGATGGACGAAGCGCCGTCCTCCTCCAGCACCGTGGCGAGCCGGGCGTGCAGCACGCGGTCCTCACCGGGCCCCATGCCTGCGCGCACGGCCTCCATCACCAGGTCGTGGCTGAAGCGCTCGCCCATCAGGACCTGGGCCGCCTCCAGCTCCGCGAGCGCCTCGTGCGCGTCCGCCAGCGTCACCTGGAGCACGCGGGGCACGAGCGAGGTCCGGAAGAAGGCCCCCGCCAGCGCCGCGAGCCGCGCGCACTGGAGCGCCAGCGGGGACAGCCGCTCCAGGCGCCGCTGGATGAGGGGGCCCACGCGTCCCGGGGGTGGCAGCCGCTGCGGCCACTCGCGGTGCAGCGAGTCCGTCTCCAGCAGGTGCTTCAGCGTCTCCACGACGTACAGCGGATTGCCGCCCGTGTAGCGGGCCAGGGCCTCCACGTGCGCCTCCGCGTCCGGCAGCCCCATGCCCGCCACCATGCGCCTCACGTCCTCGTCCGTCAGCGCGTCCACTTCCACGATGCGCGCCAGCCCCGCCTCCACGAGCCCCGTCACGTGCATCCGCGCCTCCGGGGACAGCTCTCCCCGGCGGTAACAGTCGATGAAGCGCAGGCTCCGGCCACCCTGGGGCGCGGCGTCGGCCAGCCGGGAGAGCGCGAAGGTGAAGGCCCTGGCGCTGGCGGTGTCCCAGTACTGCACGTCGTCCGCGACGCTGATGTCCTCGTGCTCGTGGAGCAGGTGGAGCGCCGCGACGATGGCGTCGTAGAAGCGCAGCATGCCGGCCTCGGAGGACAGGGGCGGCAGCAGCCGCGGCTCTCCCAGCTCGGGCAGGATGCGTGACAGCTCCGTGCGGACCCAGTCCGGCAGCTTCACGTCCGGCCAGCGCTGCAACTGCGTGCGGAAGGCGCGGGCCTGGGAAGCGAACGGCACGTCCCGGTCCCCTGCCCTCGCCTCGATGCGTCCCCAGCGGCCCTGCGTGGCCGCGAACTCCTCCGCGAGCCGCGTCTTGCCGCTGCCGGGCTCGCCGGAGATGAACAGCAATTGGCCCGCCTCCCAGCCGGCCTCCAGTTGCCGCCACGCGGCCTCCCGGCCCACGAGCACCGGCGGGCGCAGCACGGACACGGGCAGCACGGAGCGCGCGCCTTGCACGGAGCGGGGGCGCGGCGCGGCCTTCTCCACCTCCCGCACCAGGACGAGCGTCTCCGGCATGGGGGTGACGCCCAGCTCCCGGTCCAGGACGTCGCGCAGGTGTTCGAAGGTCGCGAGCGCGGCGCCCCGGTCTCCCTGGAGGTAGTGCAGGCGGATGAGGTGGCGGCCCGCCTGCTCGGATTCAGGCTCCTGCCGCGCCCACGCCTGCGCGAGCCCCAGCGCGGCGGTCCACTCTCCGGAGGTGGTGAGCTGGGCGATGCGGGCCTCGCGCGCCTCGCGCACCCAGCCCTCGACGCCCGCGCGTGCGCCGTCCAGCCAGCGCGCGAGCTCCGGGCAGTCATCGAAGTCGAAGCCGGCCAGCAGCGTGCCGCCTTCAGCCCCGACGGCCTCCAGCGCCTCCGCGGAGGCATGGGCCTCGGCGGCGGCCTTGAGGCACGCGGCGTCCACGACCAGGGGCGAGACCAGGGCCAGCCGGTCGGTGTCGCCCTCCACCAGGGCCTCCTCGCCCGTGGCGAGGCGCAGCCGGCGCAGCAGCTGCCGCAGGTTGCCGCGCACCGTGGCGGGTGGAGAGTCCGGCCACAGCAAGGCCGCGAGCGCGAACTTGGGCGAGGGGCCCTGCAATGCCAGCCACGCCAGCAGCGCGGCGGTGCGCCGCTCCAGCCTCACCTGTTGACCCTCGGGGCCGGACAGCCGCGCCATCCCCAGCACCCGCACCCGCCATTCGCTGCCAGCCACCGGAGCGCTCCTCTGGCTTCGCGCCGTCATTCGACCGGCGCACCTTACTACCAGCGGGCCCATGCCCAGACAGTCATCCGCCATGGGCTCCCGTTCGCTTGCACGCCGCAAGCATCCGCCGCCGAGAGGACTTCAATCCTCCGCTGAGGCTGTGATGAGGCTGTCGGACGCCAGCCGAGGAAGCAGGCCACCGTTGGGTTCGAGGAACCCACCCATCACGTCTGGGAATGGCAACCGCCTTCCACCGGCCAGGCCGCGAGGGGTTGGTGGGCCTGGGTGATGGGCCGGCCGGGACATCTGGAGCGGTTCACTGTCCGTGTCCATTCATTTCCCATGCTGGGGATCCGACAGTGCGGCCTTGCGTTGCTGTCGTTGTCCGTGGGCTGGCCGGTGTTCGCGGCCGGCCCCGGGGTGTGGGGCGAGGGGATGATGGTGAAGGTCCGCCCCGACGACACCGTCCCCGGGAGCAGCACCGAGGTCCGGCTCACCGCCGCGCGTGATGAGTTCGCATCCTTCCAGGTGGCGCTGCACGGCGGTGACATCGGACTCGAGGGCGTGCGCGCGCGCCTGCCCGCGCTGGAGGGGCCGGTGGTGATCACGGGACCGGACGTGACGCTGTACCGGCAGGCCTACCTCACGACACGGCAGGCGTCCGTGCCCGGGCAGCCAGCGGGGCGATGGCCGGACGGACTGGTGCCGGACACGGACGAGGTCGCCCGGGAGACGCGCAATGCCTTTCCGTTCGACGTGCCCGCGAACGAGGCGCGCGCTCTCTGGGTGGACGTGCACGTGCCCCGGAACGCACCGCCCGGCGAGTACACGGGCACGGTGACGGTGGAGGCCGAGGGAGGCTTCCAGCGGCAGGTGACCGCGAGGCTGACCGTGGTGGACGCGGTGATGCCCGGCACGTCGTCGCTGTCCTCGGCGTTCCTGCTGTCACCGGTGCAGGTGTGCCGCGCGCACATGGGCCGGAACAACTGTTCTTCCGCCGAGCTGCAACCGTTGCTCACGCGCTACCAGCAGCTTGCGCTGGAGCACCGCCTCACGCTGCCCAGCATCTTCCTGCGCGCGCCCTGGCCGCCGCCATGGAGTGACTTCGACGCGGCGTGGGGCCCCTATCTGGATGGCACCGCGCCCACGCGGCTGTCCGGCGCGCGGATGACGAGCCTGGAGTACGAAGGCCCCTTCCTCGCCGAGGACCTGCGGGACTTCACCGAGCACCTGCGGCAGCGCGGCTGGCTGGACCAGGCCTTCGTCCAGATTGGCGACGAGCCGCCCTTTGGTTCGACGTTCGAGGAGGTGCACGCCTCGGGCGAGCTGGTGCGGCGGTCCGCGCCCGGCCTTCGCACGATGCTGACGACGAACTCCATCCACCTGAGGAACAACGGCCTGGAGCCCCTGGTGGACGTGGTGGTGCCGCTGGTGAACCACCTGGACGGCACGGAGCCCGGCTTCGTGGGGGACCAGGGCGCGACGTACACGCAATTCCTCTCACGTCCCGGGACGGAGCTGTGGATGTATCAGAGTTGCATGAGCCACGGCTGTGCACCGGGAAGCAGCATGCCGGAGAACCTGCCGGGGGCGGGCTGGCCGTCGTACCTGGTGGACCGCCCGGCGGCGAAGGCGCGCGCGATGGAATGGCTGACCTTCCTCCACGGCGGCAAGGGTGAGCTGTATTACGAAACCGCGGGCATGCTCCCCACGGCGTGGCTGGACCAGTACCACTTCAACGGCCACGGGGACGGGACGCTCTTCTACCCGGGCACTCCCGCGGTCATTGGCGGGCGGACGGACGTGCCGGTGGCGTCGATGCGCCTGAAGCTCATCCGCCAGGGCATGCAGGACTACGAGTGGCTCAAGGCGGTGAGCGACGCGGGCGACCCGGACTTCGCGCGCCAGGTGGCAAGGGAGCTGATCCCCACCGCGTGGCAGGTCCCGGACGACGGCGCCGCGTTCGATGCCGCGCGGCTGAAGCTCGTCCAGCGCTACCAGGAGCTGACCGAAGGCAACCCCCTCGCGCCACGGATGGGCGCGGCTCCGGCGCCGCCCCCCACCCAGGACGGACAGGTGACGCCGGGCACCAACGCGACGGTGGGCGGCTGCGGTGCGGGCCCGGGAGCGTCAGTGGCTGGCGCGGGAGGTCTGCTCTGGGCGGTCTGGTTGCTGAGGCGCTCACGCCGGTCCCGGCCTAGACTCCGGGCATGAACCTCGTCCGGGGCATCGCCCTTCTCGCGAGCGCGCTGTCGCTGCTGTCCGGCTGCGCGACGATCGACTCGTCGTCCCTCACGCCGTACTGCCGCGACCAGTACGACGCGTGTCTCAACAGTTGCCAGCCGCGCGGCCAGCCCGCCTCGCGGCAGCCGCCGGACTCCGTGCAGGGCAACGCGGAGCGGCTGACGCCCGACACCCAGACGCCGGGCTGTGTGGACGGCTGCAACCAGCAGGCGAAGCGCTGCGGCTGAGAGCCCATGGCCCCGGAACGCTATGAGACGCTGGATGGCTCCACGCCGGACGTCACCCCGCTGGCGGCGGAGGTCGGGCTCAAGCAGCCGCTGAGCGCCTTCACCCTGCTGGAGGGAGGCGACGTCTTCGAGTCGCGCGCGGGCCGTCCTCCCGCCGAAGGCCCCACGCGTGCCCGCGCCTACGTGAGCGCGAAGCTGGAGCTCAAGCCGTACGGCGCCCCGGCGGCGCAGGTGAAGCGGGTGCAGGACGAGATTGCCCGGCAGCTCGCCGGCAACCTCCAGCTCATTGCCCGGCTGGAGGCGGCGCGGCCCCTGACGCTGGAGCTGATTCCCCCGGGGCACACGCTGGCGAAGTACGGCTACCCCCGCGCGGTGTCGCCCCAGGCGGCGGGCCTGTTCTGGGACCACCCGGACTGGCCCCGGGCGAGGATCGCCTTGCGGCAGGACCGGATGGAGTCCGAGCAGTACCTGGTCTTCCATGAGATGGCGCACGCCATCCAGGGGCTGGCCTTCACCCAGAAGGAGAGCGAGCTCATCTACCGCACGATGCTCCGTACGTACCGCAGCCGCGCGGCGGTGGACGAGGTCTTCGCCATCTACAGCGAGCGCGAGTTCGTCACCGGCGTCTCCGAGCACGACCTGCGCGCACCCGGCGTGTACGGCATGGCCCGCCAGCGGTGGAACGAGGAGCACCTCTTCACCCGCTTCGTGCGCAACCTCTACTTCCCCTACAAGCCCCTGGCGGGCGGCACCGCGGGAATGGGTTCGTCCAGCTTCGGTTGAAGCGCGCGCAGCCCGCGAGGCGTCCTCGGATTGAAGGCCGATTCCGGCGCATGGTAGGAGGGGGCTGGCCGGTCGCCTCGACGGAACAACATGGACTCCCCCGGTGCTGGACGGCCTCGTCGGCGATTGACGCGAATCATCGCGGGCGCGCTCCTGATCATTCTCGCGACGTTCGTGCTCCTGCTGGTCGCGGTCGTGACCGCGTTGCACCACCTGGATCATCCCTGGCTCAAGGCGCGCATCGTCTCCGAGGTGCAGGCCGCCACGGGCGTGCGGCTGGACTACCAGACCGCGCGCATCGACGTGCTCTCCGGGCTGCGTCTGGAAGGCCTGGTGGTGTGGACGCCGCCGCCGTTCCAGTCCGTCGCCCCGGAGCTGCTGCGCGTCGGCACGCTGGAGGCGTCATGGTCGCCCGGGCCCCTGCTGGAGGGGCCGGTCCGGGTGGAGCGCGTGGTGGTGCGGGACGCGGCCCTCGTCCTGGTGGCGGATGAACACGGAACCACGTCCCTCACGAACCTGACCGGCCCCGCGGAGCCCGAGCCGCTCGATGAAGCCGCTCCCGGACTTTCGCGTCAGGTCGCGGACCTCTTCGCCACCCCGCTCCCCGTCGCGAACATCGCGCTGTCGGGCGTGTCGCTGACGTACCTCCGCGTCCAGGGCGGCGCGGTGGTGGACCGCTGGTCGCTGCGCGGGCTCGACGCCGGAATCGAAGCGAAGCCCCAGGACAAGGGCTGGAAGCTCCTCGTGGACCTGGGCCAGAGCGGGAAGCCCCTGCCCCTGACGCTGAACCGTGAAGGCCCGGCCGTCCCTTCCGCCGAAGCCCTGTTGGAGCTGGCCCTGTCGGTGGAAGCGAACGCGGACGCCGCACGCGTGAAGGTGGAACTGGACGCCGCGCGACAGACCTTCGATCCGCGCTTCACGCTCCGCTCGCTGCTGCACGGCGCGGTGACGGCGAAGTTCGACGTGGCGAAGCAGCTCACCACCGTGGAGCTGGACCGCACGCGGCTGACCGACGGCGCCGAGGTGCAGGCCCAGGTGGTGCTGCCGGACTCAGCGGAGGTCCCGCCCGTCCTGACGAGCGCCCTGGCGGACATGGACCTGGGGCGGCTGATGCAGTGGATCCCCGCGGACCTGGTGCCGTTCACGCTCAAGGGCGGCAAGGCGCACCTGGAGGCCCGGGACGTCACGCTCAGCGACGTGCCCCAGCTGGGGGCGCAGGGACGGGTCGGGCTGGACGTGGACGTGGCCCAGCTCCTCTTCGTCCAGGAGGCGCTCCGCGTGCAACTCGGCGGTGGGCGCATCTCGCTGACGGCGACCCCGGATGCGCCGCAGGGGCTGTCCACGCGGCTCACGTTCGCGCTCCAGGCCTTGGACGTCGGGGGCGCCACCCCGCTCCGCGTTCCGAAGGCCTCCGGTGAGCTGACGGGGCGCCAGCTGCGGCCCGACCTCGCCTCGCCCTTCCGGGTCGCGGGGGATGCGGCGCTCTCAGCCAAGGTGGACGCGCTGGACGTCCGCGCCTCCGGGCTCCATGCGACGGCGGAGCGGCTGGGCCTCCAGCTCCAGGCACCGCTGACGGCGAAGCCTCCCTTCGCGCTGAAGGCGGACCTGCCGGTGGAGTCGCTCCGCGTGGTGACCGCGGACGGCCGCGAGGTGCTGAAGGGTCCCGCGCGCATGCAGCTCCACGTGACGGAGGCCTTTCCCACGATGGAGGAGCCCCGGCTCAGCAAGGCCCGCGCGCGGCTGGAGCTGGACGTGGGCACGCTGCACGCGTTGCTGGAGGCCACGAAGGGCACCGACGACGTGGCGTACACGCTGGGCGTCCAGACGCCGGACCTCGTCGCCGCCCGGCCCTTCCTCCCGGATGACGTCGCCGCGCGGCTCCCCTGGAAGCAGCTCGCCGTGACGCTGGCCTCCAAGGGCAAGCTGACGTCCCTCTTCGCGCCTTCTCCCCGCGTGGAGCACCAGACGGAGCTGGGCCTGCAGCGGCCGGGCTGGGACGACGTGTCGGCGGGCAGTGCCGCCATCGTGTTGCAATCGCAGGGGGATGACTGGAAGCACAAGGGAGCGCTGGACCTGCGGATCGAAGGACTGCGCATCGGTGAGAGCGACGCGGGCGCCCAGCACCAGACGCTGACGTTCGACGTGGACCGCCGCAACCTCCAGCTCCGGTTGGGGCTCACCGGACACACGGGCCTGAAGCTCTCCGCGAACGCGGCGCTGGCGTTCAACCGCAAGGCCCGCGCGCTCCGGGTGGACGTGACGGGCGACTTCCCGCCCCTGGGTCCGCTGTCGCCGCTCCTCGCCAAGGCGCGGGTGCCGCCGGAAGTGGACCCCTCGAAGCTCGCGATGACCGGCGAGCTGCACGGCACCCTCACCGGCCTCATCACGCACCTGGGCTCCGACGGCAGCTTCCGCCTGGCCCCCATGCCGCCGCGCGCCGCCAGCTTCGAGGGCAAGGCCCAGGTGGACCTGCGCGGCGTGCGCTGGAAGCAGCCGGACCAGACCCTCAACATCCCCGCCCTGCGCTGGCAGGGTGAGTCCCACGCCGAAGGCTCCAACCGCACCGTCCGCACGACGCTCGCGGTGGAGAAGCTCACCGTCAGCATGAACGAGCGCCGGCTGACCTTCGCGGACCTGTCCAGCGACAGCACCGCCACCTTCACCGACCAGTGGGAGAAGGGCGACATCGCGCTGAAGCAGCGCGTGAAGGTGCGCTCGCTGGAGCAGAAGCCCGCGCTGCCCTACCCCGTCCAGGACGTGGAGGCGTCGTTCTCCGTGCTGCGCACGCCCGCTGGCGTCATCCGCATCCCGGACCTCCAACTGTCCAACGGAGGCACCCAGACGCAGCTGAAGCTGCAGGGCCGCCTGGACCTGAGCAACGACCAGCAGCGCATGGGACTGCGCGGCTCGCTGGAGCAGGACCTGGCCCACCTCGCGCGCCCGGGACAGCTGGAGAGCAGCGGCAAGGCCACGGTGGACTTCCGCGTGGCATCGCCCGACCTGACCGTCTTCCGCACGCTCTCCAGCCTCAAGCTCCAGGACGTGAACGTGCGGATGCCCGAGTCCGGCATCGCCGTGGAGGCGCTCAACGGCGACGTGCCGCTGACGGAGAACGTGGAGGTCTCGCAGGACGGCGTGCGGCTCCTGAACGACCTGGACGTCAATCCGTACTCGATGCTGCGCTTCGCGGATCAGCACCCGCTGCTCACGAACAGCGGCTTCATGTCCGCGGACCGCATCACCACGCCGTGGGTCACCATCGCGCCGCTGGCGGGCAACCTGTCCATCAACCAGAACGTGTTCTCCATGAGCCAGTTGGAGATGGGCGTGCGCGGAGGCCGCATCACCGGCCAGTGCATGCTGGACTATCAGGGCAAGCGCTCCACGCTGGAGGCCCACGTGCGGGCGACAGGCGTGAAGTCCTCCCGGGGTGAGCCCTTCGACGGCAACGCCGCCATGGTCATCTCCGCGAAGGACCGCAGCATCAACGGGCGCGCGGAGATATTGCGCATCGGCAACCGCCACCTGCTGGACCTGCTCGACCTGGAGGACCCGCGCCACGCCGACCCCGCCACCAACCGCGTCCGCTACGCGTTGAGCCTGGGCTATCCGGAGCACGTGCGCGTGAGCTTCAAGCAGGGCTTTGGCAGCCTGCTCATCACCATGGGCGGTCTGGCCCGGCTGGTCAGCATCGATGAAATCCGGGGCATCCCCCTGGGCCCCATCGTCGACCGCCTCATCACTTCCATGTTCCCCCCAGAGGCCCTCCCATGACCCGCCGTGGATTGCTGCTCATGGCCACCCTCGCCGCCCACGGGTGCATCAGCGCCCCGGAGATCGTCATGGTGGACCGCGCGACGGCGCTCGAGGAGCAGGCCGCGGGCTCCTACAAGGACGTGGAGCAGCGGCTCGCGCGCGCGGGCATGAACCCCACGCCAGTACCGCTGACGCCCAACCAGCTGGAGGACCTGGGCATCCAGCCTCCGCCGCTGGTGGAGAACCTGGGCAAGACGCAGGCGGACCGCGTGGACGACCTGGTGCGCCGTCACTGCGTGGGCGAGGGCAAGGACGGGCTCCTGGTCGTCACCCGGAAGCAGTGCACGGCTGGCCGCGTGTCGGCGGACGACACCGCCATGGTGGAGCGGGTGAACCGGGCCCGGCGGCAGCTGTGGCAGTGGATGCGGACGGTGCGCCCCGGCGTGCCGGAGGAGACGCTGCGCCGCAACTGGCAGCAGGCGCACGCGGAAGGCGTCGTCTGCGGCGGCTGGGTGGAGGCCGCGGACGGCACCTGGGGAGAGAAGAAGTGCTGAACTTCCGAGCCCCCTGGGCCCTGGCCCTCGCCGTCCTCGTCGCGACCGGCGCCTGGGCCCAGGACGACGAGAACGACGGAGGCATGCGCCAGCCCGAGCGGCTCACCGTGGGCATGGGGGACCAGTTCCTGGGGCAGCTGGGTCCCGACGAGAACTCGCTGCTGTTCGTGTCCAACCGGGACATCGCGACCGAAGTCTTCATCCAGGATCTGGAGCGGGGCCGCGAGCGCCGCCTCTTCGACGAAGGCGCGGACGTGACGTGGCCGCGCATCAGCCCCAATGGCAAACAACTGCTCTACATCTCGTTCCGGACCCAGGCCGGCGGCCAGCTCTGCATGCGCGAGCTGCCGGAGGCGAAGGAGCGCCGCTGTCTGGAAGAGGAGACCAGCGCGCTCCAGGCGGAGTGGATCGACGACACGCACATCGCGCTGGTGAGCCGCGCGACCATCCAGGGCGACCTGCGGCTGTCGAAGGTCGCATTGGGGACGGGATGGCAGGTGACGCCGCTGCTCCAGCGCAACCTGACCAGCCCGACGTTCTCTCCGGATGGGCGCTGGCTGGTGTACGTCCCCATCGAGCGCTCGGTGCGGGAGGTGGGGCCGGGCTTCGCCGCGCGAGCCGCACCGCACCTGGAGGCCGTCCGGCTGGATGTCCCCGGCGCGGCCCCCGTCCCGCTGGCGCTGGACATCCCGGGCAAGACGGGCCAGCCGGTGTTCGCGCGCGACGGACGCTCGCTGTACGTGGTGCAGTTCTTCACCGACTCCAACGGTGACGGGGTGATTGACGCGAGCGACAGCGGGGTGCTGTTCCGCGTGCCCTTCTCCCCCGAGCGCGACGACGCGCCCGCGCAGGCCGCCGCCACCAGCCCGGATCAGCTCACCAGCCAGGGGTGGAACTGCGAGTACCCCTCCCCCACCGCCGCGTCGCTCATCACGACCTGTTCCCGGGGCCAGTCGCTGGACGTGTACCGGCTGCCGCTGGATGGCCAGGTGCCCCACGAGTGGGATGCGCCCCGCCTCAACGAAGAGCTGGGCATGGTGGGCCGGCGCGCGGATCAGCTCATCCTCTACCGCCAGCGGCTGCTGCTCGAAAAGCGGCCCAAGATCCGCCGGCTGTTGTTGATGCGCCTGAGCCAGCTCCACCTGGCCTATGGCGACTTCGACGCCGCGGACTACTACGCCGGCCACATGCACCGGGTGGAGGATCCCGCCACCGCGGGGCTGTCCGAGCCGTTACGGCTGCTCATCGCGCACCGGCGCGCACTGAAGGAGCGCGACCGGGGCCGCATGGTGGACGAACTTCAGGAGGCCGAGCGCCAGCGCATGGCGGCGCTGGACCCCGCCGTCGCGCCCAGCCCTCCCTCCGCCGTCTTCCAGCACGTCATCCGCAGCGAGCTGGCGCAGTCCACCGGCGACTTCGCGCTCGCGAAGCAGGAGCTGGAGGCGGCCCTGCTGACGGACACCACGCCGCGCGCGGTGCTGGAGGCCTGGTACGAACAGGCGGACGCGCTGTACCGCGAACTCGATGACCGGGAGGCGCTGGTCGCCGCGGGCCGTCAGCTCTCCCAGAACAAGGTCTTCAAGGCGGATGATCAGCTGGACTTCGCGCGGGCCGCCGTCCGGGCGCTGTACCGGGGGCGCACGTACGCGGAGGCGGACGCCGCCATGGCCCAGGCGCTCACCGCGGAGCCCGCGGGGACTCCGTATGCCTTTGCCCTGGAGCTGGGCCGCCGCGTCAATGCGTTGAACGAGGAGCGCCCTCCCCGCCCCGTCCGGGACGCGCTGGTCGCCTTCTACCAGCAACAGCAGGATCCGCTCCGCCGCCGCATGGTGGTGCAGGACACCGCCGAGCGCGCGGCGAGCCTGGGAGCCGACGGCGTGATGGAAGCCCTGGCCACGCTCTACGTGGACGACGCCCCGGCCGGCACCGAGGAGCGGCGCCGCGCGGAGCGGCTGTTCCGCCGCGCGCTGATGGGCCGCGCCTACCGCCGCATGGGCCGGGACCGGATGGACGAGGCCCGCGCAGACTTCGACCTGGTGACGCGGCGGACGGGCTCGCTGGAGAGCGCCGTCGAGTCCATGAGCCTGCGCCTGCGCGCGGGCGTGGCCCCGGAGGTGATCATCCAGGAGGTCACCACCGACGTGCCGGGCAAGGCCGTGTCGCTGTCGCACTTCGTGAAGGCCTACGTGACGACGCGCCGGCTGTCCAAGCTGGATGACGACGCCCACGCGCAGGCGGTGAAGACCGGCCTCACGGAGCTGCGCGCGGCGTGGCAGGAGCTCAAGAACCAGCGCGAGGTGCAGGCCCTCATGGGGGCCATCCACCACGAGGACTTCCTGCGCGGCCGGAACCCCGCCGCCGCCGAGCGCGCCAACCGGCACTACCTGGTCGCCCTGGACCTGGTGCGCAACAACGCGCGCTACAAGGCCATGATCCTGGGCGCGCTGGGGCTGCTGCACACGCAGGTGGGCAACTACCACATCGCCCTGGGCTACCTGGATGAGCGCGACAAGCTGCCCTACGCGGACAGCGCGGCGGGCCTGTCCGTGGCCCTGGCCCGCGCCCGCGCCCTGCTGCACGTCAACCGCGAGGCGGAGGCCGCGCAGTCCGCGGAGAAGGCCCTGGCCATGGTGGAGGCCGCGCCGAAGCTGGCCGCCCGGTTCACCCCGTTGGTGATGGATCGCGCGGCGCTCTACAACCTGGCCGCGGGCCGCTTCGAGCAGGCCCTGGCGCTCTACGACCGCGCGCTGCCCGGCATCGAAGCCGGGCCCCGCGACGAGGAGGGCCTGCGCAACCGGCTGGTGCTGCGGCTGGCTCGCGGCGCCGCGGCGCTGGGCGCGGACAAGCCCCAGCGGACGCTGGAGGACCTGGACCAGGTGGACCGCGACCTGGGGACGCCGGCCGTGCGGGCCACGCTGAAGCAGGCGCACGCCACGCCCGCGTTCGTCCAGCGCGCGTACCGGATCATCGCCGCGGGGCTGCGCGCCAACGCGGAGACGCGGCTCGGGCGCATGGACGCCGCCGCCCGCGCGCTGGAGCAGCGGCGCGCGCTGTTCCTGGAGCAATTCGACGAATCGGATCGCGACGAGGACATCCGCGCGGTGACGCTCGCGGAGCTGCGGCTGGCGGAGAACGCCGTGGACCGGAGGAATCCCGCGCAGGCGGCCCAGTGGCTGGGCAAGGCGCTGGAGCACGCGGACTCGCTGATGGCGCGCACCCACGCACCGGTCGATGCCGGCCAGTTGGACGTGCTCTGGTTCGCGGCGCAGCTGCAGTCCGAGGACAGGACGCGCATGCCCTTCGACGTGCCCCAGCGGATGAGCCAGGCGCGGCGCACGCTCATCGAGCAGCGCGACCCGGCGTGGCGCGCCTGGCTGGCGTGGTTCAACATCTATGTGGCGCTCAGCGGCACCGAGGGCTCCCTCCCGGTCGCCGGAGAGGCGCCAGCCCCGGCGCAGGACGCCCGCACGGCCGCCGAGTAGCAGCGCGAAACACAATCGGTAACGCGCGGGACATTTTCGCGGCACATGGCGGGAGCACCTTTCACCGTGCGGTCATCACGCGCACGCTGGAGGTACGTCACCATGAAGCGCCAACTGTTCATGCTGGGCCTGCTGTTCGCCGTTCCCGCCTTCGCCGGATCCACCACCACTCCCGCGCAGGACGCGTCCCAGGGCGCGCGCCGGCCGCCCCCGTTCGAGCGCAAGTCGCCCGTCCAGGTGCTCCTCGACCACCGCCAGGACCTGGCCCTCACCGACGCCCAGGCCTCGAGCCTCACCCAGATTCAGACGGCGCTCGACGCGAAGAACGCGCCCGTGAAGCAGTCCCTGGAGGCCCTGCGTCCGCCCGCGCCGCCGGACCGGAACACCCCGCCGTCCGCCGAGGACCAGGCCCGCCACGAGCAGGCCCGGGACCTGTTCGAGCAGCTCCGCGCCAACGTCATGGCCTCGTACCAGGAGGCGGAGCAGGTGCTGACGGACGCCCAGAAGTCCCAGGCCCGCACCCTCCTGGAGACGGAGCACCGCTCGCACGGCCCGGGCCACGGCGGCCGGGGCGGTCCTCCCCGGGGCGAATAGCCCCCCACTCCGGGTCCGGCCGCCTCAGCGCCAGGACGGCTGGAAGCCCGGCGGGTTGGAATGTCGTTTCCTGAAAGTCACGAACTCCCCGTCAGGATGTCAGACGGCCTCCGTATGTTGAGGAGCATGGAGGCGATGATGCAGACGATGTTGGTGTTCGTGCCGGTGGCCCTGCTGGTGGGCGCCGTGGTGATGATTCCCCGTTCCCGCCGCCGCGTGCGGCGGTGGAAGGTGCGGGCCGGGTAACCGGATCCGCGCCTGTCGGATCCGCCGCCTTCCAGGGGGGCGGAGCTGAATTCGGGGGCCTCGAAAACAGATGCTTGACGGGGGCGGAGGGGGACGGTACAAGCCGCCTCACTGAATCACGGCGGGGCCGCGCAGGGCGGATAGCTCAGCGGTAGAGCGGCGCCCTTACAAGGCGATGGTCACAGGTTCAATCCCTGTTCCGCCCATCAAGATTTTGAAGTGTTTGTGGGGAGTTAGTTCAGTTGGTTAGAACGCCGGCCTGTCACGCCGGAGGCCACGGGTTCAAGTCCCGTACTCCTCGCCACTAGAGAGGCCCGGAACCGAAAGGTTCCGGGCCTTTCGCTTTTCTGGCCGCCGAGGCCCCATGCCCTCCTTCGGTTCCGGTTCCCACCCCCGACGCATGAGCCGGATGGACGGTGCCCTGTTCCTGCTCATGGGCGTCATCGTCTTCGTGGCGGTCCTGGCCATCTTCCGGCGGGACCTGCGCATCCACTCCGAGGGCGCCTGGGCTCAAGGCCGGGTGGTGAGCAAGGAGGTCCGCGCCCGGAGCCGTCTCTCCTCGGGCCGGGACTACGTGCTGCACTACGGCTTCACGCGGCAGGGCGGCGGCTGGCAGACGGCCCAGCGAGCCGTCTCCAAGGACCTGTATGAGGGCCTGCGCGCGGGCAGTGGAATCCAGGTGCTCTACGACCGCGAAGACCCCGCCCACAGCTACCCCGAGGGCGAGGGCGGCATGCCCCTGGGACTCGCCGTGCTGGCCTTCCTGATGGCCGGAGGTACCAGCATCACGGGACTGGTGATCATGCTGAGGAAGGGCCCCGAGGAAGAGGGTTCCCTCCCCTGGTGATGGGCCGGGCCGACGTCACCGGCGGTGGCTTCGCCCTCAGCGCAAATGGAAGCGGCCGCGGAGCAGTTCGTCGAGATCGGCGAGCCTGTCACCCACCTCTTCTCGTTCGTCCATGATCGTGGTGAGGAACGTGGTCTGCTCGGACGACAAGCGGCAGTTGGCCACCACGGAGACGGGCGGGCCGCTGACGAGCAGGAGCATCGCGCCGCCTCCGGGGCTGAGGTCCGCGAAGACGTAACCCGCACCGAGCTTCGAGCTCCAATAGGGGGGCTGGGACGCTGCGCGGACCAGGTAGTCGAGGCGCAGGGAGACAAGCCGGGTCGTCTTGCGTCCCCGTGATGCGGAAGTGTGACCGCGCCCGGCCGGATAGCTGAACAGCGAGCGGCTCTGGAGTTCCTTGAGCCAGGCCAGGGTCCATCGAGGTTCGGCCTGATGGGCGAGCTTGGCCGCGGCATGGTCCGCGGACAAATCCAGGTGCATCAAGGTCGACTCGCCGCCCGTCTCGCGCAGCAGGTCCACCATGCTCTTCTTGCCGATGCCCTGCCGCACGTGAACCCACTCGTGCAGGAAGAACAGCATCGAGGTTGCGAGGAACTCCTCCTGGTTGGCGATGGAGTCATCCAACTGCTGATAGCTCGGCTCGTGGAGGTAGATGCAATCCCCACGGATCTCGACCTGATCGTCCTCAACAAGGCGGGTGAAGCGTACGTCTCTTGCTCCCTCGAACATCCGAGCCAGGTCGATGCCGGCGACGGGCTCCGCCCATGGGAGGTGGAGCACGCGGCGAAATTCATCCTGGAGCCACTCCAGGCGCGACGGGCTCCGGTGGGCGAACTTGAGCCACTCCAGTTCAAGGGCGAGGACGGCCCGTAGCGCATTGGGTGTTCCACCGCACTCATCGAGAATTCGCAACGCCAGGGGCGTGTCCTGCGTCGGAGGCGCTGCCAAGAGTGCTTCCTTGAGGCCAGAGGCTACCGGCGGCCCAAGAATCGGGAAGGCCGTCAGCTTCAGAAGCGCCTCCAGTTCCTTGGCGTCCAGGCCATGCAGGCGAATCCACTCCTTGACCAGGAAGTGGGTCCAGTCCACCAGGGCCAGGGGAGCAGGGGACGCACTCGCGTTGGCGCACAGCATCTCCAATGCAAGAGCGAGCGGGGCCACCTCCATGAACCGGAGGGGCTTCGCTTGCGGAGGGGCCCGTTGAAAAGCCAGCCCCCAGGCCACCGGATGGAAGCGCTGCATGCCAGCGCTTGCGATGACTTCGAAGCTGCCATCGACGAGCCCCTGGAGGAGGGCCTGGCACGCCAAGGGCAGCTTCTCCGGCACTTCCAGGGGATGGGCGCAGGTTTCGGCCCACCAGTGCCCACGGTACATCCTGGCGACAAGCTCACGGATCAGCGTCCCCGGAGCACCTTCCGCTAGCACACGCTCCGCCGCCATCCAGAAGAGATCCCTGTGGTAGGGCCAGAAGCCCTCAGCAGACTGGGAGTGCAGAGAAACGTAACGAAGGATGAGCTGAAGTTCCGCGGGCGTACCCTCGGCGAGACACTCCAGGAGCATCGCTATCAAAGGCATCCGCTCTGGTTGACGAAGTTCCGCCGAGCCTTTTTCGATCATCCACTGCGCCAGGGGGACGAAAGACCGGAGGAACTCCGTACGTCGGCGGAACTCCAAGCGGACTTGCGCCTCTTCACCTTGCGGATCCGCCAGGCTTCCCTGCGTCGAGGCCGCGTTCGGAGATCTGCCAAAGAGCAACCGGGCGTACTCGCGCTGCGCGGCCTGGGAGAGGGAGGACAACGGCGACTGGCTCGTCAGGGCTCCCATGACATTGGCCACCAACCCCGCGTCTCCTGCCCTGGCGCTCTGTACAACCCACTTCAGCAGCGGGTCGAGGACCGGTCCTATCGAAGCCGCGGTGGCAGGAGCGGCGATGAGCTCCGTGACCACTCGCGGCAGGACGTCATGAAGCGCGGGGCTGAGCCGCGCTCCCACCAGGCGCTGGGCCAGCCTGGACACCAAGGCTTCGTCTGTCCCCTGCCGGCCGGTGCGTTTATCGACCGCGGATGCCACCTCGATCCAGAGTGAGGGTGCAACCTCCCACCACGTATCGTTCAGCCGGCTTTCGAGGATGGCGGAAGCCTCCTCCTGGGAGAGCCCCGCCGCGTAGTGCAACTGCGCTTCGACGTTGTTCCGGAATTCGTCAGCGGAGATCATGAAGTCTTCTCACAGCGGTTCGAGGGGTTCCGGCGACCAACGAGCTGCGCAAGGAACTCCTGGAACTCGTCAGGACCCAGGTGGATGTTCTTGACGACGTGCCCGTAGAGCATGGCCGAGGGGACGGTGCGTCCGCCAATGGATGTGGGGAGGGGTAACGTCCACCCCAGCTGGGTTCTCCATCCTGGACCTTCAGACAGCTTGCGAAACCACCAATGTCAGGCTTTAGACTGCCGCCCGTCGCTGCTGGGGCCTCAAAACCAGACAAACGAAGGGGGCGTGGCCTCGAGGGCCACGGGACACATGAACATGAAGACTGCCAATCGACTGATGTGGATGTTGACCACGTGTGTGTGGCTTGCGGCGTGTCAGGGAATGCCCCCGGACAGCCAGACGGGCACCGAGACCATCCGCATGGAGATCTCCCTGGCGGGGGATGTCTGCGGAGTCACCTCCGCCGACGCGACGGTCTCCGCGCCGGACATGACGACCCTGGGTCCCGTGCCGCTCCAGGTGACGAACGCGACCCTCCTGGGCCGCATCTCGCAGGTCCCGGCGGGCACGGCCCGGACGGTGCGGGTGGATGCGTTCAACGGCTCCGGTCTGCTGGTGTACTCGGGAAGCACCCAGGTGGATGTGGTCGCGGGCAGCGTCACCTCGGCCAACATCGTCCTGCGTCGCGACCTCCCGAACTGCCCCAAGGCGCCGGGCACCGGTGACATCGACATCACGGGGACGCTGGACACGGGCGAGCCTTCCTCCGACGCGGGCACGCCCGACGGTGGCTCGCTCCCGGATGGCGGCCTCGTCCTTGACGGCGCGCAGCTCGCCTTCAACCTGGACGACGCCACGCTGACCTCCGGCGGCGTCATCCACTTCTTCGACCGCACCGCGGACCGGGTCCACCGGCTGGACGTGGTCAACCGCAGCTTCCTGAGCTCCTACGCGGGCACGGCGGACGCCGTGTCCATGGCGGTGTCTCCGGACGGGGCCACCACGTACCTGGCCTATACCGGCGGGCGCATCGACGCGTTCTCCAACGATGGCACCACCCGCTTCTTCGCGGCGGCGCCGGAGACGGTCTCCAGCATGGTGGTGGCGGGCAACTTCCTGTTCACCATCGACGGCTCGGGCGCGTGGGATTCGCACTCGCTCTACCAGCGGTCCACCGGTGCGCGCGTCGCCACGGCGGAGTGGCGCTACTCCGCCCGCAGCCTCGTGTTCTCCCCGGTGAACAAGCGCGTCTACCTGCTCAACTCGGGCGTCTCTCCGACGGACGTGACGATGGTGGACGTGGACCCCGTGACGGGAACGCTGGGCGTGGAGCGGGACTCGCCGTACCACGGTGACTACAGCCTGCCCAACCCCATCCGGCTCCTGCCGGACGAGTCGGGCGTCATGGTGGGCAGCGGCCTGTTCTTCAACGCCGCCGACCTCACCTACCGCACCAGCATGGGCCTGTCGTTCGTGGACGTCGCCTTCCACAACGGGCGCTACTACCTCATCGACACGGTGGGCAACACGACGCAGCTGCGGGTGCTGAGCAGCACCTTCGACATCCTCTCGGCCAGCTACTACCCGGGAGTCGCGAAGCGCGTGTTCGTGCACGGCGGCGAGCTGGTGCTCGTCACGGGCGTGAGCACGGGGCAGCTCCAGGTGCGCATCCTCACGCCGTAGTCACCGGCGGACAGGAACACGGTCAGAAGCCCAGTACCCTCACCGGGGTGCTGGGCTTTTTCTTCCGAGGATAAATACAGACGTGAGCACCGGGGGTATTCGTCACCCTGGCATTTCGGAGACACCCCACCAAGGGATTCCCAACCTCGCCCCACCTCTCCGGTCCTTCTGTTCTCCGCCCGAATCAGTGACCGTCTTCAGGGAAGAACGCGGGAGCGGGCAACGCGGGAGGTTGTCGTGGCTGGGTTCAAGAATGGAATCATCTGCCGCTGGAGCGTGGCGCTTCGCGCAAAGCCTCACAAGAATCCCACCCACCCATACCAGGGGGTTCTTGCGGACCTTCCTCGCGGCACCCCAGTCCAGGTGACAGGACAGCAACAAGGGTGGCTGGCCGTCACGACAACGCTGCAGGGCAAAGCACTTCATGGGTATGTCTCGCAAGAGACGGTTGCGCATTCCACTCCGCATGATTCAAAACCGCATTACGAACTGGTGCCGCATGGGAATGTGCTCATTGTCAAGGAGGTGCCAGCCGCTCAGCGCCAGAATGCACGGAACGTGCTCGCGGAGACCCAGCTCCGGGAATGTTTGAAGCGTCACTCCGTCCCAACGGTTCCAGCCTCGGCGATGGCGGGCTATCTCAATAGCCTGCATCACCTCCCGGCTTTTGACCGACATGCCCCCAGCAGCGTCTCGAAGACTCCAGGAGCTTCCGTCCCCAGTCAGAACAAGTGGCGTGGTTCCCTCGGAGAAGTTTCCGCCCAGTACAAGGGGCTGTTCCCGCAGAGGAACCTCAACATCCTCCATGCGAATCATCCTGTCTTTGACCTGAAGGGCCAGTTCGGTGGACTCAACTCGGTGAAGAGCAGCGTTCGCTCTTCGGCATCAGGAGGAGATCCTCACGCGACCTACCTGGAAGGCATGGCGGACATCCTGGGAGCCCGCGCAGGCAAGTTCACGAAAGCGAGCGGGCTGCTGTACCCACAGCTCCCGGCGGCCACTGGCACGGAGTTGATGCTGCGCGACGGCTACCTCTCCATCAACGCCAATCACGTTGCGTCATTCCGGGCTGCACTGAAAGACCCCGCCAACTACTCGAAGAAGGCATACTGGCGGCTCGCCGACCAGCTCCTGAACGCCAGGCCTGTGCGAATCCATGGCACGACGTACCGCTCGTACCAGGCGCTGAAGAGTCTCCAGCAAGCGCCCGGGACGACGCTCCGGGTGCACCGGCAGGTCGAGGAAGCGCTCCTTGACGTACGGCAGCAGCTCGCTGGCCGAGTCCGCTCCAACGGCATCAATGGGCAGCACCTTGTCCGCTTGCTCGACTTCCGACGGCAGGTGGGACTCGCCAATCTCCAGATGTCATCAGCCCAGCTCAGGACATGGCTCTTCCCGGAGCTGCTGATGACCCAGCGGTACGGCGGAGGACTGAGGGGGAACCTGGCGTCCGCGGGCATTTCCGGGGGGCGCGGCTCGATAGGTGGAGCCTTCGTCTCCATGGCCTTCGAAGGCGGCGGGATGCTGCTGAACCCGTTGCCACCAGATGCAGGGGTTCGTTTGGGCAAGGTGGGACTCGCGGGCGGTACGTCAGGGCTGGCAGGGGGATTCACTGAGAGCCTTGTGGCCGGCAACGCGGGGAGCGCCCTGGCACGTCAGCTCACCAGCCGGGGCGCGAGTTCCTGGATGGCATCCGGCCTTGGGCGGGGGGTCGGAGGCGCGGCAGGGGGCGGCGTTGCGGCCCCCGTGTTCTCGATGGCCATGCTGGCGCTTGATGCTCAGGAGCACTCAACCACGGACTATGCCGCTATCGGCACTCGTGCGGCCGTCTCTGGCGGCCTGAGTGGCGCGCTGTCAATGGCAGCCATTGGTGCGCTCGCCGGTTCAGAGGTTCCCTTGCTTGGAAATGCCGTTGGGTTCATCATCGGCTTCGCCGGGTACTACATCGTGGACGCCCTCGTGGGCGATGAAGTCGAGCAAGGAGTTCGCCGGTCGATGGGTCGGTGAACCCGGGCGCAGGACAGCCAGGGAGCAGTGGGATTGCGGGTGAAGAAGCAGATGCCAGGATGGGTGCTCGCGGGGCTGCTCTGGCTGGGAACCGCCATCCTCGTCACGGGACTTGTCTCCCATGTGAGGGCACCTGAGTCCGGGGCCACGGGACAGGTGGACTGGGTGTTCGTCGCGCTGCTGTCAACCGCCGTCACGGGGATCCTCGTCGCGATCATCCGCGAGTTCCGCGCACGCCCATCCCCCATGCAACGGGCCGCACTGGACGCGATCTTCAACGCCAGGGAGCCCGGAACCATTGGCGCGGTGGTGGTGATGAAGAACGGGACCCCGGAGGTTGTCGCCACCGTCCGCAGCCGCGATGAGTACCTCGAACTGGCCGGTTCGGGACGCCTGCCCGTGGATCATCGCGTCTTCCTTCCCGACGACGCTTGACCCGGTGCTGGGCTTCTTTCCTGGCCTTCAGTCCTCGCCTCGCCGCCGCGCGCCAGCCGCAGCCACACCAGCGAGACCATCAGCCATGACGCCGTGAGCGCGCTCCACCCCTGGGGCGCCTGGGCCCAGACCAGCCACAGCGTCACCGCCACGCCCATCGCGAGCACCCGGGCGAGCTCCAATGGCTCACTCCACCCCTTCGACTCCAGCATCCCGCTCCAGGCGGTCGCCGTTGCCCAGAGCAGCAGGCTCAGCGCGACCTTCTGCCAGCCCGACAGCGGCGAGGCGTGGTGGCTCACCAGGAGCATGAAAGGCATTGAGGCGAACAGCTGGAAGACGAGGTAGCCACGGACGCCGGGCAGCTCCCGCGAGTGGTACTTCACCTCCGCGCCGTCCTGCTTCCAGTACCCCAGCGCACGCGGAGGCAGGTCCGCCGGCCGCCAGCCCGTGGGCATCACCCAGATGCGCAGCCGGTCCCACGCACGCTTCGTGGCGAAGGCGTCCGCGAAGAGCCGGGCCCACGCCTGGAAGTTGATGGCCGTCGGGTCCCAGGTGTTCGCCGGGGTCGTCAGGCCGTAGGAGCACGGCTCGGTCTCCTCCGCGTAGGTGCCGAACATCCGGTCCCAGATGATGAGGAAGCCCGCGTAGTTCTTGTCGATGTACGCGTCATTGCGCGCGTGGTGCACGCGGTGGTGCGACGGCGTGTTCAGCCACGACTCCACCCACGCCGGGAGCCTGGGGATGACCCGCGTGTGGGGGATGAACTGGAGCACCAGGTGGAAGGCCACCATGGCCAGCACCGCCTCCGGGGGAAAGCCCACCAGCACCAGCGGCCAGTAGAACAGGAACGAGAACAGGCGCTGCGTCACGCTGGCGCGCAGGGCCACCGCGTAGTTGAGCTCCTCCGTGGAGTGGTGCGGCGAGTGGGCCGCCCAGCCGATGTTGGTGCGGTGCCCGAAGCGGTGGAACCAGTAGAAGAGGAAGTCGACGCCCAGGAAGAGCGCCACCAATGACAGCGGCGACGAAGCGTCCAGCCGCCACGGCGCGAATTGGCCCAGCGCCGTGAAGAGGGGCAGCACCAGCAGGGCCACCGCGACGTTGACGCACTGATTCATCACCGCGGTGCCCATGCTCGCGATGGAGTCCTGGAAGCTGTAGTAGCCGTTGCGCCGCGCCACGCACCAGGCGAACTCCGCCAGGGCCAGGGCGATGACGAACGGCGTGGCCACGGCATAGACGTTGATGGACATGCGCCGGGTATAGGATTCCCACGGCGGCCTCCGCCTTAACCCGGGTCAAGCCAAGGTCCTTAGCGACGTGAAATTCCCCAAGCTCTTCGAGCGCCTCGCCAGGCTGGCCCCCCTTCCTGCCGAGGAGTGGGCGAAGGCCGAGGCCGTGGCGAAGGAACAGTCGCTCGCGAAGCGCGAGCTCTTCCTGCGCCCGGGGGACGCGGCGGACCGGTTCGCCGTGGTGCTCCAGGGTGTCTTCCGGGGCGTGCGCGTGTCACCGCGCGGAGGCGAGTCCATCAAGGCCTTCCGCGCGGAGGGCGAGCTGATTGGTGCCTACGCGGAGATGCTGCAACAGCTGCCGTCGATGACATCGATTGAAGCGCTGGAGCCGAGCCGGGTGCTGGTGTTCCAGACGCGGGACTTCCAGGCGCTGGAGCAGGGCCACGTGTGCTGGGAGCGATTGGCGCGCCGGGTGGCGGAGCAGCACTTCGTCCTCAAGGAGCGCCGCGAGCAGGAGTTCCTGGACCTGTCCGCGGAGGAGCGCCTGGTGAAGTTCTGGGAGGAGCATCCGCACCTGAAGGGACGCATTCCCCAGCGCGACGTGGCGGCCTACCTGGGCATCACCGAGGTGGCCTTGAGCCGCATCATGTCCCGGCGCCGCAAGCGGGCCGAGTGAGGGACCGCCCGCACCTTGCACCCTCCCCCCTCCGCCCCCATCTTCCCGGGACAGGCGGACCGGAGCAGGGGGACACGTGCTGCAAGAGACCCGGACGACACCTTCGCAGAACGTGGGGCGCGGCCTGCTGGGCTCCGCCATGGTCTTCGCCGGCACGGGCCACCTGTCCTTCGCGCGAGCGCCCTTCCAGGCGCAGGTGCCGGACTGGGTGCCCATGGACAAGGACACCGTGGTCCTGCTCTCCGGCGTGGTGGAGATTGGACTCGGGCTGGCGCTGCTCTTCGACAAGCGGCACCGCATCCCGCTCGGGCTGGGACTGGCGGCCTTCTTCGCGGCGGTGTTCCCCGGCAACCTGCACCAGTACGACAAGCGCATCTCCGCGTTCGGTCTGGACACGGACACCCGGCGGCGGGTGCGGCTGTTCTTCCAGCCCGTGCTGATGGGCTGGGCCCTGTGGTCCACCGGCGCCACGAAGGCGTTGCGGTAGACCCCCGGGAGAGACGGGCGCTCAGCGAATGCCGGCGAACTGGGTCTCGTACACCTGGCGGTGTGACGTGCCGTTGTGCTGGACGTCCATCCGCTCCTTGGCCAGGTCCATCCGGTAGGCCTGCTTCTCGTCCGCGCTCTTCCCCTGGGTCTCCCTGGCGTATTTCAGGTAGTCCGTCGTGTAGAACGCCTTCTGGTCCTTCAGCTCGCTGTGCCCTCCGTGCGCCAGCTCGCGGCCCACCATGCCCGTGTGGAGCATGCCCTCCACCTCGAGCTTCATCTTCTTCTCCGCGTAGTCGGAGGCGGAGGTGAGCTTCTTGCCTCGGACGTCAGCGTCCAGCGCCTCGAACTGGGGGCGCCGGTGAGCGTTGTTCATCTCGAACATGAACGTGCCCGCCGCGTCCTCCGGCGACTTCCCCTTGAGCATGGGGGACATGTACACGGTCACCTTCTGGGTGGACGTGTTCCGTGCGGTATGCGAGCGGCCGTGGATCTCGCCCTCCCTCACCAGCACGCCCGCGTTGGACGTTTCGTCGAGCCGCTTCACCGCGGTCGGGCTCTTCGCCAGGAGCTGGGCGGCGTTGCCATACCCCAGCTCCGCGAAGTCCTTGAGCACGCGGTTGGGCAGCGCGTCGATCTCCGGCTGGGTGATGGCCTTGACCTTGCTGGCGGCCGCCGGGTCCGCCGGGGCGTCGGCCTGCGGCTTCACCGGCGTGTTGCCCGCCGCGCCGGCCGTGAAGGAGTCCTTCCCCGCGGGCGTGCTGGACGACGAAGCCACCACGTTGCTGCTGGAGCTGGCCTGGGCCGAGGCCTCCGGTCCCTCCACCCGCTGCTTCTTCACCGCCCCCGTCGTGCTGGCCTCGGCCTTCGGAGGCGTCGGGGAAGAAGAGCCGGACCTCGAGGGCTCCCCCAGCCCCGCGTCCGAGGCCTTGCGCTTGTTGCCAGCGACGGGAGGGGGCTGCGGGGGCGGAGGAGTGGGAGAGGATGAGCGGCTCTTGACCTTGGTCATGGAAACTCCTGGCGGGGGAGCCCATAGCCTATCATCCCCAAACGTCCGTCAGGGCATGGGACGCGAGCCGGAGGACGGGGCTTCCGGAACCGCGGGCCAGCCGTTAGGCCAGGTGATGGCATCCACGAGCATCACCCGGGCCGTGTGGGCGCTGTTCCACGCGTGATAGACCATGACCGTGTCCCCACCGGGGCCGGTGACCACGGAGTTGTGACCGGGGCCCACCCAGCCGCCCGCCGTCTTGAGGATGGGATTGCCCAGCTTGGTGTAGGGCCCCAGGGGACTCGTGGCCCGGGCCACGCCCACGGCGTAGGTGCTGTTGGCGTACGAGTTGCCGCTGTAGAAGAGGTAGTAGTAGCCGCCTCGCGCGACGACCCACGGCGCCTCCACGACGCCGCCCTCCCAGGAGAGCGTGTTGCTCATGAGCGTGCGCCGCGTGCCGGTGAGCGACAGTCCATCCGCCGACAGCGTCTGGCCATAGATGGGCGTGGACTGGCCCACCGCGTTTCCGTCCGCCTTCCACACGAGGTACGGCACGCCCGCGGTGTCATAGAAGAACGTGGCGTCAATCATTCCCATGCCCGCGTCATGCACCAGGGGCCGGCCCAGGTCCGTGAAGGGCCCCAGCGCGCTGGTGGCCGTCGCCGCGCCAATGGACAGCTTCCCGTCCTGGTGGCGCGCGGTGAAGTACGCGATGTACCGGCCGCCGACCTTGTGGATCTCCGGCGCCCAGAAGTCACCGGTGGCCCACGTGGGGCGGCGCGTGGAGGGGAAGATGTTGCCCGCGGCCGTCCAGGTGACCAGGTCCTTGGAGGTGCGCAGCGCGAACGCGTTGGCCGCGCCGCCCGACGTGCAGGCCGCGACGTACTGCGTGCCGTCGTGGATGACGCCCGGGTCCGCGCAGTCCGTGGGCACCACGGGGTTCTGGTAGAGCCCGCCACAGCCCGTGTAGCGCAGCGCGACGCCACACGCGTTGGTGCCGCTGAAGTACGGCGCCCAGTCATTGGACAGGACCGTGTAGGAATTGGGGGACGCGTTCGTGCAGCCGCGGTCCCAGGTCACGCGGCCGCCCACGTCGTCGTACTGGGCCGTGTGCCCCGAGGGGTGCAGCCACGCCGCGCCGTAGGTGACGCGCGTCGCACAGGCCTGGGTGCCGGAGCAGTCCGTGTCGAGCGCCATCACGCAGGCGTCGCGCCCGGTGAAGTAGGGCTTCCAGCCGTTGGACAGCACGGCGTAGGAGTTGGTGCCTTCGTTGACGCAACTGCCGTCCCAGGTCACCAGGCCGCTCGCGACGTCGTACATCTCCGGGTGCCCGGGGTGGATCCACCGGTCCCCGTAGGTGATGCGCGTGCTGCACGCGAGCGCCGCGCCGGACGTGCCCACCGGGGCCTCGTCCACCGGCGAGCCTTCGAAGCGCTCCTCACCACAACCCGCCGCGAGCGCGGAGAGCGCTCCGGCGAGGACCACGGCCGACAACAACGGGGGGTTCTGCATGGCTGGACCTCCAGATGAGTGAAATCCTGGATATCAGGTCTATCAGCTTTGTCGACAGCGTCCGGAAAGTTTTACATGGATTGCGGCCCTGATGCGGATTCCCTGGTGAGGTATGCTTCACCCCGAAACATCCACACCGGGAGACACACACATGATGCCGACGTTGAAGAAGGCGGGCCGGGTGCTGTTCGCGATGGGCGCGGGCGCGTTCGTTTCGTTTGGCGCCACGCTGGCGCTGTCCACGCCCGCGACCGCGGAAGCGTCGCAGGTGGAGTGCTACGCCGAGGAGTGCAACGCCAGCTGTGTGGCGAAGGGCTTCCGTCTGGGCAAGTGTTACAAGGCGGCCTGCACCTGCTTCTAGTGGCGCCGCCAACGAGGCCCGGTGCGAGCGCGGCCGGGCCTCGTTCCCCTCCTCCACGTCGGCCACGGGGATGACACGGCTGTGCTACGAGTCGCACCCATGAGAAAGCACCTCGCGCTGGTTCTCCTTTCCACGTTCGCCTGTGCATCCCCCGACACCGACGTCCAGCTCGGTGAAACCGAGCAGTCCGCCACGACGCCGCTGCGGCAGAAGGCGCTGGGCCGCATGCGCAACGCGGCGAAGTACTTCCATGACAACGTCGCGCGCCACGGCGGCTATGCGTGGCACCAGAACGCCACCAACCTGGATGAACGCTGGGGTGACATCCAGCTGGATGTGGATCAGATCATGATCCAGTCGCCCGGCACCTCGGACGTGACGATTGCCTTTGTCGAAGCGGCCCTGGCGGACCCGGCGACTCCGGCGCTCAAGACCTACGCACTGGACGCGGCGATGGCGCTGCGCCAGGGGCAGGTGAAGTCCGGAGGCTGGCGGCTCTACGCGGACTTCAAGCCGACGCCCACGCTCCGGGGCTGCTACCTCAACACCACGGCGAGCTGCGGCTGCGGCGGCTGCACGATGACGGTCTATGACGACCAGGTCACCCAGAACGCGCTCATCGCGATGATGCGCACCGACCAGCTCCTCGGGTTCGCGAACACGGACATCTCCGGCGCCTCCGCGTACGCCCGCGCCCGGGTGGAGACGTCCCAGTTCCCCACGAACGGCGGCTTTCCGCAGGGGTTCGCCGGCCCCGTCGCCGCGCGGCCCGCGCTCTCCGCGAGCTACCCGCCGTCGATCGGGACTTCGTGTGGCCTTGCGAACTGCTACGCCAATTCCTACACGAACGAGTACTGGGATGACCCGACGCTGAACGACAACCTCGCGACGGCCTTCGTGGAGATGTTGTATTGGGCGAAGGAGATCTATCCCTCTCAAGCCCCGACGTATCAGTCCATGCGCACCGCGTACGGGGACTTCCTCCGCCGCGCGCAGATGCCGCAGCCCCAGCCCGCCTGGGCGCAGCAATATGACATCCAGATGCAGCCGCGCTGGGCGCGAAGCTGGGAGGCGCCTGCGATTGCCGGACAGGAGAGCCAGGACGTCATGTGGGCGCTGCTGCGGCTCTACCAGTTGGACCCGGGCGTGCCGGCGAACCGCGCCGCGGTCGGCACCGCGCTCGCGTACCTGGAGACCGTCGACCACGACAACAACACGCTCATCTCCCGGTACATCGAGCTCGACGACACCGCTCCGTCGAACATCGGCTTCTACACGGTGAAGGCCGGCGGCTACCCGGCCCAGTTCTCCCTGGCGCCGCCGACCTACCAGAACTACGGCTGGGAGGGTCCGTCGCAGCTGGCCGCCATCCGCGCGGAGTACGACCGGCTGGCCACCGATACCACCGTGATGAAGCGCTCCTGCCAGCAGCTGCGCGCCGACACGGCGCAGGCCGTGGACACGGCGGTGAACAACGAGCGGTGGATCACCACGTACAGTCCGGGCGGGCCGCGCAGCGGTGCGACGCCGGGTGACTACCTCGACACGAGCACGTTCGTGCGGAACATGCGCACCCTGGCGGAGTTCGTCACGCGCACGACGACTGACTGCACCGCCTGGAACTACTGATTCGTTCTTGCCTGCCCTCGCGCGGAACCGGACCCGGCGCGTAGCATGTTCGCGCTTTGGACGGATTGACGTGGTTGAGGGTGGGTGGCAGCGCCCGGCGTGGGTGGCCCTGGGCGCTGGCGGCGGTGGCGGTGGGTGCCTGGGTGCTCCGGGCCCTGCCGTTCTTCCATCGTGCCGGGGCGCTCGGCTACGTCGTGAACTACGACGAGGGCGTCTACGCCGCGGCGTCCACGCTGTTGTGGAAGGGGCTGCTGCCCTACCGCGACTACCTCTTCGTGCACCCGCCGGGCGCGCTGCTGCTGGGCGCACCGGCCGGGGCGGTGGGCGCCTTCGGGGACCCGGCCACGGGCTTCGCGCTGGCCCGCTGGCTGGCCACCGGGCTGGGCGCCGTGAGCACCGTCCTCGTGGGGCGGCTGGCGATGCGGGCCTGGGGGCCGGTGGCGGGCGTGGTGGCCGCGCTGGCCTACGCGGCGCACCCGGAGGTCGTCACCATGGAGCGCGGGCCGTTCCTGGATCCGCTGCTCAACCTGTGCGGCCTGGGGCTGGCGAACCTCTGGCTCCTGCCGCCAGGCCGCGCGCCCCTGCCCCGCCGCGCGGGCCTGGCCGGGGTGCTGGCGGGCGTGATGACCTCCGTGAAGGTGCTGGGCGGCATCTGGGGCGCGGCGGCGCTCGTGGCCCGGGCGTCCGAGCCGCGCTGGAGCCTGACCCGGCGCTTCGTGCTGGCCGCATCCCTCACGGCGATGGCGCTGGTGGGCCCCCTGGCCCTGATGGCCCCGGGCGCCTTCGTGCGCGACGTGCTGTGGTTCCAGTCCGCCCGGCCCGAGGACGGCGTCATGTCGCGCTGGGAGCGGCTGCGGGAGATGACCCACGAGCGGCGCCGCTACGCCCTGCTGCTCGCGGCGGTGGGGCTGTGCGTCGCGCTGGTGCGGGCCGTGCGGCGGAGCACCCGCGCGGAGGCCGCGCCCGAGCGCTTCGTCGCCACCGCCTACCTGCTCACCGTGGCCGCGTACCTCGCCGCGCACAGCTACTGGTCCAACTACAACGCGCTGCTCGCGGGCCCGGAGGCGCTGCTCGGAGGGCTGGGCGCGGCGGCGCTCGTGGGCTTCGCCGCCGCGAGGGCCCGGCCGGTGGGCGCGGTGGCGTTCGGGCTGGTGCTGCTGGGGCCGCTGCACTCCGTGCGGGAGGCGCTGCGCGGTGCGGAGATCCGGCCTCCGGAGCAGGTCCTCCAGGCCCGCTACATCCGGGAGCAGGTCCCGCCGGACGCGTCGCTGTGCGGCTTCGAGCCGGGCTGGGGACTCATGGCGGGGAGGCTGCCGCCGAAGCTCCCGGGGCAGGCCGTGCCCGTGGACCCCTACGCGCTGATGCTCCAGGACGCGCTCACGTCGGGCGCACGCTACCGGGACGCGGCGGCGGCCTTCGCCAGCCCGGCCTCCCAGCAGCGCATGGTCGCGCTCCTGGGGCACTGCGACTTCGTGCTCCTGGGCGCGCGCGGCCAATGGCAGCTGTCCCCCGACAGCCGCCGCTGGCTCGAGGCGAACTACACGCGAGGCGTGTCCCCCGACTCGCCCGCCGTCGAGCTGTGGCGCCGTCACGAACCGCAGCCCGGGGCCGCGACCGGCGCGTCGCCGTAGGGGTCGCCGCCAGATGGCTTGACGCCCCGTTCGAATCAGGGGACGAACCGGCCCATGCCCTACACCCCCATCGTCGCCACGCTGGGCTACGTGATGTCGCCGGACGGCCAGCAGGTGCTGCTCATCCACCGCAACGCGCGCCCGGACGACGCGCACTACGGCAAGTACAACGGCCTGGGCGGCAAGATGGAGCGCGACGAGGACATCGCCGCGTGCATGCGCCGGGAGATCCGCGAGGAGGCCGGCATCGAGTGCACGCGCATGGTCCTGCGCGGCACCCTGTCCTGGCCCGGCTTCGGCAAGCACGGCGAGGACTGGCTGGGCTTCATCTTCCGCATCGACGCCTTCACGGGCACGCCGCTGGAGAAGAACCCCGAGGGCTCGCTGTCCTGGGTCCCCGTGTCCTCCATCCCGTCCCTGTCGCTGTGGGACGGGGACCGGCACTTCCTGCCGCTCGTGTTCGACGCGGACCCGCGCCCCTTCCACGGCGTCATGCCCTACGAGGGGGGACGCGCCCTGAGCTGGTCGTTCACCCGACTGTAGGGCCCGCGCGGGCGTCCTGAGACCAACGCTCGCGGGCGCCCCTTCCGGTTTTCCAGCCAGCCCCCGGCTCCGGGCGCTACAACCGCCGCCTCTCACTTTCGACACACGTGAAGGAGCGCGGCGCATGGACCTCATCGGACAGCTCTCGCAGCAGCTTGGGGTGGATGGCACGCAGGCACAGGGGCTCGCGGGTTCGCTCCTGAAGCTGGTGCAGGGCACGGTGCAGGAGAAGGTCGGCCCGGACGCGGCCCGGCAGATGGACCAGGCCATCCCGGAGATGCAGGGCTGGCAGCAGCAGGCCCAGGCCCAGGCTCCGGCGGCGGGCGGTGACGGCGGAGGCCTGATGGGCGCGCTGGGCGGGATGCTCGGCGGCGCGGGCGGCGGCGGTGGCGGTGGCGGCCTGATGGGCGCCCTGGGCGGCGCGGCGGCCCACGCGGGGGAGATCGCCGGCGTGGTGGCCATCCTCCAGCGCTTCAACCTGGACGCGGGCAAGGCGACGCTCGTGGCCCCCATCCTCCTCAACTTCCTCAAGTCCCGCCTGGACCCGGGCCTGGTGGGGAAGATCCTCGCCGTGGCTCCCATGCTCGCGGGCGGCTCCGGCGGCGGCAGCGGCCCCCAGGGCGGTGGCGGGCTGGGCGGGATGCTTGGCGGCATCCTGGGGAAATAGCCCCGGAGGCCTGCTGTAACCCCCTGGGATTGCAGGGGGATTCGGGAAGGTGCCGGACGGAAATGCAAAACAATTCCGTCCCTGGCGGCTTGTAGGGGAACGGCGGGCCTCCACCCGCCACGGAGCCCCGGTCATGACCTTCCTGTCCCGCATGCAGCCCTCCCCCGCTCCCATCGCCCCCCGCCGGCTTCCGGAGGTCCCGTCGCAGGGCCCCGCGAACCGCCCGGCGCAGCGGCCCGCTGTCGGGCGTGCGGGAGACGGGTTCGAGGTGCGCGGCGGGCGCGCGGGTCCTGCCGGCGTCAACGGAGGCGCGCAGGCGAACCCCGTGGCGGGTGGGGCCGCGAGCGATGGCCCCGGGGACCTGGGACTCGTGGCGGGCGCCGAGGGACAGGTGCAGCCGGATGCCGTGGCCGTGGGAGGCGTGGGCGGCACCGCGCAGCCGCCGGGAGCGATGGAGCAGTTGCTTCAGAGCGCGCGCGACAACGTGCCCGGCTTCACCTGGCTGGAGTCGAAGGTGGACGGGGCCCTCAAGGTGCTGGGCGCCGCGACCGACGTGACGGGCTCGCAGGCGGACCTGGAGTCCATGAAGCCGGGGGACAAGTACTCCACGTCCGGCGGCTTCGACGGCGGCTACAAGGTGGGCCGCCTCCAGACGCGCGCGCAGATTGAAGTCAGCTGCGAGGAGGGCATGCGGACGGATGAGAAGGGCAACCGCGTGCCGGGGCCCAACTACCGGCTGACCATGGACTCGGAGGTCCTGGGCGGCGTGGGCTTCGACAACGGGAAGATCGACGCCAAGCTGCTGGCCGGTGGCGGCGGCAAGGTGGAGTTCAAGTTCGAGACGCCCCAGGAAGCGGCGCGAGCCACCGCCATCATGGACCGCCTGAAGACAGGCATGCAGTGCAACATCGCGGGCACAGCCGACATGCCGCCTCCGGAAGACCTGGCGTGGCTGCGCGGGAAGATGGCCGCCGTGGAGCTCCGGGGCACGGGCGCCGCCCAGGTGGCCGCGGAGTTCCCCGTCCCGGCGGGCCCCCTGGCGAACTCCGGGGACGTGAACGGCAAGCTCCGCGCGGACCGCACGGTCCGCATCGAGTTCCCCGAGGGCAAGCCGCCGGAGCTCGTCATCAAGGACACCGCCCAGGTGGAGGTGGGCGGCGGTGTGGGCCGGAAGATGGAGGCCAAGGGCACCCTCGTCGGGCCGGACCGGATGAAGATTCCCCTGGAGGCCGGCACGAAGGTGGGGGGCACGGTCAAGGGCAGCGGCAAGCTGGAGATTGAAACGCGCTATCCCCTGCCCACCGGCGTGAACGTGGACGACGTGCTGAAGGATCCGAAGGGCACGCTCGGTCCCGCGATGAAGGACATGGCGGCGAACCAGAAGAGCAAGGTCACCCTGTCGGTGGAGGGGGCCGCCCTGGTCCAGGGCAACGGCAAGGGCACGTCGTACGAGGTCAGCATCGAGGCCAACCCCAGCACGCTCGTGAAGAACGGCACGTTCGACAAGCTGCTGGAGGGCGACGTGCCGGGCGCGTTCAACACCGCCGGCAAGGACGCGACCGTGGAGTACAAGCAGACGAACTACACGCAGCGGGGCGTCACCATGGCGCCCGGCTTCAAGGTCGGCCCCGTGAAGGTGGGCTGGGAGCTGGAGGTTTCACGCCGCACGGTGGACGGGCCCCCGACGACGTGGAAGGGCAACGGGGCGGAGGTGGCCCAGTGGCTGGAGAAGGACTCCAGCCAGAAGGCCGCCTGAGCGGCTACAGCGCCATCGTCCCGGCGATGATCTCCTTCATCACCTCGGACGTGCCGCCGCCGATGGTGAGCATGCGCACGTCGCGCCACGCCCGCGCGACGTGGGACTCCTCCACGTAGCCCATGCCGCCGTAGAACTGCTGGCAGTCATAGGCCACGCGCTGGGCCAGCTCCGTGGTGAGGAGCTTGGCCATCGCAATCTCCTTCACCGGCTTCTGTTTGCGTTTGCGATTGAAGAGCTGGACGGCCTGATAGGTGAGCTGCCGCGCCGCCTCCACGCGGGTGGCGTGGTCCACGAAGGTGTGACGCCACACCTGGAAGTCCAGCAATCGCTTTCCAAACGCCTGACGTTCGCGGCCGTAGCGGATGGCTTCGCGCAGCAGGTCGTCCATCACCGCCACCGTGTAGAGCGCCGTCACCAGCCGCTCCGCGTGGAAGCTGTTCATGATGTGGAAGAAGCCGTCGTTCTCCCGGCCCAGCACGTAGCGGGCGGGGATGCGGCAGTCCTCGAAGTAGAGGATGGCCATGTCCGACGAGCGGTGCCCCACCTTCTGGAGCTTCTTCGACACGGCGAAGCCCTTCACGTCCGTGGGCAGCGTCACCAGCGAGATGCCCGGCGCGCCCTCCCCGCCCGTGCGCACCGCCAGCACCAGGAAGTCCGCGCGGGCGCCGTTGGAGATCCACGTCTTGGCGCCCTGGATGACGTAGTCGTCGCCGTCCCTGCGCGCGGTGGTGCGCAGCCGCGCCAGGTCCGAGCCCGCGTCCGGTTCGCTCATCGCCAGCGCCGCGATGCGCTCCCCGGTGAGCGCGGGGGCGAGGAACTCGCGCTTCTGCTCGTCGGTGCCCAGCTCGTTGATGACCGGCGTGGCCATCTGCCCCTGCACCAGGAGGGACATCGCCACGCCGCCGTTGCGCGCCCGGGCCAGCTCCTCCGCGAAGGCGGCCACGTACCAGTAGTCCAGTCCGCTGCCGCCCCAGGCCGTGTCGTGGCTGATGCCGAAGAAGCCCAGCTCGCCGCAGCGGCGGAAGACGTCGCGAGGGAACTCACCGGCCTGGTCCCACTCCAGCGCGTGCGGGGCCAGCTCCTTCTCGACGAACTGACGCACGGTGCGGCGGAACGCCTCGTGCTCCGGGGTGAAGCGCTCATCCATGCGCGGGATGCTGTCAGGGCCCGCCCCACGCTTTCAAGCCGCGCGGCCCTCAGCGTGCGCGGATGAACGTGAAGGACAGCGGCTGGCCGCCCCGGTGGAGCGCGAGCACCGCGGGGCTGCCCGGCGCGCCCAGCTCGCGCCGCCGCGCCTCGCCCGTGTCCAGCACCACCGCCCCGTCGATGGAGCGCACCACGTCCCCCACCTGGAGGCCCGCGACGTCCGCGCCCTCCGCGATGCCGCTGATGATGACGTCCCGTCCCGTCATGCCGAAGCTCAGACCCAGCCGCCCCGGCTCCACGCGCTGGGGACCCAGGCGCCAGTCCCCCAGGGCCTGCGTCTTCCCCGCCGCCAGCGTCACCCGCCGGTCCACCAGCTCCCGCCCCCGGCTCCACGCGGTGAGCCGGTGCGGGCCCGGGGCCAGGTCCTTCAGCTCGAAGCGGCCGTCCGCGCCCGTCGTGGGGGACGCGATGCCGTCCGCGTCCACGTACGCGCCCGCCAGCGGCTCGTTCGTGCGCGCGTCCACCAGCCGTCCGGACACGCCGCCGCCCGCGTCCACCACCACCTCCACGGCGGCCTCCGCGCCCGACGCGAGCGTCACGTCCACCTTGCCCGCACGCCCGTCCGGCAGCGTGGCCGTGACGGTGACGCGCGTGGGGAAGACGTCGTCCACCTGGAAGCTGTCTCCGGAGAACTGGCGCTCCACGCGCGAGAGGAAGTCGTCCTCGCCGCGCGCCGCGGTGACGGTCAACGTGAAGCCCCGCACCTCGCGGCCTCCGGCGGAGCTCACGGTGCCCTTCAGCCGGGCGGCGGGCTTCAACTGGAGCGTGAGTTCCTTCTGTGTCGCGGACACGCGCGCGGCCTCGCCCTGCCGTCCGCCGTTCGTGGACCAGACGCGCCATGCGTCCGAGCCCAGCCCATCCAGCGCCAGCACCGCCTGGCCGGACGCGTCCGTCATCTCCTCCGCCTGGATGTCGGAGTGGCCCGCCTCCGTGGCCATCACGGTCGCCCGGACGGAGGGCGCGCCGTTGGGCTCCAGCACCGTCACGCGGAGCGGCTTCTTCGGCTCGCCCACCACCAGGTCCACCTGACGCCGGCCTCCGGCTTCCAGCTCCACCACCTGCTGCTGGTCGCCGTTCTGGTAGCGCAGCGCGGACAGCCACGCGCTCAACTGGTAGCGCCCCGCGCCCACGCGCATCGACCACGTTCCATCCGGCTTCGCGGGCACGTCGACGGACTCGGACGCGGGCGCATCCACCCGGTGCGCGGTGACCGTCACCGCGCCCGAAGGCCGCTGTCCGTCCCCGGTGCGCACCGTGCCCTCCAGCACGCCCTCGCCCACGAGCTTCAGCCGCGCCGTCGCCGTCTTTCCCGCCTCCACGCGCACGGGCTGGCGCACGGCGTCCTCGCTGTTCGCGCGGCGCGCCGCGACATACACGGTGCCCTCCGGCACGTCCTCCAACGTGAAGCGCCCCTGCGCGTCTGTCATTGAAGGCAACGCGTCCGGCAGGGGCCGCCACTTGAGCTGCGCCACCACCGTCACGCCGGGAAGCGGCGCGTCCGCGCCATCCACCACCGTGCCCTCGATGCGCCCGGGCGCCGCCAGCTCCAGCACCAGCTCGAAGCGCTGCCCCGCGAGCACGCCCAGCCCCGTGCGCGTGAGCGGCTGGAAGCCCTGAGCGCTCACCTGCACGTCGTAGGCGCCCGGCGCGAGCCCGCCCACCTCGAAGCGCCCGTCCGCCGCCGAGCGCGCCTGGAGCAGGTCCGCCCGGTCGCCATGCGCGCGCACGCCCACCGTGGCCCCCGCGATGGCCTCACCCGAGTCCTTGCGCCGTACCCAACCCACGAGTGACGCCGCGCCGCCGAGGCGGATCCGCACGTCCTTCACCGTCATGCCCGGCCCCACGACGACCGCGCCCCCGGCCGCGCCGGTCTCCTGCGCGTGACGGGCCGTCACCTGGAACGACCCCGGGGGCACGTCCAGAGAGAAGCTGCCCGTGTCCCCGGCCTCCACCTCCACCGCGCCGTCCTCGCCCCAGGCGCTCACACGTGCGCCCGGCGCGGGCGTCCCATCCGCGCGCGTGACGAAGCCCTCGATGAACGCGGAGCCCTCCAGCTCCACGCGCACGTCCGTCCCCGGGACGTGCACGCGCGCGATGCGGCGGGGCGCGTGGCCGGCAGCCCTCGCCTCCAGTTGGTACTCACCGCGCGCCAGCCCGTGGAACCCGAACGCGCCCCGTGCGTCGCTGAGCGCTTCGTGCCGCGCCTCGTCCGGCACCGACGCGCCCGTCTGGAGGAACACGGGGAGCGCGTCCTCGAAGCCCGTGTGCGGCGTCAGCGTCAGCTCCGCCATCGGCACTGGCGCACCGCCCGCGCGCTCCACCGTCAGGCCCGTCAACGACACGCCAGGCTCCAGCAGGAGCCGGACCGTGGATTGGGCTTCTCCACGCGGCCGCGTCACCTCCGCGCGCGCCAACGCCAGACCCTCCGCACGCGCGGTGACGAGATAGGGCCCGGGACGCGCGGGCAGCACGAGCGCTCCCGCCGCATCCGTCCGGCCCTGCCCCGCCACGCGCCATGAAGGCAGCCGCGAGCCCGGCGCCGCCGGTCCCCGCAGGTACAGCGTCACCTCCGCGCCCGCGAGCGGCCCCGCTGGCGTGACGGTCTCCACGCGCAGGGCCCCGTCCGCGTCCCGCATGGGCTGTTCCACGGGCGCGGTCGCCGGCCCCCCGTCCTGCCCCGGGGCCCCCGCCATTCCCGCCGTGGGAGACACGGCGTGCGTCACGGTCACGCCGCTCGCCGACGCGACAGGGCTGGAGGCGCGAAGCCAGACGAGGACGCCGGCCAGCAGGAGCGCCAGCCCGGCCACGACGACGAACACCTTGCGAGACATGCACCCTCCGGGGGGTGGGGAGCCGCGCTCCAGACACCTCACCCGGGCCCCAGGTTCCAGGGGACGTCCCGCTTTGTCCAACCCCCGCCCGCGCTACAGCGGGAGCACCGCCAGGCGGAGGCCCACGGTGAACAGCGCGTGGAAGCCGTCGTCCACGCGCGCGAGCGGCTGGTCGCGGCTGCCCAACCCGGTGATGTCCACCGTCTGCGAACCGGTCCGCACCGTGTAGCTGCCAATGGACGCGGTGATGATGGGTCCCACCGACAGGGCGCGCATCAGCCGCACGTCACCGCCCAGCGTGACGCGGGCGAAGGTGGGGCCCCGGTCCGTGACGTGCGTATCGACGTGCGCGGGCACGAACACCCCCGGCGCGGCCTGCACCTGCGTGTCGCCCTCCACGTGGCTCTTGAGGATCTCCAGGCCCACGCCCAGGCCAATCCACGGGTCGAAGCCCGCGTCCGGAGCGATGTGGTAGCGGACCTCCGGCCCGAAGCGCCACTGCTCGGTGGAGCAGTCGAAGCCCTCCGGGCACGACAGGTCGTTCGTCTTGGTGAACACCTTCTCCCAACTGCCCCACACCCCCACGTAGAAGCGCGGCGTCGCCCGGAAGCCCAGCTCCGCGATGACGGGGATGGACACCTTCGCGGAGTCGGTGATCTTGAGGCTCTCCACCGTGCCCGCGGGGCTCAGGCCGTTCTTGTAGACGTAGCCCACGCCGAAGCCCGCGTTGCCGCTCACCGCGATCTCCGGCCCCATGCGCCCGTAGGGCCGCACCGGCGTCGTCAGCGACTCCGTGGTCGTGGTCGTCGTGGTGGTGGTCGTCTCCGCCTCCGTCTGGGGCTCCGGCTCCTGCGCCCCCGCCGACGTGACGATTCCCAGCGCGGCGGCGAGCGACAGCGTCCAGCGGAACGGCGAGGTCATGAAGGTCATCCGGTACATCCTCCGTGTTCGGGATGGAGCCGGACGGAAGCAAGCCGCGAGTGCCGTTAGAAGCCACCCTCCGCCCGCGCGCGCCGCCATTCGACAGACAGCCGCTCTGAGCGACCGGTCGCGAACAGCCACCCCACCCCACGGGGAGGCAACCGCGATCCCTACATTAGCAAGACGGCCCGAAAATCCAACGGGTTGACCCGGCGGGGACCAGCGTTCACCTTGCACGGCCACCCAAACGCCCAAGGGCGGAAAGGAAGCCATCATGGCCGGCCAGGAGCTGTCGCCCGAGGCGCTCGCGCTCATCGCCGAGGAAGAGGCCCTGCTGTCCCGCGTCCAGCAGGCGCTGTCCGAGGCGCGCCGTCAGGCCGCGGAGCGCACGCTGGACACCCAGGGGCTCATGGCCCAGCTCCAGGTCCTGCGCGACGACGCCACCACCGCGCACGCCGCGGACCTGCCGCATGTCTTCACGCAGATGAACGAGGTGCGCTCCATGCTGGAGCGGCAGGAGACCGTGCCGCTGCCGGACGCGAACGCCCCCTATTTCGCGCACCTGCGCCTGTCCAGCGCCACGGGCGCGCGCGACTACCTGCTCGGCCGCACCAGCTTCGCCAACCTCGCCGCCGGCGTGCGCGTCATCGACTGGCGCTTCGCCCCCGTCGCGCGCGTCTTCTACAACTACGAGGAGGGCGACGCGTTCGAGGAGTACTTCGGCGACCGGCTCTCCGAGGGCGAGGTGGAGGCGCGCCGGCTGGTCATCATCGAGAAGGGCGTCCTCACCCGCATCAGCACCGGCCCGCACCTGCTCCAGCGCGACGCCCAGGGCCGCTGGCACGCGAGAGGACGCGACGCGGCCTCCGTGCTCGCGGGCGGCAGCGGCACCGCCGCGCGTCCGGGCTTGCTGGGCGTGGGCCGCGGCACCACGCGCGTCGAGGATGCCTTTGGCGTCACGGCGCTCCTGGACGCGGAGCAGTACGCCGCCGTCAGCACCGGCCCGGAGCAGCCGCTGCTGGTGCTGGGCAGCGCGGGCAGCGGCAAGACGACGGTGGCGCTGCACCGGCTGGCCAAGGTCGTCTTCGACGACGCGAAGGCGTACCCGCAGGCGCGCACCAAGGTCGTCGTCCCGGAGGCGGGCCTGGCCCGGCTCACGCGCCGGCTCCTGGAGCCGCTGGGCCTGGGCAAGGTGTCCGTGGAGACGCTGGAGTCCTGGTCGCTCGCCACCGCGCGCTCCGCCTTCAGCCTGCCGGGCATCAAGCTCTCCCCGGAGACGCCCGCGCTCGTGTCGCGCTTCAAGCGCCACCCCGCCCTGCGCCGCGCGCTGGCGGACCGGGTGCCCGTGTTCAAGGGCAAGGCCCTGCCGCCCACGCTGGACCGGCTGCGCCTCAAGCTGGCGGACGCGTACCTGGACCGCGCCTTCCTGGAGGCCGTGGTGGCGGACGCGAAGGGCGAGCTGCCGCGCACCGTGGTGGCGGAGGTGATGGAGCACACGAAGCAGCAGACCGCCACGCCGCTGGCGCGCCAGTACAAGGGCTACGACGCGGACAGCCTCATCACCGTGGACGGGCGCGCCATCGAAGCGGACACACCCGACGCGCTCGCGGGCACGGTGGACCCGGACGACCTGCCCATCCTCATGTTCCTCAAGGCGCAGCGGGGCGCGCTGGGCGCGGAGCGGCTGGCCCACGTGGTGCTGGACGAGGCGGAGGACTTCTCCCTCTTCGAGCTCTTCGTCGTCAGCCAGCTGCTCGGCGACAGCCGCAGCTGCACACTGGCGGGGGACGAGGTGCAGCAGACGACGGCGGGCTTCGCCGGCTGGGACGCCGCCCTGGAGGAGCTGGGCATCCGCGACGCCGCCACCTGCCGGCTCCAGGTGTCCTACCGCTGCCCGCGCCCGGTGGTGGAGCTGGCGCAGCACGTGCTGGGCACCCAGTCCCCGGCCAACGCCGCCCGCGCCGGCCGCGAGGGCGCACCGGTGGGCTTCCACCACTTCCCCGACGAGGCCCAGGCGTGGCTGTTCCTGGGGGACGCCCTGCGCGACCTGGTGCTGCGCGAGCCGCACGCGTCGGTGGGCGTCATCGCCAGCAGCCGCGAGTCCGCCCAGTCCTTCCACCGCGTCATCCGGGAGATGCCCTGGGCGCGGCTGGTGCTGGAGGGCGACTTCTCCTTCGAGCCCGGCGTGGACGTGACGGACGTGGACAACGTGAAGGGCCTGGAGTTCGACTACGTCGTCCTGCCGGACGTCACCGCGCGCGCCTACCCCGCGGACGACGAGGCCCGCCGCAGGCTGCACGTCGCCGTCACCCGCTCCTCCCACCAGTTGTGGGTGGCCTCCTCCGCCGTACGCTCACCGCTCATCCGCACCTTCCCCGGCGTGGACGGCGGGGCCTGAAGCGGCGGCCAGGGCAAAGGGGCTTCAGGGCTGACGGCCACCGCCAGCCCGCCACTCCTTCTGCCGCTGGGCGTTGGCCTCCCGGCGCGCCAGCGCGTCCGACTCCTGGCGCGGCAGCTCCGCCAGCCGCGCGCGGTGCAGGTTCACGCTCAACTCCAACAGCCCCTTGTGCTCCGAGGGCAGCTTGTCGCCGTAGTCCTGCAGCACCGTGGTGGCGAAGGCGATGGCGTCCTCGGACAGCTGGCGGCGGTGCTCGTAGTACTGGTGCACCTCCTCCTCCGTCGCCTCGTTGGCCAGCACCTTGCCGTAGAGCGCGTTCCACTTCGCCTTCACGCCCTCGCGGCGGCGCAGCTCGTCCGGGTCCTGGGTGGGGACGTCGTTCTCCCAGTAGAGGTTGCCCGGCAGCTTCGCGCGCAGCGCGTCCAGGTCCACCGGATAGGGGCCGGCCTCCGGCTCCTCCGCCTGCACCTGCGCCGTCGCCGCGCCCACCAGGTCCAGCCCGCCGTCCTTCGCGCGGGGCACCGCCGACGAGGAAGCGAACACGGGCGGCGGCGCGGGGGCCTGCGCCATGGGCGCGGGCGGCACGGCCGGCGTGGCGTCCTCCGGGGCCTGCCCGCCAAAGACAAGCCACGCCCCCACCGCCAGGACCAGGACTCCCGCAGTGCCCAGGGGCAGCTTCCAACGCGCGCGCGTGCTCATGCCCAAGGCCATACCGCGCGCCCCGCACCCGCCGCAACCCGTGTCACCCCGCCCGCCAACGCACCGCGCAATTGATACATTTAAAACATGGCATGCCGCGTCAATTCTTGACTCCCAGCTGACGCAAGACGGCAATCCCAGTCCTTCCAGATGGAATGCTGCACCCAACTTGGAATTCACTATTTTCACCGGTAGCGAAGTTTCCCTGCTTCCGGCTGATAAACAAAAACGTATCATTCGCGGCCGCAACCCCATTCACTCCCCCTCTTGGAGGAAGCCGCATGAGAAGTTTTCTCTGGATGAGCCTTCTGGCCCTCTCCGCCCCCGTGGGCACCGCGCATGCCGAAGTGCTGGTGGAAGGCATCGTTGACGTGCTGGTGGACGGCGGCAACAACTACGCCTGGCAGAAGGTGGCGCTGCCCGGCCTGAAGTGTGGCAACGGCTCGCAGTACAAGTTCTTCGTGCACCGCACGGCGTCCCCCAACCTGCTGTTCATGATGGAAGGTGGCGGCGCGTGCTGGGACTACGATTCCTGTAGCGGCCGCCTGGGCATCCTGGGCGCGGCGAACCCCAACGGCATCGCCGACGACTACATGACGCAGTTCACGGCCAAGTACGTGTCCCCCATCGTCAACGGGGCGGACCCGGGCCTGCCCTTCCGTGACCGCAAGGACATCGTCACGAAGGACTGGAACATCGTCTACATGCCGTACTGCACGGGCGACGTGCACATCGGCAACAACGCCAAGACGTACGTGGACACCACCGGCGGCCAGGCCCCGCTGACCTGGTACCACAATGGCTATAACAACACGCTTGCCGCGGCGAACTACGCCAAGCAGAACTTCCCCGGCGTCCAGAAGCTGCTGGTGACGGGCTACAGCGCGGGTGGCACGTCCACGTCCGCCGGCTACTACTTCATCCGCAAGGCCATCAACCCCGCCAAGGGGTACATGCTGAACGACTCCGGCCCCATCTTCATGGCGCCGAACTCGAACTCCCTGTCGCGCCCGCTGCACGACAAGATCCGCTCGTCGTGGAACCTGGACTCGGTGTTCAGCCAGCTGCCGGCCAGCTTCAGCATCAACGACATGGGCTCCATCAACAAGATGGTGGCCACGGAGTTCCCGAACGACCAGCTCGCGTACACGGGCTACACGATGGACTACAACTACTCGCGCTATTCGTATGAGCGCTTCAAGACGCCCAACGACGAGGCGTCCATCCACGCGTACTGGAAGCAGGACCAGGACGCGTTCGTGGCGGAGCTGAACAAGTACAACAACTTCAGCTACTTCATCCCGCACCAGCGCGACATCAACGCCAGCCACTGCAGCACCATCATCACCTTCGTGGGCGCGCACGCCTGCCAGCGCATGGAGAAGAAGTACTGGTACGAGTACGCCTCCAGCCCCTGGCAGTCCTGGGCCTGCCACAGCGAGATGGTCCCCATGGACGTCTTCCTGTCGCGCTTCATCAACGGCAACCAGCGCGTGCGCATCTACGAGCCGGCCAACAACTACAACAAGGAAGACGCGGGCATGAGCATCCTCGCGCCCCTCATCAACGGCGCGCTCGGCGGGTAGTCCTTCCCACCGGCTGTCCCTGAAATGAAAACGGGAGCGGGCCCCCTGGGGTCCGCTCCCGTTGTCTTTCCAGCCGTCTACCAGCTCAGGTGAGGCCGGGCAGCGTGCCCGTGTAGTCCGGGTGGCCGAAGCGGTCCACGTTCACGCCGAAGGCCTGGGCAATGGAGGTGAGCAGCTTGTTGTGCTCCACCGCGCCCGGCAGCGGGGTGCCCGGGCCCGGCCATGAGCCCAGCGGGTCCTTGCCGGGGCGCAGCGACAGCATGCGGCCCATGCGGAACTTCCCGCCCGCGCCGCCCGCCAGCACCGTGGGGATGGACACGTTCATGTGGCCGGCGGCGTCGCCCAGCTCGTTCCCCCAGAGGATGAGGGTGTTGTCGAGCACCGTGCCGCTGCCCTCCGGGATGGCCTTGAGGCTGTCCATGAGGCGCGCGACCTGCTCCGAGTACCACCGCTGCACCTGCACCATGCGCAGGCGGATTTCGGTGCGCGCGGGTTCGGACTGGGTGTCCGTGCGGTGGGCGATGTCGTTGTGGATGTCCTCGTCGATGCCAATCCACGGCATGGACGGCCCGGGGATGGTCATGGTCACCACGCGCGTCAAGTCACACGCGAACGCGCGGGCGATGAGGTCCATGTGCAGCTCGGTGAGGCCGGGCATGTTGTTGATGTCGCCCAGGTCGCTCAGCGCCTCGGACGGCGCGTCCGGCCGGGCGCAGTTGAGCGCCCCGGTGTTGGTGAGCCGCCGCTCGATGTCGCGCAGCGCCGCCAGGTGCGTGTCCAGCTTGGTGCCCTCCGTGGCCGCCAGCCGCGACTTCAGCCGGGTGGCGTCCTTGATGAGGTAGTCCAGCAGGCTCTTGCGCTTGGTGAGGATGGCCTGCGCCTCGGCCGGATTGGAGCCCAGGCCGCCGAAGAGGCGCTTGTAGACGTTGGCGGGGTTGAGCTCGAACGGGACGCGCGAGCCGTTCTCCGTGAAGGAGATGCTGTTGTAGACGTGCTGGGCGCCGAACTGCTCGAAGGCGTGCAACTGCAGCGAGCGGAACTGGGTGACGCCGCCCACCGCGTTGCCAATCACCTGGTCCAGGGACGGGCCGGAGGGCAGCTCGTCACCGCTGGACACCTCCACCTGGCTGCCGGTGAGGAAGGTGACGGGGCCGCCCTCGTGGCCGGTGCGGCCGTGCTCGTAGAGGACGCGGTAGTCCAGGCCGTCCAGCACCAGCAGCTTGTCGCGGTGGCGCTGGAGCGGCTGGAGGACGGAGTTCTCGAAGTCGATGTCGAAGTTCGTGTCGCTGCCCCGGGGCCGCCAGTACTCCGGCAGGAAGCCGTGCGGGGTGAACAGCGCGATGAAGCGCAGGGGCGCGGCGTCGGCCGCTTCGGCCACGGAGCTGGTGAGCAGGTGCGCGAAGGGCGCCGCCATGGCCGTGCCGGACAGGAGCTTCAGGATGCTGCGTCGGGAGAAGTCGCGGGACATGGAGGTCTAAGCTCAACGGGTGGGCAGACGCCGCTGGGTGAAGGAAGCCGAGCGCACCAGGCTGACCAGCGCTTCGGTGATTTTCAGGTGGTCCGTGCGGTAGGGGCCCGTGCGCATGGCGGCGAGCAGCTCCGCGTCCGAGGCGTGCTCGTCACGTCCCATGGCGTAGCGCACGAACTGGAGCGGCACGCAATTGGCCAGCTCGTCGCTGGTGGTCAGCAAGCGCGCCAGCTGCGCGCCGCCGGTGAAGCTGCCCAGGTTGGTGGTGCCATCCTTGGCCATCACCGCGCCGCTGGCGTCCACCGTCTTGCCGTTCTCCTCCGTGCGGTGCTGGCCCAGGCCGTCGAAGTCCTCCATGCCGAAGCCCATGGGGTCGATGATCTTGTGGCAGCCGGCGCAGTTGGGGTTGTTGGTGTGCGCCGCGAAGCGCTCGCGGGTGGTGGCGTTCTCCGACAGCGCCGGAGGGATGGTGGACACGTTGGCCGGCGGCGCGGGCACCGTGCGGCACAGCATGCGCGTGAGCACGAACTTGCCGCGCTTGATGGGCGAGGACGAGTCGAAGTGGGCGTACGTGGACATCACGCCCGCCTGCGTGAGGATGCCCTGGCGCTCCGGGGGCAGCGTCACGCGGCCCAGGCCGGTGTCGTCGTCCACGTTGGTGCGCTCCAGGCCGCCGTAGAAGTTGGCCAGCGTCTCGTCCACGAAGGAGTACTTCGCACCGAGCAGCTCCTCCACGGAGCCCCCGTTGTTCTTCACGATGGAGTCGATGAACGCGTCGCGCTCGCGGACCATGGAGTCGCGGAAGTCCACGCTGTAGTCCGGGTACACGAGGTTGTTCTTGTTCACCTTGGCCAGGCCGCCCAGCCCCAGCCACTCGATGAAGAACTGGCGCAGCTTCAGTTGCGCGGCCTCCGTCTTGAGCAGGCGGCGCGCCTGCGCCTCGCGCTCGTCGGGGGACGACAGCGTGCCGGCCTTGGCGGCGGACAGCAGCGTGGCGTCCGGCGGACCGCCGGTGACCATGAAGGACAGCTCGGAGGCGACCTCGTAGGGGGTCAGCTCCACGACCTGGCCCTTGCGCGCGGTGTCCGGGCCCAGCTCCGTGCGGTACAGGAACGACGCGGAGGAGAAGAGCGCCTGGAGCACCAGCTCCGCGCCCGTCTCCATGGTCCCGCCCTGCTTTCCCTGGTTGAAGAGGGCCAGGAGGTCCGTCTCCTCCTCCGCCGTCACCGGCCGGCGGAAGGCGCGCTCACCCACGCGCTGGATGAAGGACCGCGCGCACTCGTCCTGCGCCTTGCCGGAGGGGCACGCGTACAGGTCGCTCAGCTGCTCCTTGCCCTGCTCCGCCAGCGTCACCGCGGCGGTGTCGATCTGATCCGCCAGGAGCGACGTCACCTGGAGCCGCTCGTGGGTGGAGAAGCCAAGGATGGTGTCCTCGGCCGCGAAGCCCTGGGCCACGTCGACGGGCGTGCCCAGCACCGCGGAGGCGGACTTGTTGTACTCGTCGCGCGTCAGCCGGCGCACGCGCGCGGGCGCCGCCGCGCTTTCAGGTGCCGCGTCCTGCCCACCGATGTTGCCGGTGCACGCAGAGGCGGAGAGCACGAGAGCGGAGGACAGGTAGAAACGACGCAATGGCATGATGTCTGGCATTCCTCGCACCCGCGCGGCCTGGAAGACCGGCGCACAGGCGAACTGCATTGTACTGGTTGGCCCCCACGCGGACACGGGGATTTGAAGTGCGACCACACCGTCAGGTGCGCACACGGTGCGCAGCGACTCAGGGCGGGACTTCCTCACCCCGCGCCTTCCACCAGTTCTCGCCGTAGCTGATGCAGATCTGCTCGCCGGGGTGGATGTCCCGCAGTGCGTGATAACGGAACACATCGCGGTCCTCGGCACGGCTATAGGACGCGTTGGGTTCGGTGGCGTGATTGTAGATCATGCCGTAGCCCATCACGAGCGCGACCCAGTCCCCCTTGCGGGGCTCCTCGTGGCGGTGCCAGCGGATTTCGAAGACGTAGTCGTCGAGCGGCTCCCCCCGGCACTGGCGCTGCGGGACCTTGAGGTAGTGGCACTCCTCGATGAGCTCCCCGGCCGCGATGAACACGTCGGTGAAGACGCCCATCCCCCACTCGCACGGCCGCACCTTCACGCCGGGGTGGAGGAACAGCGCGGGGCCCAGGTTCATGGATGCTTCGTCTTCTCCGATTCCGGTGTCGTCCACGCGGAGCGAACCATCGCGCAAGACGGGCGGCCACGGGAAGCGGCGCGAAGGCGATACGGCCTTCCCTGACTTCCGGTGCTGTCAGCCTGCCTGCCCTCCGGGCGCGGGGCGGCGGCGGAAGGTGTGGCGCAGCAGGTACAGGCCGGGCAGCAGGGGCAGCCACAGGGTGAAGCCGCGCAGGAGCAGGGTGCCCGCGAGCGCGGCCTCCACCGGGACGCCGAAGAGGTTGAGCATGCCCACGGACGCGGCCTCGTAGGTGCCCACGCCGCCGGGGATGATGGACACGGTCTCCGCCATGGAGGCCACCATGAAGCTGACGAACACGGTGCTCAGCGGGACCTCCTGCCCCAGCGCGCGCAGCATGGCGCCCAGCGTGGCCGCGTCCAGCACGTACACGCCCAGTTGCAGGACGACGCCGCGGGCGAGCAGGCCGGGGTTGAGCAGCATGCCGGGCGGCACCTCCGCGATGGCCTTGAGCAAGGCGCCCAGCGACGGGATGCGCTTCGCGAAGCGGCCCGGCTTCCACTCGCGGTGCCGGGTGGCCCAGAGGATGGCCATGGGGATGAGCAACGCCACCACGCCGAAGCCTGTCACCAGCCATTGGATCCAGTCGTTCAGCTCGGCCCGCCGCCAGAGGAAGAAGAGGCTCACGCCCACGCCCAGCGCCTGCGCGATGTAGAAGCACAGCACCGTGAGCAGCACCGCGCCCGCGGCGGTGCCGGGGCTCGCGCCCTCGCGGCGCAGCCCGCGCCCCACGAGCAGCGACCCGCCCACGCCGCCGGTGGGGATGACCTGGTCGAACGCGAGCTTCATCAGCGACAGCCGCGCCAGCGACCAGAGCGAGGTCTTGATGCGCGCGCGGTGCAGCACCATCCACCAGATGCCGGACACGCACAGGTAGGTGCCCACCTGGCACGCGGCGGCCACCAGCAGCCACGCGGGCCGGGCCTGCCGCAGGAGCTCCAGGAACTGCTTCTCCTCCGAGTGCCGCGAGAGGATGAACGCGAGGAGCGCGACGAGCACCAGCGCCCCCGGAATCCACCAGCCCCGCCGGCGCTTCGCCGGGAGCTCCAGCGGCTCGTCCACGCTGGGGATGGGTTCCGCGCGAGTGCCCTCCATGCGTCTCCTTCCGGGGAATGGGATGGCTCCGGAAAGGATGCGCTTCCTCACCCCTCGGGGCAGGTTCCGGTGCACGCCGGCCCGCCTGCCCTCCAGACGGACGGGCAGGGCCTCCCTACCCCGGCGGCCTTCTTCAGCGGGCGCAGTCGCCCGTCACCTGCGGAGCCGCCGCGCCGTTCACCGTGTTGCCGCTGAAGGTGTTGCCCGCGCCCAGCACCAGCTCGATGGCGCTGCCGCTGCCCCGGTTGCAGACGATGACGCCCCCGGCGCCTGCCTGGTTGCCGGTGAAGGTGTTGCCGCGCAGGGTGACGCCCGTGTCGGGCACGTCCTCGATGTAGATGGCCGCGCCGGGCCCGCGCACGGCGGCGTTGTTCTCGAAGACGTTGTTCTCGATGAGGTCGTGGTCGGGCTGGAAGTAGTGCAGCGCTCCGCCGCCGCCCAGGTCGTAGTGGTTGGTGCCGTTGGGCCACACCTCGTAGGTGCGCGGCTGGAGCGCGTTGGCCTGGCTGCCGCGGAAGGCGGACAGCGTGTTGTTCCGGAAGGTGTTGCCGCGCACGATGGAGTAGCGCCCGTGCGTGACGCACATCGCGCCGGCGGCGGACGTGGCCCCGTCACCGGTGGCGAAGCGGTCGATGTCGCGCGTGCGGTTGTTCTCGAAGACGGTGTCCGTCACCACCGAGCCGTCGGTGAACATGAGGTCCAGCGCACCGCACGCGCCGGAGGACTCGTTGTCGCGGAAGAGCGAGTGCTCGATGGTGACGGGCCCCGGGTAGTAGGCCCACAGCGCGCCGCGCGTGCGGTCCCGGTCGCCGTTGTATTCGTTCTTGCGCACCTTCTCGAAGACCATGTGCCGGAAGACGGGGTCGCCGTCCCCCTTGGACTGGGCCCCGAAGAAGTTCATGCCCCACCAGCCATACGGGTTCGTGGAGGTGAGCGTCACCGGCGCGCTGGCGGTGCCCTGCACCAGGATGCGGCCGTAGACGCGCAGCTCCACGCGGCCGTTCTGGTGGTTCATCACGTCCTGCGCGCCGTCGCGCACGTCCGCGTTCGTCACCGCCGGGTCGCCCTTGAAGTCGATGACGACGCCCGGCTCCACCGTGGTCGTCTGGCCCTTGGGGATGGTGACGACGTACCGGGCATTGCCCACGACGCGGTAGGGAGAGCCGGCCAGCATCAGGCGCGCGGGCATGGTGTCCGTCACCAGCGTGCCTCCGTCCTGCGGGATGGGGACCCCCGCGTCGGTGGTGCCTGCGTCCGGGACGCCTGCATCGGAGGTCCCGGCGTCAGTCGTGCCGGCGTCAGGGGTGCCAGCGTCGCGATCCGGGGTCCCCGCGTCGTCACGGTCCCGGGGGCCGGCGTCGGGCACGATGCCCGACGGCTGCTCCGCCGACGGTCCGGCCTCATCGGAGCACCCCAGCCCGCCCACGAATAGAAGGGCGGACAGGACGGCGTGGAACGTGGTGGAGCGGTTCATGGTCTCTCTTCCCGGAAGCGCTCTGGTAGAAGCCCGCGCATGGCCGATGACATCCTCGTGCTGGCGTACTCCGGATGCGACACCTGCAAGAAGGCGCTGAAGTGGCTGGAGGCGCGCGGCGTCTCCTACAAGACGCGACCCATCGTGGACCAGCCTCCCACCGTGGCGGAGCTGCGCCAATGGATTCCCCAAAGCGGCGTGTCCGTGCGCAAGTGGCTCAACACCAGCGGCCAGAGCTACCGCGCGCTCGGGAAGGAGAAGGTCGACGCGGCCTCCGACGCGGAGCTGGTGCAGTGGCTGGCGAAGGACGGGAAGCTGGTGAAGCGGCCCGTGCTCGTGACGAAGGACGCGGTCACCGTGGGCTTCAAGCCGGAGACCTACGAGGCGCTCTTTCCGCTTCACGCGTCTTGAGGGCAGGCGGGCGGACGGGCCCCTGGCCGACCGTCGTCGCGTGCGGGGTGGGTTGCCACCTTGAGTGGGCATGGAAATCGGATCCAGACGCCCCCTGGGGGAGATCCTCCTGGAGCTGGGAGTGCTCGACAAAGGCCAGCTCCGGTTGGGGCTCGTGCACCACCACGAGGTCCACGTCCCCCTGGGACGTGCCCTGGTGAGCGAGGGCGTGTGCACGGAGGCGGACGTGCTGCGCGGGCTGGCGGTCCAGTTCGACGTGGACGCCGTGGACCTGGACCGGCACCCGCTCGACCGCTCCCTGACCGCGCTGGTGCCCGCGCGCATCGCCCGGCAGTACGGCGTCGTGCCGCTGGGGCTGGAGACGCGCGAGGACCGGGAGGTGCTCCACCTGGCCGTGCCCGCCCCGCTGTCGCTGGACGCGGTGGATGACGTGCGCGCCGTGTCCGGCAAGGCGCGCGTGGAGCCGCACCTGGCCTCCGACGGCGCCCTGTCCCGCGCGCTCAGCGCCCTCTATGGCATCCGTGAAACGGAGGGCTCCGCCGCCCCGGAGCCGCGCCGTCCGGCCGTGCCCAGCCCGCCGCTGATGCTCTACGGGTGGCCGCCCGTCACCGCGGTGCTCATCTCCCGCACGCTGGCGCGCAACGGCATCGCGTCGCGCGTCGCCACGCCGCTGGAGGTGCTGCACACGCGCGCGAACGACGTTGTTCTCGCCCCCCTCCAGGCGATGGAGGGACTGCTCGCGGGCGAGGTCCACATCGAGGGCGCGCTCATCGTGCACGGGACGTCGGACGACGAGGGCTTCGACCGGGCACGGAAGCTGGAGGCGCGCGGCTTCCTGGCCAACCCGCGCGACGAGGAGCTGCTCCTGCGTGCCGTGCGCAGGCTGCGTCCGGACGCGGGCAGCGAGGACTCCTGGCCGCGCCACTCCTGAGCGCGCGGGACTACGGCGCGGCCGCGGGTGAGGCCGGCGCCGAGGCCTGAAGCGCCGTCTTCGCGGTGCTGGCGGCGGGGCGCGTGGTGTGCTGCGCGTCCGGGCCCGGGGCCTCCAGGCCCAGCGCGCCCAGCACCTCCGGGTACACCTTGTTCGCGAAGTAGCGCCCGCCGGCCACGGTGAAGTGGACGCCGTCCGTCATGCGCAGGCGCATGGGCTTGCGGAAGCCCTCCACGCGGGCCTGCTTCAGCGCCTTGCCGCGCGCGTCGGTGAAGAAGGGCCGCGTCTCCAGGTGCACGGCGTCCTCGCGTCCGGAGATGACCTCGCGCTGCAGGTCGCGGATCAGCGTGAGCTTCTGCTCGAAGCGGTGGAGGCCCGTGGCGGGCAGCTCCAGCCAGACGATCTTCCGGCCCGGCGCGGAGATGGCGGTCACGAAGTCCGTCAGCCGCTGGCGGTACTCGCCCTGCCAGTCCGGCTTGCCCCAGGCGACGGTGGCGCGCCCCTGCCGCGTGTGCAGGGCCTGTCCGTCGTTGCCGCCCAGGATGACCACCACGACGTCCGGCTGGTGCTGCTGCACCTCCTGCTGGCCCACCTCCAGCCAGTCGAAGAAGTCCGGACGCGCCAGGCCCGTGGACGACTTCGCGCGGCGCTCGCAGCGGACCTTCGGGTGCGCGGCGAGCTGGTTCTGGAGGTACTCCCCGAAGCCCGTGGCGATGAGGCTGTCCCCCAGCAGCAGCACGGTGCGGCGGGGCGCGGGCGCCGGAGCGGCGGCCTGGGCCGGAGCGGTGGGCAGCACGGGCGAGGCATTCAGCCCGGATGCGGGTTCCGGGGCGGCCTGGGCCGCCGTGGACAGGAACGCCACGAAGAGGAGCGCGCGAAGAGGACGGGTCGACATCGGCGGAGGCGAAACTACTTCCCGCGCCCGCATCCGTACACCCCCCCGCCGGGCGGGCGGATCCGTCACCCGCGCGCGCGCCGTGTCAAGGCCGCGTGCGGCGCCACGCCGCGGCGCCCACGTCCGATGCCGCCAGCGCCGCGAGCCCCGCGGGCGCGAGCGCCTGGAGCCACGGCGTGAGCAGCCGCGCGCACTCCTCCGGATGCGAGAAATAGGGCACGTGGCCCGCGCCGCGCAGCAGGTGCCGGGGCGTGCCCTCCGGCAGCGACGCGGCCAGCCGCTCCAGCGACGACGGCGGCACCAGCACGTCGCGGTCCCCCTGGATGCACAGGCACGACACCTTCAGCGGCCGCAGGTCCGGCGGCGGAGGCTCCGTGTGGATGGCGAACGCGCGCCGCAGCGTCGTCACGCGCTCCAGCGCCGTGGTGGGCACCACGTCCGCCACCTGTCCAGTGGGCACCGGCCGCCACGCCGCCAGCGACGCCGCCACGCGGCCCGGACGCCCCAGCACCGCGATGGGTCCCATCATCGCGATGAGCCGTCCGCGAGGCCCCACGTGCTCGGTGCGCGTGAAGGAGCCCAGGAACGCGACGCCGCGCGTCGCCCCGCCCGCGGCCAGGTGCGCCGCCACCATGCCGCCAAAGGAGCTGGCCACCACCGCGTCCGTGGTACCCGCGACGCGCAGCACCTGCTCCGCCAGCGCACGTGCACCGCACGCCGCATGCTCGCCCTCCGGGTATTCAACCAGGACGGGACGCGCGACGTCCGTCAGCCGCAGGGCGAGCTCACGAAAGCCCGATCCACGGGCCCCCAGTCCCGGCAATAGGAGGACGCGGGGACCTTCGTCGTTCCCTCCGATGTCCGTCAGTTCGACCGTGCGGCGCATGTCTCCTGCTTTCCTCCAAACGCGCCGGACAACAACGCCGGCCCCCTGGGTCTGCCCGCGCCCACCGGGTGGCCCGCACGACCCATGGGCTTGGGGAAATGCCCCCGGTGCCTCGCCTGCCTGGACGGAGAGTGATACATGATTCATCCCACCACCCTTTTCCACCGACACGCTTTGTGGTGTCCGGAAGCCAAGGATTTTCGCGTCCAGCGTTCTGACAGCGTGGGGGCGAAGGGTTAAGAATGGTCACCGTGAATCTGCATGCCTTCGGGGAGTTTGTTCGTAAGCATCGTCCGGCCCTGGAAGTCCGGGCCGCGAAGCTTTGCGCTGGGAGCGCGGTCGACTCCACGGAGCTGGTGGGCGAGACGCTGGAGCGCGCCCTGTCCGTGTTCGAGCGGCTCCAGGACCAGGACACCGCGTCCGTGACGCAGTGGCTCGATGGCGCCATGAGCCGTTGCTTCGCGCGGATGGGCGGACAGCTGCCGGACTCGCGCGCCGCGGCGCCGGATCTCCAGCAGACGTTCGACCTGCTGCGCGCGCGCTTCCGTGAGGTGTACGGGCAGCCGGCGTTCGGCAAGAGCGCGGGCGTCACCGGCTGGCGGATGTAACAAGTCCCCCGGTGCCCTGTTTCAGGGCGCCGGCGGGCGGTGGCCGGACAGCGTGTCCACGTAGGACGCGGCCACCCGCAGGAAGCGGCCCCCCCGCACGCCGGTGAGGTACTGGCGCTTCATGGCGCGGGTGGCCCCTACGTAGAACATCGCCCGGCGGATGCGTTCGTTCTCGCGGTCGTTGCGCTGGCGGGCGCCGGCCATCCACGCCTCGATGGAGTCCAGGGCCTCCAGGCCCGCGAAGAAGACGACGGGGCACTCGTGGCCCTTGCAGGAGAACACCGTGGTGGCGCGCACGTGATCCACGCCGCTCACCCGGAAGTCCGCCACGTCCCGGCCGCCCTTGCCGCCGTAGGCCTCCGCGGGCACGCCCGCCTTGCGCAGCGCGTCCGTGAACGAGGCGGGCATCACCGGCGCCACCACGAGGATGTCCCCCGGGTGGACGCCCTCCTCGCGCACGAGCCGGGCAATCTCCTTGGCCACCCAGCGCGCCTCGCTGGTGCTGGAGGCGAAGTCCTTCACCCCGGGCAGCACGCCGCCGCGCTCGGTGGACTGCACGCGGTAGAGCCCTTCCAGGGTCTCCTCCGGCAGCCACAGGAGCCGCTCGCGGGCCAGTTCCCCGGCCTTCATGTACTCGCGCATGCCGGGGTCGGTGACGCGGTGCTGGCGCAGCGGGTCCAGCACCACGTTGAAGGCCACGTCGAGGATGTCTCGCGTGGCGCGGAAGGTCTCCTTGAGCACGCGGGTGCGGCCGCGGAAGGACAGCCCTTCGGGGAGCTGCTCCTTCAGGTGGTCGATGGGCACCTGGCCGTAGACGTTCTGCGAGTCGTCCATGAACAACTGGAAGCAGCGTGACTCGCGGCCTTCCGCGTCCACGCGGGGACGCACCAGCGCGTGCAGGGACGCCAGGCCCCTGGCGTCCATGTCCTGCGCCTCGTCGACGAAGACGGCGTCGAAGGTGTGGGGCTCCAGGCGCCGGAGCGCGCCCACGTGCTTCACCGTCACCTGGGCCCTGAGCGGCCGCACCTGATCCGCGCCCGCGCGCACGGCGAGCGCCTCCAGCAGCAGCTTGTCCACGAGCGGCGCGAGCGAGCGGTTGTAGAAGGACACCAGCACCCGGGCGCGCGGGTTCTCCAAGAGGTAGCGCGCGGCCCAGTGCGCCAGGACGTACGTCTTCCCGCTGCCGGCCACGCCGCGCACCAGGTGGTGGCCGTCGTCGAAGCGGCGCTCGAAGAGGGACACCTGCTCCTGGGTGAAGAGGGGCCCCGTGTCCTTGCCGCCGGCGATTTCACCGCCCAGCCCCACGGGCACCAGCGGCGGCGGGGGTGGCGGCGGCGGACGCGGCTGGGTGGCCAGCAGCTCCAGCTTCGGCGGCGTGCCGGCGTGGACGCGCACGCGGGGGAGCAGCGACAGGAAGCGCGCGGGCACGGGGGAGGCGCGGGCCTCCGCGCGCGAGGCGAGCACCAGCAGGTATTCCTTCGCGCGGCTGGCGGCGACGTTGAGGATGGGCACCAGCGTGTGCGGCGGGAACGGCCGGCCGCCGGCGACCGTGTCCACCATCACCACGTCGTACTGGGTGCCCTGCTGGCGGTGGATGGTGGAGGCGCTGAACATGTCGTGGCGCAGGCCCGCCGCGTTGCCCAGCTTGCGCAGGAGCGCCGCCTGCGCGCGGTAGGGCGTCACGCACAGCACGGTGAGGCCCAGGCGCACGGCCTGGCGGGCCAGCGTCACGGCGAGCTCCGCGGACAGCTCGCGCTGGTAGCCGGAGCCCGTCTCGCCCCGGCCGTGCGTGAGGCGGCGGGTGTCGCGGCTCAGGCCGTCCAGCACCAGCCACATCGCGCGGGACGGGAAGGCGGGCACGGGCGGGGGCTTCTGGGCCCGGTCCTTCACGAGGTCGCCGTCCTCCAGCGCGCCGCCGTAGCAGAAGTGGCTGACCACCTTCGCGATGTCCGGGTGCATGCGGTGCTGGGTGCGCAGCAGCAGCACGTCCGGGCGCTCCGCGTCCTTCACCGCGTCCTCCAGGTGGGACAGGGCGCTGGCGCGAAGCCACGTCTGGGTGCCCTTCCCCGCCCCTTCCGCCGCGCGGCTCACGGGACCGATCTGCTTGGGGTCGCCCGCGAGCGTCACCTGCCGGGCCAGCGGGGCGAGCAGCCCCGTCGCGGCGCGCGTCACCATGCCGGCCTCGTCCACGACGAGCCGCTGGAAGGTCTCCTCGCCTTCGAGCTCCGACACGAGCCGCAGGGCGCGGTGCACGGTGAGCACCATGAGGGGGCTGTCGCCCTTCTCCGCTTCTTTCAGCGTGGGGTCCTTCACGCGGCCGCGCAGCGTGCGCAGCTCCGCCTGCATCCGGGCGAGCTCCGGCGCGGCGCCGCCCCGGGCGCGCTCCAGGGTGAGCTCGCGCTCACGCTCCTGGATGGTGTTGAGCAGCTTGCTCGTCTTGGTCTCTTCCAGCGCCACGGTGGGCAGCTTCGCGAGGGCCTCGCTGGCGCCGGTGCCGCCCCGGAAGATGCTGCGGGCCAGGGGACGCAGCGGGATGGGGTCGCGCTCCAGCAGGGCGCTGACGCGCATGACGAGCTCGTCCGCGGCTCGGTTGGTGGGGGCCACCGCGAGGATGCGCTCGTGGGGGTAGGCGCGCAGGGCGCGGGCGATGAGGTCCGCGACGGCGGTGGTTTTACCCGTGCCGGGCGGCCCCCAGATGCTGCCCCACGGCTGGCGCCACAGCCGGTCCACGGGGATGAGCTCCGCGTCTCGGGGCGAGGGCGTGGACGGAAGCAGCTCCCCCTTCGCGCGGGACAGCGCGGTGGTGAGGTCGGAGACGCGGTCCTCGTAGGCGGAGGCCGCGGCGCACAGGGCCTCGGCGAAGTCGTAGGGCCGGTAGCACCAGCGCTCGCAGGAGAGGACGCGCCGGTCCAGGTCCTCGCCGGAGTCGGAGGAGGCGAAGACGCGGCCGGATTCGAAGTCCAGGTGGACGATGTTGCCGGCGAACACGAGCTCCTCGCCCAGGAAGCCGAGCAGCGAGCCACCGGACCAGTCCGGATCCGCGGCGGGAACGGGCACGAGCCCCAGCACACCGGGCCCGGCCAGGCCCACCTCGCGGGCCTCCTGGAGCCGCTGCGCGCGGTACTGGCTGCGCTCGGCGATGAGCGCGTCGCGCAGGTCCTCGGGGAGATAGGTGGGAGCGACCCACTGTTCCCGGCGGCGCCCGGAGGACACGGCGGCCTGCATGGCCTCGCGCTCCGCGGGCGTGACGTCACCGGAGGCGGACACGTCGCGGGCCGGCGCCTCTTCGGGAGGACGCGCGTCGGCCGGGTCTTCCACGCGGATGAGGTTCGGAGCGGACGGCTTCGGCGTGGAGCGCGAAGGCCGCACGGGAAGGCGTGCGTCGGCTGCGTCGTCCACACGCAGGAGGTCCGGCGCGGGCTGCTTCGGTGTGGAGCGCGAAGGCTGCACGGGAGGCCGTGCGTTGGCCGCATCGTCCACACGCAGGAGGTCCGGCGTCGCAGGCGTGGGTGCGCGACCGGAAGCCTGCGCGGGAAGGCGTGCGTCGGCTGCGTCGTCCACACGCAGGAGGTCCGGCGTCGCAGGCGTGGGTGCGCGACCCGAGGCCTGAGGCCGTGCGTCGGCCGCGTCATCCTCACGGAGAAGGTCCGGCGTCGCAGGCCTGGGTACGCGACCCGAGGCCTGCGTGGGAGGCCGTGCGTCGGCTGCGTCGTCCTCACGCAGGAGGTCCGGCGTCGCAGGCTTGGGTGCGCAACCCGAGGCCTGCACGGCAGGCCGTGCGTCGGCCGTGTCGTCCTCACGGAGGAGGTCCGGCGTCGGAGGCTTGGATGCGCGACCCGAGGCCTGCACGGCAGGCCGTGCGTCGGCCGTGTCGTCCTCTCGGAGCGGATCCGTGCCTCTCGAAGGAGACAGCGGAGCAGCCTGGGCGGCGGACTCGACGGCCGTCCCCGCTTCGTCCGCGGGGACGGCGGGACGCGGGGGCACCGCGCGGTTCATGCGGTGGGAGGGCGGCGTGGACTTCAGCGCCGCGGAGTCCAGCTCGCGGAAGGTCAGCGTCTTCGGCCGGGATGTGCCCCTCGTCGCCTTGGGCGCGGGCGGTGCTTCCCCGAACTCAGACTCCGACTCCGCCGGAGGCCAGGACGAACGGACCCGGAGCACCGGCGCGGCCTGGACGTCGGTGTCGTACTCCACGCGGAGCACGGGCATGAGGTCATCCGGAGCACGCTCGTCCCTCGGCGCCTCCCCCTGACCTGACTCCTCGTCCGTCCTGCGCATCATACGGGGTGCTCGCGGCACGGCCCTTCCTCACCTCGGAAGTGGCGGTGCCGGGAAGCCGGCCAAGCTAGGGGAGGCGTCGATCCCCGTCAACGCACGCGCAGGCTCCCTCGCACGCCTGCACCAACGGTGAAGCCCGGGCCGCGCACACTCGCGGACCCGGGCCGTCATCCACCGCGGAACGTCCCCGCGCGGCCTACAGCAGCGGGCAGAGCAGCCCGCCGCCCGTGCCCGCCGGACACCCCGTGCCCTGGCAGTACGCGGGACCCACGCCCACGGAGAGGATGCCCTGGAGGCTGGGCACCTTCACCTTGCAGCTGCCCAGCGTCGCGTTCCCGGACGCGTCCTCCACCGAGTACACCACCGTGTACACACGGCCGTTGCCCAGCAGGCTGGACTCCGCGCGCAGCTGCGCGGACTTGCGGTCCGCGCTCAGCACGATGTCCCGGCACTTGAAGAGGGCCAGGCTGAACAGCGCGTCCTCGGACTCGTCCGACTCCACGCGCACGATGGTGCCCGCCTGCTGCAGGTCCAGCGTCCCGCCGCAGGTGTCCACCGCCGGCTGCGCGCAGTCCGCCAGCGTCACCGTCTTGTAGTCCGCGCCCAGCGTGCGCGGCAGCACCAGGTCCTTGCTCCCGCCCGCCACCGGCCCGGCCGCGTCCACCACCGTCACCGTCGCGGAGCACGAGGCCGAGTCCATCCCGTCCGATACCGTGAGCGTCACCGGCGTCGTGCCCACCGGGTACACACCCGCCGGGCTGAACGAACGGCTCAGGGGCTGCGGGAAGCCGTCCGGATCATACGAACCGTTGTCGATGGACGCCGACGCCCCGCACGACGCGTCCGCCACCACCGTCACGTCCTGGCACAGCGCCACCGGCGCCTGGTTCACCAGACAGCCACCGCCGGCCGCCAGCGCCACCGACCCGGTGTTGTTCTCCTCGCTGTCCTCCGGGAAGAAGTTCGTGTGGTCCGCCACCACGAACAGCCGCTGCGTGCCCTCCGGCACCTGCACCGGCACCTGGAACGCATAGCGCTCCTTGCCCACCAGCCAGGGCACGTTCACCGTCGCCAGCAGCGTGCCGCCCTGCGCCGGGTCTCCGGCGTAGATGCCCGCCACCGACGGGTCGATGCCCGTCGGCGCCTCGTTGACGACCGCCCCCGTCACCGTCGCCACCTGACCTTCGTCACACGTCACGCCCAGATCGGCCACCGCCAGGTCGATGCCCGTGTGCAACGCCGAGCGGGCCTCGCCCATGGACCCGCCCTCCTCCGCGACTTCGGCACCACAGCCCCCCAGCAGCAACAGGGAGGCGAACAGGGACAACGGACGGCGCAAGGACATGACTGTCTCCGAGACAGGGCGGTGCCAGGTGAGCGGGAAGGCGGAACCCGACGCCAGACAATGACAGCCAGGGCCCGTGAACAGTCTTTGCCACAAACGGAATTTTCTAGCAATACCGGCAAACTTGTACCCGGGTCCAGGTGTAGACAGACACCCCTTTGGAGCCCCAATGACCCGGTGTCTGTCTTTGCAAGGAGTCGAGAAACGGTGCACGGTCCGTCTGGGTTTGGAGGACCTGGCGGGTTGCCGCCCTCCCCGGGGGGCAGGGGGGCAGGCGGCCGTCGCAGTGGACAGCGCCCTCCCTGATGGGGTTGGTTGGGCCCTCCCCCGCTGTTGAGGGGAACACGCCATGGCCTCCATCCCCCCGCGCTACGCCCACCCGTTCCTACCCGTGACCCGCGCCGACATGCAGGCCCGGGGGTGGGAGCAATGCGACATCATCATCGTGAGCGGCGACGCCTACGTGGACCATCCGGCCTTCGGGCCGGTGCTCATCGCGCGCTTCCTGGAGGGGCGGGGCTTCAAGGTGGGGCTCATCCCCCAGCCGGACTGGCACTCGGCGGAGCCCTTCAAGGCGCTGGGGGCGCCGCGGCTCTTCTTCGGGGTGGCGGCGGGCAACCTGGACTCGATGCTCAACCGGCTGACGGCCCAGAAGAAGAACCGCTCGGAGGACCAGTACAGCCCGGGCGGGCGCACCAACTGCCGGCCGGACCGCGCGTCCATCGTCTACGCGCAGCGCTGCCGCGAGGCCTTCCCGGAGGTGCCCGTCGTCCTGGGCGGCATCGAGGCGAGCCTCCGGCGCATCGCGCACTTCGACTACTGGAGCGAGAAGGTGCGCCGCTCCATCCTCTTCGACGCCAAGGCGGACCTGCTGGTGTTCGGCATGGGCGAGCGGCCCATCTGGGAGATCGCCGACCGGCTCCACCGGGGCGAGCGCATCGGGGACCTGACGGACATCCGGGGCACCGCGCGGCTCATCAACGACGCGGCGATGAAGGCCCTGGAGGCGGACCCGGCGAAGCGCGCGGCGGACCGCGACAAGGTGGTGGTGCTGCCCTCCTACGAGGAGGTGGTGGCGGACACGCGCGCCTTCGCGGTGATGAGCCGGGACTTCCAGTTGGAGACCAATCCCGGCAACGCGCGCGCCATCGCGCAGCGCCACGGCAACCGCGCCATCCTCATGAACCCGCCCGCCCGGCCGCTGGAGGACGGCGCCGGACAGAAGCCCGGGGACACGGCCACGGTGGCCATGGATGAACTGTACGACCTCAAGTTCAACCGCGTGCCACACCCCATGTACAAGGAGCCCATCCCCGCCTACGAGACGGTGAAGCACTCGGTGGTGCTGATGCGCGGGTGCTTTGGCGGCTGCACCTTCTGCTCCATCACGGAGCACGAGGGGCGCGTCATCCAGAGCCGCTCCGCGCAGAGCGTGCTGCGCGAGGTGCGCGAGGTGCGGCGCATGGGGGACTTCCGGGGGACGATTACCGACCTGGGGGGCCCCACGGCGAACATGTACAAGCTCAAGTGCAAGAGCGAGGACATCGAGAGCCGCTGCCGCAAGCTGTCCTGCGTGCACCCGGGCGTGTGCGAGAACCTCCAGACGGACCACGGGCCGCTCATCTCGCTGATGAAGCAGGTGCGCGAGGAGCCGGGCATCAAGCACGTCTTCATCGCGAGCGGCGTGCGGTACGACCTGGCGGAGCGCTCGCCGGAGTACGTGAAGGAGTTGGCGGCGCACCACGTGGGCGGCCAGCTGTCCGTGGCGCCCGAGCACGTGTCGCCGCGCGTGCTGGAGAAGATGAAGAAGCCCGGCATCGAGAGCTTCGAGCGCTTCCAGCACATGTTCGCGTGCGCCAGCGAGGACGCGGGCAAGGAGCAGTACGACATCGCGTACTTCATCAGCGGCCACCCCGGCTCCACGCTGGAGGACATGGTGCTGCTGGCGCAGTGGCTGAAGGAGAAGGGCAAGCGCCCCCGCCAGGTGCAGGACTTCATCCCCACGCCCATGTCGGTGGCGACGGCCATGTACTACACGGGCCTGGACCCGCTGAAGATGGAGCCCGTGTACACGGCGAAGGGCCTGCGCGAGAAGCGGCTGCAGAAGGCGCTCCTGCTCTACTGGAACCCGGAGCACTGGCCGCTGGCGCGTGAAGCGCTGCGGCTCGCGGGCCGGGAGGACCTCATCGGCCGGGGACCGAACGCGCTGGTGCCGCCGGAGTCCGCCGCGGAGGCCTCGCGCAACCTGCGCCGCGCGGCGGAGAGCACGGAGCCCGAGGAGCGGCTCGCGACGAACGCGTGGCCCCGTCCGGTGCAGCCGCGTCCGTCGGGCGCTCGCAGTGGGGGGCGCACGCCGCGTCCGGGGCCTCGCGGGCGGTAGGGGGACCCCGGCTTTCGTTCCGGGGCCGGGCTCGGGTATAGGGTGCGCCGCCTTTCTTCATGCGGCCACACCGCCGGAGCCACACCGCCATGCCCAGGACTTCCCAGGAGCAGTCGCAGGAGCGTCACGCGTTCCTGCTCGACCTCTTCCGCACCCAGCCTGACCTGAGCCGCCAGGACGCCCTGGAGAGCTTCAAGGACCGCTTCGGCGCGACCATCAACCTGCGCACGTTCAACGAGCTGCGCGACCAGGCGAAGAAGGAGCTGGCCTCGCAGCCCGCCGCTCCGGTTTCCGCCCCCAAGGAGGAGCAGGACGTGGACGTGCAGGACGAGCGGTCCGAGGTGACGTCGGAGGACGCGGGGACGCTGCTGAAGGCCGCGGCGGCGCCGGAGCTGCACAGCGGCGCGGCGCCCGCGAAGAAGCCGAAGGCGAAGGGCCCGGGCTCGCGCAACGTGTTCGTGGACGCGTCCGCGGAGCAGCTCCAGTTCCTGGAGCGCGTGATTGGCCAGCTCCAGGAGGCCGGCGCCGCCAACGTGCGCATCGACCACGCCACCGACCGGTGGATGGTGCTGGTGGTGGACTCCAAGTAGTCCTTCCGGCAGCCGTTGCCTGACACAGGGCCCGCCTCCCCCACCTGGGGAGCGCGGGCCTTGTCGCATCTGGAACAACGCAAAGGCAGCCCACAACCAGTAATCCAGGACTAGATTGACAGGACGTAAAAAGATTATTACCCCTATGTGCCGTGGACGCGCCCCTGCGTCCCCGCACCTGGAGAAAACCGATGACCCGTTCGATTCCCGCGCTGGCGCTGGCTGGGCTGCTGTTCGGCTGTGGTGGGATGCCCGAGGAGGCGGAGTCCACGCTCGTGTCCGAGGCCCAGAGCCCGGACGTCGCGCCGCCGGAGGCGTCGGCGGGAGAGGTCTCCGCGAGCCAGATCACGACGGTGACCATCGCGGGCTCGTCGGTGCGGTACAACTCGGACACCGACAACTTCGTGGTCTCGGACACCGCGGCGGACGGCCACTCCGCGGTGGCGCACATCTATAACTACAACACGGGCAACTACACGATGTGTTGGAACAGCCAGGGCGCGGGGACGACCCGGACGTGTGACCGCAGCTTCGCGAACGGCATCAACATCGCGTTCCGCGCCTGCACGGGTGAGGCCGGCCCCGGCACGCTCGTCGCCTGTTCGGTGTGGGTGCGCGTCGGCACCTCCGGCTTCGCGAAGTAGCCGCGACCGGGGCTTCAGTCCGGGCCTGCCAGGGGCAGTGTCACCGTGAAGGTGGCGCCGCCCCCTGGCGTCTCCGAAACGCCGACACCGCCGCCGTGGGCCTCCACCACCCTGCGGGCAATCCACAGCCCCAGGCCCAGGCCTCCGAAGTTGCGCACGGACACGGCGCGCTCGAAGCGCTCCCAGATGCGCTCGCGGTCCTCCGGGCGCACGCCCATGCCGTGGTCCACCACCGTCAGGCGCGCATGCGGGCCGTCCTGCTCCACGTGCACTTGCACCGGCTTGCCCGGCGCGTACTTCAGCGCGTTGGACAGCAGGCTGCGCACCACCTGCGCCATGCGCTCCCGGTCCAGGCGGACCGGCACCGGCCCGTCGCTCCGCAGCGTCAGGGCACACCCCGCGCGCGTCAGGTCCTCCTGCTGACGGGCCACGACGTCCTTCACCAGCGCGGCGAGGTCCGCGTCCTCCAGCGTCAGGTGCGGAGGCCCCGCGGTGAGCTGCGACACGTCCAGCAGCGTCTCCACGATGGTGACCAGCCGCTGCACCTGCCGCCGGGTATCGAGGAAGCGCTCGCGCAGTTCGGCCCGCACGCCCGCGTCCAGGCCGCGCTCCAGCCGCTCCAGCTGGAGCCGGAAGGCCGCCAGGGGCGTCTTCAATTCGTGGCTCGCGACGGACAGGAAGTCGTCCCGCGCGCGGACCGCCTCCTGCAACGCCACCTCCCGCGCCTCCAGCGCCGCCACGTCCCGGCGCACCCGCGCCATCTCCAGTTGCGTGCGCACCCGCGCGGACAGCTCACGCGCGGAGAAGGGCTTCACCAGGTAGTCATCCGCGCCCGCCTCCAGCCCCTCCACCGACGCCTCCTCCCCGGCCCGCGCCGACAGCAGGATGAAGGGGATGGCCCGCAGCCGGGGGTCCGCGCGCAGCTCCCGCAGCAGCCCGAACCCGCCCAGGCGCGGCATCATCACGTCGCTCACGACGAGGTCGGGGGGCCGCTCGCGGATGGCCTGGAGCGCGGCCATGCCGTCCTCCGCCGTCTCCACCGTCACCACCCCGGCCAGCAGTCCGGTGATGTACGTGCGCAGGTCCGCGTTGTCGTCCACCACCAGCACCCGCGCGGAGGCATCCGGCGGCAGCGGCAGCGGCGGCGCGCCCCGCGGGACGTGCGCTCCCGACTCCGGCGCGACGGGCGTGCGCAGCCACCCGCGGATCTCCTCCACGAAGGGCGAGGCGCCCTCGCCGCTGGAGCGGAGGACCTCCTTGCCCTCGGGGGCCAGCTGTTCGCGCGGCAGGTGCTGGTTGCCCAGCGGCACCTCGACCTGGAACGTCGTCCCCGTGCCGGGCTCGCTCGTCACGCCCACGGAGCCACCGTGCAGCTTCGTCAGCTCCTGCACGAGGCTCAGGCCGATGCCGCTGCCCTCGTGGCTGCGCGAGCGGGCGTTCTCCACGCGGTGGAAGCGCTCGAAGATGTGCGGCAGCTCCGTGGCGGGGATGCCCGTGCCGGTGTCCCGGACCGTCAGCCTCGCGTGTCCCTCCACCTGGCGCAGCTGGACGTGGACGCCGCCCTCGAAGGTGAACTTCATCGCGTTGGAGAGCAGGTTGAAGACAACCTTCTCCCACATCTCGCGGTCCACCCAGACGGACTCCGGCAGGGGCGCCAGGTCGGCCGTGAGGACCAGCCCGGCGCGCTTCGCGATGGACTCGAAGTGGCTCACCAGCTCCGCGGTGAAGGCGGACAGGTCCGTGGGCTGGAAGACCGCGTGCACGCGCCCGGCCTCCGTGCGGGTGAAGTCGAGCAGCGTGTTGACCAGCTTGAGCAGACGGCTGGCGTTGCGCTGGACCAGGACCAGCCGCTCCGCCTGCCGCGGCCCCAGCGGCTCCGCCGCGTCCGTCAGCGCGTCCTCCACGGGTCCAATCATCAACGTCAGCGGCGTGCGGAACTCATGGCTCACGTTGCTGAAGAAGGCCGTCTTGGCGCGGTCCAGCGCGGCGAGCCTCTCCATCCGCTCGCGCGCCTCCTGCTGCGCGCGGGCGCTGGAGGCGGCGGTGGCCAGCGCCCCCGCGACCAGCTCGATGAAGCCCAGGTATTCGCCCGCCAGCGAGAACAGGGGGCTCAGGCCCACGACCAGGAAGCCCAGGGTGCGGTCCCCTTCCGCGTGCAACAGCGGCAGCACCAGCGCCGGCCGGGGCGCGCTCCCGGGCTCCGGAGCCGCGTCGAGCCACCCGTTCACGTCGTCCACCCGGACCGGCTGCCGCGTGCGGGCCACGCGCGCGAGGAGTCCTTCCGCGCGCAGGTCCAGGTGCGCGGGCACCGCCGCGCTCCGGGCGCCCATGCCGGTGGAGCCCACCCGCGAGGCCCGCTCGCCCTCCGCGTCCGTCACGTAGAGCCAGGTGAAGGGCAGGTCCGAGCCGTTCTCCGACAGGGCGCTCAGGCCCGCGAGGCAGGCGGCCTCCACGGAGAGGGCGCCGCTGGCGCGCTCGGACAGGCGCTGCAGCGTGCGCAGGCGGCGCTGGCCCAGCACCTGCCCCGTCGTCTCCATGGCCGGCGTGTAGAAGCCCACGACCGCGCCCCGGTCATCCAGCACCGGCGTGTAGGAGAAGGTGAAGTAGGCCTCCTCCGCGAAGCCGTTGCGCACGATGGGCAGCGGCTGGCTCTCCGCCCAGCTCGCCTGCTTCGTGCGCTCCAGCTCGTCGAACATGGGGCGCAGGTCCGGCCACAGCTCCGGGAAGACGTCGCGCAGCGGCGCCAGCGCGTGGTGCGGGTGCTTGGCGCCCATGATGGGGATGCCCGCGTCGTTGTAGAGCTGCACGCGCTCCGGGCCCCAGTAGATGAACATGGGGAAGCGCGTCGTCAGACACATGCCCAGCACGGTGCGCAGGCTCTGCGGCCAGCCCTCCATGGGGCCCAGCGGGGTCGAGCTCCAGTCACGCTCCAGGATGATGCGCCCCATCTCGCTGCCGCCGCGCAGCGAGGCAAGCCAGCCATCCCCGGACGGCGAAGGGGCGGCGGCGTCCACCGGCCCCGCGCTCTTCTGTTCGTTCGTCGGACGGGTCAGGGCGGGCTCGGAAGGGTGCGGGACGGGGTGACGGGAGGACCTGGAGAGGACGTATCGGGCAGGCCCCCGGGCTTCAACGCCGGAGTCAGCCGACGGGGCCCTTTCGTCGCCTACCGAGCAGGGCTTTTCAGCGGGTTTCCCACCACTCGCCCGCCGCCTCCCCTGGAAGCAGGCGGACAGGCCGGGTGAGATGCGGGGATGACGCGATTCCCCCTCCTCCTCGTCCTCGCGCTGACCCCGGGCTGCGCCAGCCGGCAGCAGCCCTCCCCCACTCCCTCGCGCGAGTGGGCCACGACGCTGCACCGGGAGCACCCGCTGGTGGGCCGCGTCTGGGACGTGGCGGCGGGCCGCTTCGTGGACGAGAGCGCCCTGCGCGCGGCGGTTGTGCCCGCGCGCTTCGTGCTCATTGGCGAGCGGCATGACCACCCGGACCACCACCGGCTCCAGGCGGAGCTGGTGCGCGCGAAGACGGCCGCGGGCCAGCACCCCGCGCTCGCCTTCGAGATGCTGGACGTCACCCAGCAGCCCGCCGTGGACGCGGCGCTGAAGGCCCGGCCGGAGGACGTGGAGGGACTGGCGAAGGCGGTGGACTGGGCGAACAGCGGCTGGCCCGCCTTCAGCCTCTACGCCCCCGTGTTCAGCGCGGGCCTCCAGGCGCACCTGCCCATCGTCGCCGCCAACCTGCCCCGCGCGCGGGTGCGGGAATTGGTGATGAAGGGCCCGGAGGCGCTGCCCTCCGATTTGCGCTCGCGGCTGGGATTGGACGCGCCCGTGCCGGAAGCGGAGGCGAAGGCGGTCCGCGAGGAATTGGACCGCTCGCACTGCGGACAGCTGCCGCAGGAGATGCTGGAGCCCATGGCGCTGGCCCAGCGCGCGCGCGACGCGATGATGGCGGACCGGCTGTTGGAGACCGTGACCGCGGACGGCGCGGTGCTCATCACCGGCAACGGCCACGTCCGCGAGGACCGCGCCGTCCCCGCGCACCTGGAGCGCCGCGTGAAGGACGCCCCCGTGCTGAGCGTGGCGCTGCTGGAGGTGTCGCCAGAGGCGCTGAAGCCCCAGGACTACGCGGACGCGGGCGCCCTGCCCTACGACTACGTCTGGTTTACGCCCGCGATGCCAGAGGACGACCCCTGCAAGGCCTTGAGGGAACGGAACAAGAAGCCCTAGCCCGCCAATGTCTTGCCTTCTCAGGCCATGAGATGGCTTCGCAATGACAATGCAATGTCAGTCCTTGATGGTAGGTAGAACGGCAGCAGTCGCCGGAAAGGCTGTTCCCCCCGGGCAGCCTCGAACCCTACATCTTGAGAGAATGACAATGACGACTCGAAGCCTCGGGTTTCGTGCGTGGCGTTGGAGCGCCGTACTGGGCATGGCGTTGACGGGCTGTGACGTGGAGCCGCAGGAGGAGTCCGCCGGCAAGGAGGAATTGCAGGCGCTGCAGCAGCAGGCGCAAGCCCTCACCCCACCGACGGGGTGTACCGAAATCACGATGAACGAGCTGGCGAACGGCATCCAGCTGACGCCGGTGAAGTATGGCGCTCAGCCGACCTACCAGGGCACGTTCAGCCCCTTCGGGGACCCGGCGGTGGCGGACAGCGCGCTCATCCGCCTGGACGTGAACACGGCGCCGGGCCTGCATGACCTGGCGGCGGGCGGCGCGAACCTCTTCACCTGCGAGCAGTGCGTCTACGGCTACCAGGACGCGGGGACGACGGCCCAGAAGCTGTTCGTCGCGGACTCTGGTTCGCTGCTGCTGGCCATCAAGCTGTCGCCGCAGCAGACGGTGGGCGCGCTGGCCAACGTGACGCTGCGCGAGTCGGTGACGGCGCCGCCGCTGAGCGCCCCCTACCGCGGCAGCGCGGTGGTCCCGGGCGGGGCTTGCAAGTGGATCCGCTACGCGACCTGGAACACCGTGCGCTCGCTGGGCTGCGATCCGCGCCAGGGCTCGCTGACGGCGAACCTGCCGGGTTACACCTGCGTGGCGGACAACTACTTCGCGGATGACGGCACGCTGGAGAAGTCGCAGGGGACGAAGACGCAGGGCGCGGCGTGCACGGCCACGCCGGGCCCGGAGGCCAGCCACCCGGTGACGACGGACTGCGCGCAGGGCTTCGCGTGCACGGACCTGCTCTCGGACAACGCGCAGTGCCTCAAGACGTGCGACCCGATGGCGGCGGTCCCCGGCTGCCCCGGCGGCACCGTCTGCGGCGTGTACGGCCTGTGCATCGAGCAGTCCGTGCTGGAGCCCCTCGGCTTCGCGTTCGACACCGCGCTGATTGGGGAGACGTGCAGCGCGGGCTTCACCGAGTTCTGCGGCGTCGAGGGTGCGCGCGGCGTCTGCGCGGACCTGACGGGTTCGGGCCAGGCCACCTGCCTGCGCTACGCGCGCGCCCGGTCGGACTGCGGCGCGGGCGAGGAGCTGGGCTACGTCAACTACCCGCTCTCCGGTGGCGGCTACGACCGCGGCAGCGGCTTCTGCTACCACGACGGTCTGTAAGGACGTGACACGGGGCCCGGCCGTGGAAGGCCATGGCCGGGCCGCCGTGAGGTGACAGTGTCACCAGGGACCGCGTTCCGGAGGTGGGGGGCCCTGTATGCTGGTGTCCATGCTCTGCCCTGCCTGTGCGGAACCGCGCGCGACCGACTCCGGGCCCCTGTGCCCGGAGTGCGGCGCGGCCCTCGTGCCCGCGACCGGGCCGCACCTGGATGACTTCGTGTTGGCGCGGATGCGGCAACGGCTGGAGCGCTGGCGCTTCGATGGGCTGCTGGACCCCACCACGGCGGACCGGCTGGAGGCCTCGCTGCTGGCGCCCGTCGGCACGGTCGTGACGGCTCCGGAGCTGCCCGAAAAGATGGCGCCGGTCGTGGTTCCGGAGACACCGCCCGTCGACCCCGCGGCTCGCGTGGAGGCCTGGGCGGATGACGTCGCGCACTCGCTCCGGCGCGCGGGCGGGTGGCGTCCGGGATGGCTTGCGTCGCTCGCGCACTCGTTGGACGAGACGGCCCGGGCGGAGCGGGAAGAGGCGGCACGGCGGCGGGCGGCGGTCCTGGACGGGGACGGGTCCTCCAGCGAGGAGGACCTGGGCTCGGCGCTGGGCTCCGGGCAGGCGCTGTTCGCGCGCGGGCACCTGGATTCGATGGGGGGCGGCGGACTGGAGGCGGTGCTCGCGCTGGATGAGGGCGACAACCCTCCCCGCCTTCATGAGTACATCTGGTGGTTCCTGGGCGCGGTGCTGGTGCTGGGCGGCTCGCTCATGGGGGTCCGCGAGGCGTGGCGGGCGCTCGGCGGGGTGCCCCGGCAGTTGATCGTCACGGGCGCGCTGCTGGGCTACCACGCGGCCTTCATCGGGCTGGGCACGTTCCTGGCGCGGCGGTCGCGGTCGGCGGGACGCGTGCTCGCGAGCATCGGCCTGGCCCTGCTGCCCGTGGTGTTCATCGCGCTGTCGGCCCTGGTGGCGCTGGCTCCCGGGATGGGCGTTCCCACGGCGCTGGGCGTCGCCGCGGTCGCGCTGCTTCCATTGAGGGCCGCTGGACGGCTGTGGCACGGGACGTCCGCGACGACCCTGGCGGTGGCGCTGTTCCCCTCGCTCCTGGCGGGGCTTCCGCTGATGGGCTGGGACGACGCGCCGTGGTTGAGGGTGTCGTGCGCGTTCGCGGGCGTGGTGGCGCTGGGGGCTTCGGCGTGGCGGGCGCGGGCGGCGGACGCGGGCAGGGCTTCGTTCGTGGGCGTGGGCGCCGCGCTCTACGGCGCGCTGTGGCTGGCGGTCTTCTGCGTGGCGAGCGGCCCTTCCGGGTTCGATGCGCTGGAGCCGGGGAGCCCCCTGTTCGCGGGCCTCGTGCTCTGGGCGGTGGCGATGGGCGCGGTGGTGGCGGTGGCCTCGTCCTCGGAGGCCGTCCGGGCGGCGTACCCGCGCGCGTCCGCGGTGGTGGAGACGCTGGCGCACGCGGTGGTCGCCAGCGGTGCGCTCGCGGGAGCGCTGGGCGCGTTCTCGACCTTCCCGGGCGAGCAGCCCTGGGTGGACACGGCGTCCGCGTGCGCGCCCGTGCTGGCCGCGCTCGTCTTCTTCCTGCTGGAGTTCCGTCGGCGGGCGCTGGTGCATCCGGCCGTCATGGCCGCGCTGCTCGCGGGGGCTTTGGTCGCGCACGTCCAGGCGCCCGATGCGCCGGCGTGGTGGTGCTTCGGCGTCGCCGTGGTGGCGTCCGCGCTGCTGCTCCTGGCGCGGGTGACGACCTCCGGCGGCCTGCGCAACCGGATGCTCGCCTGGGGCGTCGTCGCCTCCCTGGCGACGATGCCTGCCTTCCCGGTGCTGGCATGGACGCAGGGGACGGACCTGCCCTGGCCCCGGGCCTTCACGGGCGCGGTCATCGCGGTCGCGGCCCACCTCGCGGGGCGGTGGAGGTGGCGGGGCCTGCACTACCTGGGCGGCGTCGCGCTGCTCTTCGGTGCGCTCGCGGCCGTGGACGCGACACCGTGGCTTGCGTCCAGCGCGGCGAGCCTCGCCGTCTTCGCGCTCGCGGCGGTGCTGTATGGACTGGGTGGCCTGGCGCAGTCCGCGTGGGTGGAGCGCCAGGGCCTGCGGGATGCGTTCCGGCCGCTGGAGGACCTGTCGCTGGGCATCGCCGTGCTCGGCGTGGTGAGGGCGCTGGGCGTCGCGCCTGTGCTTCCGGATGCGCTTGTGTCCTTCGCGGGAGCGCATGCGGCGCTGCTCGCGTGCTTGCCCATGGCGGTGATGACGGGCGTGCTGCTGCTCCGCGTCCGGCGCGAGGGCAGCCGGCTCGTGAGCTTCCTGGCGGCCACGGGGCTCGCGATGACGGTGTCCCAGGCCCTGGGCACGGTGTCCGACTTCGCCTCGGCGCGGGCCGCCCTCGTGGCCTCGGTGCTGGGCTTCGGGTTCGCGCTCCTCGCCTTGCTTCGCGGCCGTGACTTCGAACGGGTGAAGGGCCGGAAGCTGCTGGACGTCATCCCCCTGCCCTTCGGCGCGAAGGGACAACCGCTCTTCACGGATGGCTTCGCGGGCGCGGCGCTCGTGCAGGCCCTCTTCACCGTCGTCACGCTCCTCAACTGGACCACCCTGCCCACCAGCGCCGAGCGGCCCGTGGCCCTGCTCGCCGGAGCCCTGCTCACGGCCGGCGCGCTGCTGGCGTTCGTGTCGCGCGGCTTCGTGGCGTTCGACCTGCGGGGCTCGGTGGCGACGCTCGCCGCGGGCGGTGGGTTCATCGCGCTCACCGCCATCGTCAATCGCGCGGGCCGGCCGCTCCCGCCCGACGTGAGCGCATGGCGCCTGCCGCTCATTGGCATCGCGCTGTGGGCGCTGGCGTTGGTGCTGCGGCGTGAGGGGCCCTGGGTGGGCGAGCGCCTGGAGAAGCCACGGCACGGGCCGCTGTACCACGCGGTGCCGCACCTGGGCGTGGCCGTGCTGGCGGTGGTGCTGCTGCGCTCCGCCGTCGTCGTGGGCCTGCCGGATGTTTCACGCGCGCTGGGGCTGGTGCCGCCGCTCCTGGTGCTGGGACCCGCGCTGCTGACGGTCCTGCTCGCGGCCTCGTTCCGCTCTCGCTCCCTGGCGCACCTGGGCCTGCTGCTGGGGCTTCCTGGCGCCGCGCTCTGGGCCGCGCAGCAGTCGCTGCTCGGAGGCCCGCTGGTGGCCTTGGTGCCGCCCAACGGGCAATGGATCCGCGCCACGGCGGAGCACCTGATCAGCCCCGCGTTGAGCTGGCGGAACCCGGCCGCCTGGATGCCGCCGGACAGCACTCGCTTCCTGCTGTGGCAGCGTGCGTTCGCGGGCATCGCTGCCGCCGGGCTCGCCTACGCCGGGTTCGCGGTCGTGGTGGCCCGCGTGGAAGCGGGACGCGCGTTCTTCCGGCGGCTGCTGTCCCTGGGGACCGATGACCGTCCGGGGCCCTTCCTCCAGGCCCTGCGACGCGAAACCCTCACGGCCGTGGTGCTTGTGGTGGCGGCGGCCTTCTTCCAGCCCGGCCTGACCGCGGCGGCGCTCGTCATCGCCACCGGTGCCGTGCTGTTCGTGGGCGGCGCTCGCGGGCCCGGGCGCGGCGTGGTGGGCATGGGCCTGATGCTGCTTGTCCATGCCCAGGCGCACCTGGCGACCAGCGTCGAAGCCTGGCCGGGGCCCACGCTCGCGCTGCTGGGGCTCGCGGTGGTGGTCGTCGCGCCTTGGCTCGCGAAGCGGCGAGGCCTGGACGAGGGCCGGGCGCGGCTGCGTGCCCATCAGGCCGTGGTGCCCTATTTCATCGCGGCGACGGTGTATGCGCTGGCCGTGACGCGAGACACGTCATCGACGTTCGCCGTCCCCGTCCTCGTGTGGCGGATGCTGGAGGGGCTGGGCGGGTCGTGGATGGTCTCCACCGCGTTCCCGCTGACGCTCGGGCTCCTGGCGGCGGCGCTCCTCGTCGCGGCGTTCCAGTGGCGCGGGGCGCTCGCCGGGTTCATCGCGGGGCTCGGGACGATGGTGGCCGGCGGGGCCGTGGTCGCCACGGGGATGGTGTTCCTGTCGCGCGGCATGGGCTCGCGGGCGCCGGCGTACCTGGACCTCTTCGCGGTGTCCGGAGCCATGCTGGCGCTGGCCGCCGCGGGGAGCGCGCTGGTGCTCCATGCGGGCCGCCGCGCGATGGCGCGCCGCCGCGGCGACGTCGCGGGGGGCATGGGCTGGGGCCGCGACCTGTGGCTGGTGGCGAGCGCGGTGCTGCTCGCGGCCGTCGCCGTCGGAGGCCGGGCCTCGGAGGACGTCCTGCCCGTGGCGCTCGGGGCCATCGGGCTGGCGGTGGGCGTGGCCCTGCATGCCGCGTGGCGCGAGCACACCGGCCGCCACGTCTACTTCGTGCAGGTCGCGGCGGTGGGCGTCTACGCGCTGGTGCGCGGGCTGTACGCGCAGGGCCTGCGCCCCGAGCATGACGCCCTGTTCGCGCTGTCGCTGGGCTTCGTCCTCGTGGGCGTGACGGTGCTGGCGCGCAGGGCGGGCGTGCGCCCCGTGGAGCAGGCGACCCGGCGGTTCGCGGCGCTGCTGCCCATCGCGGTGGCGCTGGTCCTCCCGGGCGACGCGACGGGCGAGGCCGCCCTGTTCGCGGGAGGCTCCGGCCTGCTGTACGCGGCGCTGGGCGCGGTGGAGCGCAGCCGGATGTTCGGCGCGTTCGCCGCGGCCGCGTGCAACCTGGCGCTGCTGCTCGCCGCGCTCGCGTACGGCCTGGAGGGGCTGGAGGTGTACCTGGCGCCGCTGGGGCTGCTGCTCCTGATGATGGGACAGCTCTTCACGTCCAGCCTCCCGCACGCGGCGCGCAACGCGGTGCGCATCCTGGGCGGGCTGCTGCTGTACGTGCCCGCGGCGGCGAAGCTGGCGGCCCGCATGGGCGAGTCCGCGGACGGCACGTATGCGATTGTCTTCGGCGCCGTCTGTCTTCTGGGCGTGGCGGTGGGAATGGCCCTGCGGATCCGCGCCTACCTGGCGCTGGGGACGCTGTTCCTGCTCCTGGACGTGGTGGCCAACCTGCTGGACGCGGGGCTGCGGGACCACCGCATCGGGTTCCTGGTGATGACCCTGGCGGGCCTGAGCATCGTCACCGGCCGCGTGATGGCGACCCTCAAGCGGCAGGAGTGGGAGCTGCTGCTGCGGCGGGTGCGCGTCCAACTGCGTGGGTGGGACTGAGGGACGGGCGGATTCCGTGCATCGATTTGCGCCTCGGGGGCTCCTGGGAAACGTGAACGCGTCCTTCAAAGCCCTGCCGGCGTGCCTGTTCCTGCTCCTGTCCGCGCGTGTCCAGGCCGCACCGCCCGTCGCGCCGAAGCCCGGGCCCACCCGGTCCGTGACCGGCCCGACCGACGCCGAACGCTACGAGCGCCGCTGCCAGTCCCAGACGACCCAGCGCATCGCCCGGCCCCAGGGCACGATGCTGTGGGGCACCAAGCGCAGTTGGGACGCGGAGAAGCCGACGGACGAGCGCACCAGCGTGCTCGTCTCCGTGGCGCTGGACGCCCCCCGGCAGGCGGAGCCCGGGGTGAAGGCCCTGCGCTTCGAGGGTGGCCGCCTGTGGGCGGTCCCCGCACCCGAGACCGGAGCGACGGCCAGCGACGTGGTGGGCACGGTGCTCCAGGGCACCGCCAGCGACGGCAAGCCGGTGGAGGTGGCCATCTGCGGCGCGGAGCCCGCGGCGGATGATCCGGGCCGGGTCTTCTACCGCATCGAGGCCTGGAACGCGGTGGCGCGCGAGTGGGAGAACCCCTGCGTCGCGCTGGACCGCTCGCCCGCGCCCCGGGCGCTCGCGGTGGGCGGCGTGTGGGACGCGACGGGAGCCCACACCGACGCCCCGGACCGCGTCACCTTCGCGTGTGAGAACGGCGCCATCTCCAAGTGCATCCTCTGGGGCTACGCGCCCTGGGCCTCGCGCGACGGACAGTCGCTGGCCGGCCTCCACCAGGCGTGCACCCGGCTGGCCCGCGCGGACTACTGCGGCAACGGCCGCAGCCACACGCGCCAGGACACCACCATCGACATCTATGACCGGATGGGCGTGCTGGAGCGCGCGACCGAGGTGACGCGCGAGTGGGACCCGGCGAAGGGGTCCTTCGAGGCGGCCTGGGCCCCCGACGGCGCCACCTGCCTCTCCCGCACGCGGGATGGCCGGGCGCTGGACCTCATCCTCCAGGAGTGCCCCGGCCGGTTCCAGGCGGACGCGGGCGACGCGCGCGGCGAGGGCGAGGTCTGCACCGTGAGCCGCGGCGACGTGAAGCCCGGGGCCGCGCTCCTGCGCAACCTGTCCTACGGGCCCCCGAAGGCCGACCCCGCGTCGGTGCGGTAGTTCAGCCCTCGGACGGCGGCTCGCGCTTCTCGTCGAGGAGCTGGCTGAGGGTCAGGTCCAGCTGGCTGTCGACGAAGGCGATGAAGCTCTGGAAGTCCTCCGTGGAGAGGCCGAGCTGTTCCTGGAGGCGGCGCCGGGTCTCCGCGTAGACCTGCTGCTGCACCCGCTTCAACCAGCGGGAGATGGTGGACTGGTTGACGCGGAAGAGCGGCGCCATCTCATACGTGGAGAGCCGGTCGGCGAAGTGGAGGCGGAGCAGATGGCGGTCCTCGGCCGACAACGTGGCGGCGGCTTCGCGCACGGCCTGCCGGAAGGCCGCGTGGTGGCGGCGCTTCATCACGTCCAGCTCCGGATCCAGCCCCTGCGCGGGCAGCGCCTTGAACAGCTCCTCCGCGTCGTCCTCCGTCGAGGGCTTCTCCTGGCCGCGCAGCTTGTTCGCGATGCGCCCGGCGATGACGACCACCCAGCTCAACAGGCCGCCGCGCCCCGTGTAGTCCGCGATGGCGGGCGCGTGTCCGGCGTTGGCCACCAGCAGCTTCACGCCCACCCGCTGGCGGACCTCGTCGATCATCGCGTCGGGCTGGCGCAGGCCGCGCAGCCGCTCCGGCAGCCGGGCCAGGTAGTGGCGCTCCAGGGCCTCGTGCGCGGCGGAGTGGCCCTGGAGGCAGGCGCACGCGAGGTACAGCTCCGCCAGCGACAGGCTGGAGACGAGCGGCGCGATGGGAGAGGTGGGGGCCGCCGGGGGGAGCCGCTCCGCGACGTGGGCCACGAAGCTGGCGGCGGGCAGCGCGACCCCGGGCCAGCGGGCCTGCGCGTCCTCCCAGGCGCGCGACAACAGGGCGTCGAGCGCCGCGAGGTCCTCCGGCGAAGGGGGCACGAAACGCGTCTTCGTGTGCGAGAGGAAGGTCGCGGCCAGTGCGGGCACCTGGGACATGCGCAAGGCCATACCATGACCTGCCCCGGCCCGCCCTCCACGCGCGACGCCCGCCCAGTGCGGAACGCCGTGTCCGCGTGTGTCATTGAACGCCGCGCGCCCCATGGCCAACCTGCTTCAGGGAAGCCCGGCAAGGCTCAGGCCAGCGGAATGGAAGGTCGATTTTCCCGCCCATCGCCCGGCCCACCACCTTGCGGCGCCGGGTTGAAAGTTCTTTCCCAGGCGGTTCGGTCCCCCGGGTGGCGATGGGCCGAGTCGGTGGTCCGCACGAAGCGACGCCGTGCGCGGCCACGCAAGCACACCTGGCGCATCAGGCGAGCCACTCGCATCCGGGCCACCCGCTGGCCTCTGGCTTTGAGTTCCGCATGCACCCGAGGCGCACCGCTCCAGCGTCGTCAGCGCTCCGGGCTTGCCTCGACCCACAGCTTCTGCGCCCCGGCCTTGTACTCCGCCGTGAGCTCCCGGCGCGGCCGGCGGGGCGTCCACTGCTTCTCGTCAGTCGCGGACATCCCGTGCTCCTTCCATCACATCGCGGATGTCCACGGAAGCGGGCTACTCCCAGCCCACCTCGTGGCCGAGGAGGTGCACTCGCCACTCAGGTGCCACGCGGCCCAAGCCGCTCACGCTCCGCCTCGAAGATGGCCACCACCGCGTCGATGAGGGCGCGCACGCGCGGTACCTCCCTCAGGTCGCGGTGCACGACCAGCCACACTTCGCGCTCGGGAAGCGGGGCGGGAGGCGGCAGACGGACGAGGCCCCGCTCCTGCTCAGCGAACCAGCACGGCAGCAGCGCCTTGCCGAAGCCCGCGCGCACCGCGGCCAACTGCACCATGAAGCCGTTGGCGCGCAGCGCCATGCGCGCTCCGGCGGCGTGCCGGGCCAACCACTGCGATTCTGGGAGGTACGCGAAAGAGTCGTCGTAGCCCACCCACGCGGACGTGTCACCGCGCGGCGCCGCGTAAACGCCGTAGCCAAGGGCTGAGAGGCGGCGGGCGAAGAGCTCTCCGGACCGAGGCCGGGCGAGGCGGATGGCGACGTCAGCCTCGCGCCTGGCAAGGCTGAGGGAGCGCGAGTCCTCAATCACCTCCAGGTCGATGCCCGGGTGCTGGCGGCGAAAGTCCGCGACGCGCGGGATGAGGAGGCGCTCAGCCATACCCTCCACGGCCGTCAACCGCACGGTGCCCGTCAAGCTGCCACCCTGGCCTGCCCGGCGCTGGATGGCCAGGGCGCGCTCCTCCATGTCCGCAGCCGACTCCAGGACGGCCGCGCCCTTGACCGTCAGCGTGTAGCCGTCCGCCCGGCGGTTGAAGAGCGTACAGCCCAGCGCTTCCTCCAACGCGGCCACACGGCGGCCGACCGTGGCGTGACTCACCTGGAGGCTGCGCGCGGCGGACGAAAGGCTGCCGGCCCGCGCGAGCGCTACAAAGAAGCGCACGTCCTCCCAGTCGAGGGCCCCTGAACTTTTTCGCACAGCCATTGAACAACGATAGCCGGACGCGAAGCGAGCGTGAGGGGGCATCCACGCGATGTGCATGGATGCTCCGACGTGGCGGCCCTCTGAGCACGCCCCCTTCCCCCTCGTCCTGCGGGTGCAGACATGCCCAACACGTTTCAGGTGACGTACTTCGACACGGCGGTGGTCGGGGCGCGAAGCAGGAGCGCGTCGGGGGAGCCCGGAGTGAACGAGGGCGGTTGGGAGCTCCCTCCCGGCCACCCTTCTCCTTGTTGGCTGCGCACGCCTTCAGCCGGAGGTCACGGCCCGCGCGAGCGCCTGGCGCACGGCAGCCCGCACGGGGACCGGCACCTCGTCGCCCGGGATGCGCCGGCACAGGGACACCGAGCGCTTGAGGGCATCGCACGCCCCGGCGCAGCGCGGACAGCGCGTGAGGTGCTCCTCGATGCGCACGCAGGTCGCCTGGTCGAGCTCGCTCGCGGCGAAGGCCGTCAGCTCCTCGGCGAGTTCCGGGCACCCGGCGGGTGCGGCGGCTTCGCCGCCCTCGCCCATCAACGTGACGAGGTGCTCACGCAGCTGCATGCGCGCGCGGTGCAGCCGGCTCTTGAGGGCGCGCACCTCGATGCCCACCACCTGCGCCGCCTCCTCCGCCGACAGGCCCTCCACGTCGCGCAGGATGAGCGTCTCGCGGTAGGTGTCGGGCAGCGCGAGGATGGCGGCCTGCAGCACCTCGCCCATCTGCCGCGCGTGGGCGCCCTCGTCGGGGGCCGCGACCTCGGCATGGACAGCGGCCGCCGCGGGCGCGTCCAGGGCCTCGAGCGTGTCCGGCTCACCCGCACGCTTGCGGCGCGTGCGCAGGCAGTGCGTGCGCGCCACCTGGTACAGCCAGGTGGACAGCTCCGCCTCGCCGCGGAAGGCGTGCATGCCCTTGAAGGCAGCCAGCAGCGTCTCCTGCAACACTTCCTTCGCGTCCTCCTCCGAGCCGCACATGCGCAACCCGAAGCGGTACACCTGCTTCTCATGGCGGCCCAGGAGCGCCTCGAGCGCCCGTCCATCTCCGCCTTGCGCCAGGGTCAGCAGCTCCGCGTCGGTCTTGTCATTCGCCATCCCATGCTCATAACGCCGCTCCGAGCCCGCGCAGCCCCCGTTCACCTGGGGGTGAATCCTCGACGGCGTCCCGTGGCTCACACCTCGCACCGCAGCCCCACCTGTCTCCAAGGAGCCCCGCCATGTCCCGCCCCTCCATCCGCTTCCTGGCCGCCGCCGGCCTCGGGTTTGCCCTGCCCCTCGCTGTCGTGGGCGCATGTGCGACGCCGCGCGAGGAGGTGGCGCCGGCCACGCGGCCGGCCACCGCCGTGACGGCCACACGCGCACAGGAGCTCGTGGCCCATGGGGCCCTGCTGCTCGACGTGCGAACGCAGGAGGAGTACGGCGAAGGCCACCTCGTGGGCGCGCAGCACCTGTCGCTGCAGTCGCTCCAGGCCGGCGAGCGCCCCGCCATTCCCGCGGACCAGCCCGTCATCGTGTACTGCCGCACCGGGCGGCGCAGCGCCCAGGCGGCGCAGGTGCTGCGTGAGGCGGGCTTCCAGCACGTCCACGACCTGGGCGCCATGGAGAACGGCGTCGGGGCATTCGGTGCGAGCCCTGCCGTGGGGCAATAGGTGTAGAGCCTTCCCCGATACACCTGAATCCTCCCGGGACGGCCCTGGCTCCCACGTGTCGAGGCCGGGGCGACGAGCGCCCCGCCCCGCAGCCCCGCGCGGGCGTGGAGGAAGAAGACAGGGCGACGGTGAACGTCACGGCAGCGAACCTCAAGCAAACAGTGGGAAGCCCCGGCATCGTGGTGCTGGACTTCCGGGCCGCGGGGTGCGCGCCGTGTCGTGCCTTCGCCCCCGTCTTCGAAGCCGCGGCGGCCGTCCACCCGGACGTCACCTGGGGGAAGGTGGACACGCAGGCGGAGTCGGCACTGGCAGGCGCGCTCGGCATCCGCTCCATCCCCACGGTGGCGGTGTTCCGCGACGGCATCCCCGTCTTCGCGCAGCCAGGCGTACGGCCCGCCTCTGCCCTTGAAGAGGTGCTCGCCCAGGTGCGTGCGCTCGACATGGACGCGGTGCGCCAGGAGGCGTCACGGCACGCCCCTGCAATGCGCGGCCAGGAGGGTGCGTGATGTCCCGCGAGACGACGGACGCGGGGAACTGCCAGGGCAGCGGCAACGAACTCCTTGCGAGCGGGCTGGGCGTGGGGGCCGTGGGAGCACTGGGCGCGCTCGTCACGGGCGCGGTCTGCCCGCTGTGCATCGTGGCCACGCCCGCGCTGCTCGCCGTGGGACTCGTGCAGAAGTGGCGCGCACGGCGCACCGCGAGCGAGGTTTCCCCGCCCGCGGCGCCATCGGCGTAGGAAGGTCGCGTTGCGGCCTTCCCCCCGCCCAGAGGTCAGGCCTGGGGTGAGGACGTCTGAGTGGGCGAGATGACCCCGCAGGCGAGGTTCGCCGGCACCGCCTCGTTCAGCTTCTTGGGGGGCGGCAGGTTGAGGTTGCCCATCAGTTGCACGAAGGCCTCGCGCTCGCGGTGGGCGGCGCGCGTGTTGTAGCGCTTCTCCTCCGCGATGCTGCTCTGGGTGTGGCCGTTGTAGTCGTGGGCCGGGTACACCTCGGTGTCGTCCGGGAGTTTGAAGAGCACACCGGTGATGGAGTCGAAGAGGTGCCCGGCGTCCCCATTCTGGAAGTCCGTGCGGCCGGCGGAGCGCACCAGCAGGGCGTCCCCGGTGAAGACGCGCTTGCCTATCCGGTAGCTGACGCTGTCGTCGGTGTGGCCGGGCGTCTCGAGCACCTCCACCCGCAGGGCGCCCAGTGCCAGCACGTCACCGTGGTGCACCTTGACGTCCACGCAGGGTGCCCCCCGGTGGCTGGCCACCACGCGCGCGCCGGTGCGCTGGCGCAGCAGCCCCGCGGCCGTCACGTGGTCCGCATGCACGTGCGTGTCCAGCACGTATTCGAGCGTGAGGTCCAGTTCCTTCAGCAGGTTCAGGTCGCGCTCGACCTGCTCATGCACCGGGTCGATGAGCAGCGCCTGGCGGGTGCGCCCGTCGGCGAGGAGATAGGTGTAGGTGGAGCTTTCGGAGTCGAAGAGCTGACGGAAGAGCATGGGGGTTTCCTTCTCCGCGGGACGTGAAGACGATGTGCGGGTGGGAGCCAGGGGGCGGCAGAAAAGATTCGCGCCCCCTGGCGCCGGGGCTGCCTGCCCTGCGGTCGGGCTAGTAGCGGATGACCTGGTAGCCCTCGGCCACGAGGCGGGAGAGCTCGGCGACGCCGTTCGGCACCACCTCGGCGGCCGGCTGCAGCTTCTTCGGGTCGATGTCGTACTTCTTCAGCGCGCTGCCGCAGGCCACCAGCCGCACCCCGGCGGCCCTGGCCTTCTCGGCCGCCTGCCTCACGCTTTCCGGCACGGCCTTCACGGTGGGGTCCAGCGACACGATGGAGCGCCCGTAGCTCAACCACACCACGTCCGAGAGGTAGCCGGACTCCTTGGCCGCCACCGCGTGGCGGAAGCTGCTGGTGAGGGTGCCCACGTCCTCGAGCCCGGTGGTGGCCACGAAGACGAGCTTGCCCTTCTGCGCGGGCCGCGGCGGCCGCGCATCCGGGCTGGCGGCGAGCGCCGCGGCGGGCACGGCGAGGAGGAGTGCGGCGAGCAGGGTGAAGAGGGTGCGGTGCATGGGGCTCCTGTCTGCGGGTGAGGGGTGAAGGGGGAAGAGCGCGTTCAGGGCAGTTGCTGGGTGCGCAGCACGGGCGGCAGGTCCTCCCCGACCGCGCGCCCCTGCAATCCACCGTTCAGCTCGGGACGCGTGGCGAGGTAGCGGCGCACGGCCTCGTGCGCATCGACCTCCAGGGTGCGTGTCTCCGTCGCGCCGGGAATGCGGCAGAGCATGTCGGGCGTGTCTCCCTCGCGCTCGCAGGCGGCCACGGTGTACACACGGGCTTCGTCCAGCGGCTCGCCGTTCACCTCCGCCGAGAGGAGCCGCTGGCCCTTGGGCGCATTCGCGCGAAAGCGCAGCGTCATCCCCGAGGGCCGAGGCAGCCAGCCGCCGAAGCGCTTCTCGGCGTCCCGCGCGAAGACGTTCTCCAGCTCCTGCTCCCAGAAGTCACGCAGCTGCTTGCCGGTGAGCTTGCCTGTCTTCACCGGGTTCACCACTGGGAAGAAGTTCCACAGGTCCGCCTCGCGCACCGGCCCGGGAAGGAGCGGCGTGCCGAAGCGGAAGCCATTGGACAGGCCAATCTCGGTCCCACCGGCGGCGCGGATGGCATCCGCGAGCATGTTGTCGAGCGGGTTCTCCACCACGGCGTAGCGCGCGAGCGTCACCCCGGTGTGCCCCACCTCCTTGGACAGCCGCGGCCCCAGGGGTGCGAGCGCGGCGTCCACCAGCCTCACGACTTCGGGACGCTCCGGGAAGCGCGCGGCCGTCAGCTCGAGAAGCTCCCACTTCCTCTCCACCACCTTGCCGCCCTCGACCCACAGGTCCAGCCGGCCGAGGAATGAGCCAAAGGCTCCGGGCTCCACCACCCAGCTGCCTCCGCGCTCGATGGGCACGTAGGTGCGCTCGTGGGTGTCGGCGGACAGGTGCGCGTCCACGCCAGGCACCTGGTCCGCGAGCGCCACCGCCTTGGAGAGGCCCACGTGCGTCATCAGCAGCACGACGTCCGCGCGCTCCTGCTCGCGCACCTCGCGCACCAGGGCGGGCAGCGCCTCGGGGCCGTCGTAGCGCAGGCCCTCGCTGTAGCCGGGGGGCTGCCGGCGCGGCACGTCCGGGTCCGTGAAGCCGACGACGGCGATCCTCACGCCGGCCACCTCCCTCAACAAATAGGGGGAGAAGAGCCGCTCGCCGCTCGCCGCATCGCGCAGGTTGGCGGCGAAGAGCGGGTAGTTGAGCTGGCGGGCACGCTCGCGCAGCACCCCGGGGCCGTAGGCCACCTCCCAGTTGCCGGGCACCGCGCCCTGCAGCCCCAGCGCGTTGAGCGGCGCGATCAGCGCCGCCCCCTCGGTGAGCGCCGCCTCGCCCGAGCCCTGCAATGTGTCGCCAGCGTCCAGCACCAACACGTCGCCACCGCGCTCACTCCTGATGCGCTCGATGGCCGCGGCCACGCGTGCGAAGCCGCCGGCCATCTCGATGCGCTCCTCGCCATCGCGCCAGAACAGCTCCGGGTGCGCGCGCAGCTGCGCGTGCAGATCCGCGACGTAGAGGATGGTCACCTGACGGCGCGAGCCCTGGGCCGAAGTGGCCCCGGTGGGGGCGGGCGGTGTAGCCGCGGGGCGGAGCACCGTGCGCGCACAGCCGGCGGCGAACCACACGGCAGCGAGTCCGAGGAGGAGGAGTCGACGGTACATTCAGGGGACCTTTCGGGGTGGAAGGAGGCTGGCGGAAGGACCCGGAGAGCTCCGCGCGTCCGCTAGCCGGGCCAGGCCTGCGTGCCCCAGGGCAGCGCGGGCGCCACCTGCGCGCAGGCACCCGCGCCGATGGCCGCGAGCCCCTGTGCGAGCGCCGCCTGCGACTGCTCGCCAACGCGGCGCGACACCTCGCGACCGCCGGCCTCGAGGAAGAGGAAGGTGGGCACGCCGCGAATGCCGTGTCGGGCCGCGGCCTGGCGGCCCTCCGCGCTGCCCACGTCCACGAGCAGCACGTCCACGTCGCCGCGCGCCGCGCAGGACTGCTGCAGCCGCGCCACCACGGGCTTCATCCGCTGGCACACCGGGCAGCTCTGGCTCACGAACTCCACCATCGTCGGGCGCTGCAGGAGCGCCAGCGGTGCGCTGCCCGCGGGCAGCGTTGGAGTGAACGTGGGCTCCGGCAACGCGCATGCCGTCGTGCCCCCACTCCCGGGGGTACATGCGGCTGTCTCGGAGGCGCCGAGGTCCGCATCCCGCTCCGGCGTGCGGGAGGTGAGCGTCGCGGCGGGCGCGGCCTGCGCCGCCACCGGCGCGGGCTCCAGAGGACTGTTCGTCGGGGTGAGCAGCGCAAGCGAGTCGGTGAGGAGCAGCAACCCCAGCGCCGCGAGCAGTGCGCCCGTGGCAAGCTCCGCCTTGCGCAGGTGGCGCTTCATCCCGTCCATCCAGCGCAGCACGAGGGGCGCGGCGGCGGCCGCGGCCAACAGCGGCACGGAGAGCCCCAGCGCATAGGTGCCCAGGTAGAGCGCCCCCGTCATGGGCTCCGAGGTGGAGGCGGCCGTGTACGTGAGCACCCCGCCGAGCACCGGCCCGATGCAGGGCGTCCAGCCCAGGGCGAAGGCGCCACCGAAGAGGAAGGCGCTCAGCACGTTGCCGCCGCGCTGCACGCGCGTGAGCCACGGACGCCCCTCGCGCTCGAGCCACGGCACCTGGATGACACCCAGCTGCTTGAGCCCGAAGAGGAAGAGCAGGAGCCCGCCCAGTTGCAGCACCCAGCCGCGGTGCTGCGCGAGCGCGCCGCCCACTGCGCTCGCCGCCATGCCCAGCGCCACGAACACCGTGGAGAGGCCCAGCGAGAAGGCCACCGCCACGCCCCAGGGCCGGCGCACGGGCCCGCCCGCCTCGCCGCGCAACTGCGGCAGCGACACGCCCGCGAGGAAGGAGAGGTAGAGCGGGATGAGCGGCAGCACGCAGGGGGAGACGAAGGTGAGCAGCCCCGCGAGGAAGATGCCTGGAAGCCCCAGACTCATCGCGCCACTCCAGTGCTCTGACGGGTGGCCCGCACATGACGTTCACGCATGGGCAGGGAGACACGGACGGGGCCCACGGAAGTTCCCGCCGCCATGCGCGATGGCTCCGACCCATGAATCGCGTGCGAAGGGCGGCGTGCGTGCGTGCGTATCTAGAGCACCATGCGCCGCCACCGCCTGTCCCCTGCCCTGCTGCCCGCCCTCGCGCTCTGCATGCTGCTCAGCGCCTGCGACCGCTACGACCGGCCCAACCTCCCCGTGCCCGAGAGCTTCTCGGCGCGCACGCTGGAGGGCCGCGGCCTTGAGCGCGCGGGCCTGCTGGGCAAGCCCTGGGTGGTGAGCATCTGGGCACCAGGTTGATACGCCTGTGCTCGGAAGTTGCCCGAGCTGGACGCGGTACGCCGCGAGTACGAGCCGAAGGGGGTGGGCTTCCTCGCGCTCTCGCTCAACCCGAGCGAGGAGCGAACGGTGCGCGAGGCGGCGAGGCTCGGCCTGGGCATGACGCTCGCCATCGCGCAGGGCGAGGTGCTCGGCCCGCTGCACGTGTCCACCGTGCCCGCTACGGTCTACATCGACCGGCACGGCGTGGTGGTGGCCGCCATCAGCGGCGAGCGCGACCGGGCCTTCCACACGCGGCGCGTGAAGGCACTGCTCGCAGGGAGCCCGTAGGCACGCCCCGCCAGCGCGAAGCCCGAGGCGGCACCGGGCAAGCGGCGCCGCCTCTTCGGGCTCTTCTGAACCCGCTGCGGCGCCTACCCGATGCGCAGCAGGCGGATGAGGCCCCACGCCATGCGCGCGAGTCCTCCAAAGCCCAGCAGGCCCGCGTAGATGACCTTCATGCCGGCCTTGCGGATCATCTGGAAGGGCGTGGCCAGGCCCATGGCCGCCATCGCAATCACCATCAGGAACACACTGGTGGTGGACAGGCCCGCACGCAGCGAGGGCGCGAGCAGCACCACGCGGGTGAGCTTCACCCGCGTGCCCAGGTCACCGGCCTCGGTGCCCCAACTGAAGGCGGCCGCCATCACCTGCGCCACCTCGTGCGGCGTGGAGCCGGAGAGCACGGCGAGCTGCAGGGTGCTGAAGCCCAGCAGGGGCCCCGCGAACACGTAGAGGAGCACGCCCGCGGTGCCCAGGATGCCGCACAGCCCCACGGCCAGCGTGGTGTCCTCCTCGTCCGCGCGCGTCACGCTGCTGGCCGCCACCACCGCGCTCGCCCGCACACCGAGGTGCCCACGGCGAGCAGCATGGCGAGCCTCGAGGGCACGCCGAAGCGGCGCGCCAGCCACGCGATGCCCGCGATGCCCACGGCGATGACGGCCAGGTCCAGCAGCAGGATGCGCAGCCCCGCCTTGGCCACGAGACCGAAGTCCAGCCGCGCCCCCATCAGCACGATGCCCAGGCGCAGCACCGTCTTCGCCGAGAGGCGGTTGACCTCGGCGAGCACCTGCGGCAGCCCCATCACCGCGCACAAGGCACGTCCGATAAGCAGCGCCACGGTGAGGGGCCCCACCACCTTGAGCCCCGGCAGCGTGGCGAGCCAGTAGCTCACGATGGCGAGCGCCACGGCCAGCAGCATGCCGGGGGCGCGCACGCGCCAGGGAGAGGAAGCGCTCGCAGGCGCGGCGGAGACGACAGGGGTGGGCGTCATCGGTGGTCCAGGCCGGGGTTGAAAAACGCGTCGCGGGGGCCCACCCGTGCCGCCTACGGCTCATCCGGAGTCGAGAGCGCGCTCAGCAGCACCGAGTCCCCCAGCTCCGACACCGCGATGGTGACGTCGTCGCCGCGCGCCACCACGCAGATGCGCTCACCCACGGGCCCCTTCGTGCAGCGCGGTCCCTTCTGCGCGAAAGCGAGGCCCTGCGCGCCGGCGCTCGAGCCCCTCGGGGGCGCGAACAGCGTGAGGGCGTGGTTGCCGTAGCGGTAGAGCAAGGAGATGGTGATGCGGCCATCGAGCCTGCAGCGCCGCGCGCCCAGCAGCCGCGCGCCAGGCACGTCCGGTACCTCGACCTCCTCGCCCGTCTGGGCGCGCGCCCACGCGCGCACGGCCGTCCGGTCCGAGGATTCGAACTCGCAGGGCTGCGCGCGGGAGAAGGCCCGCAGGTGGTGGCGCTCGAGATCCGCCGCCAGCACCTCGTTGAAGCCGCGCGGCCATCCCGTCCACAGCAGGCCCACCGCGAGGAGCAGCGCGGCCGCGGCGGCGGCGAGGCGGCGCATGGGCGCGGAACGCGGCAGGTGGACGCGGGCGGCAGCGGAGGGCGGGCCTCCACCCTCGCCGAGTACCTCGATGCGCGTCCGCAGCCGCCGAGGCACGGTGGGCAGGGACGCGGCCCCCCGCAGCGCCATGCGCAGCCCGGCGTAGCGCTCGGCGAGTTGACGGCACGCTGCGCACGCGGCCAGGTGCGCCTCGGCGCGCGCGCTCTCCGAGGCGCTGGCCTCGCCGTCGAAGTACTCCGAGATCCTCTCGCGCCACGTCTCGCTACATCCGCTCACGGCCACTCTCCCCTTGCATGAAATCCAGGAGCGCCCCCCGGGCACGCGCCAGCCGCGAGCGCACGGTGCCGACGGGGCAATCCTGCACTTGCGCAATCTCCTCGTACGACAGCTCCTCCACCTCACGCAGCCACAATGCCTCGCGCCACTCGGGCGCAATCGCCGCGAGCCCCGCCGTCAGCGAGGGGCTCAGGGCACGCGCGTGCAGCTCTCGTTCGAGGTCCCCCGTCGGCTCGGGCAGGGGCGCCTCGGAGCCTGAGCCCCCCTGCAGCACCTCCAGCCGAGGCCGCAACCCACGCGCGCCGTTGAGGTGAACCGTGCGCTGCACCGCGAGCAGCCAGCCGCGAAGCTGCTCGGGACTGCGCAGCTCGCCACGCCGCTCCAGCGCGCGCACGACCGTGTCCTGCACCAGGTCCTCGGCGTGGGCCGGGTTCCGGGTGAGGCGGAGGCCCGTTCGCAAGAGCGTAGGCAGGTGGGGCAGCACGAGCGAGATGAAGCCGCGGGGGGTCACGGGAGCGAGGACACGCGCAGGGGTGGAAAAGGTTCCCGGCCGCCCACACACTCCGGTGGGAGGGGCGCAAGCGGCTGGGGAGGGGCGGAGGGAGGGATGCTCAGCGCTGGGGGACGGGCGCCTGGACACGGGCGGGCACGGGGCGCTTCTCCCAGAGCTGGAAGAGCAGCATGCCGCCCACCATTGCCGCGACGAAGAGCAGCGCCGGGTTCGCGCCGGAGCCCACGGAGGTGAAGGCGGGACCCGGGCAATAGCCGGCGAGCCCCCAGCCCGCGCCGAAGAGCGCAGCGCCGGCGACCAGCCGCGCGTCCGGGCGTGCGTTGCCGAGCGCCGGGAAGGTGGGCGCGAGCACGGGCGCGCGGCGCTGGCGCAGGATGAGCCGGCGCAGCAGTGCGTAGGTCCCCATCGCGCCGGCCATGACGAAGGCGAGGCCGGGCTGCCAGTCACCCGCCACATCGAGGAAGCCCACCACCTTGGCGGGGTCGGTCATGCCGCCCAGCCCCAGGCCGAGCGAGAAGAGGATGCCGGCGAGCCCGGCCATCAGTGCGGCCTTCATCTCAGAGACCTCCGAGAACGTGGTGGACGAGGAACACGGTGAGCGCGCCCGTCACCATGAAGGTGCCGGTCGCGACGAAAGAGCGCAGCGAGCCGCGGGCCAGACCGCACACGCCATGGCCGCTGGTGCAGCCATTGCCCAGGCGCGTGCCGAAGCCCACCAGCAGCCCCGCGAGCACCGTGAGGCCGGCGCCCGTCACCACCGGGGCGCCGAACACCTGTGGAAACAGCGCGCGCAGCAGCAGTCCGCCGCCCACGAGCCCGCCGACGAATGCGGCGCGCCAGGCGAGTTCGCCGCGCGGGGGCAGCAGCAGTCCGCCTGCGATGCCGCTGATGCCGGCAATGCGACCATTGAAGAGGAGGAGCAGGCTCGAGGCGAGCCCGATGAGAATGCCGCCGAGCAGGGGTGGGAGGAACTGTGTCACGTAGGAAGACCTCGCGAGAGCGGTGAAGGGGAAACGGCGGAGCGAGAGAACCTCAGCGCTGCACGGCCGCGGCGGCAGCCGGCGCGGCGTGCGCGGTCGAGTCGAGCAACACGCCGCGGTTCTTGAAGAGGATGAAGGCGCCCATCAGCACGAGGACGAGGGAGAAGGCGCGCTTGAGGGCCGCCTGGGAGACGAAGCGCACGAGGGTGGTTCCCAAGAGGATGCCCGCGGCCGCGAGGGCGGTGAACTCGCCCAGCAGCCCCCAGGGCACCCGCACCTGACCGAGGTAGCCCGCGGCGGGCAGCCCCAGCACGTACACGAAGATGGGAACGGTGAGGATGGAGCCGCCGCCGCCGAGCAAGCCGAGGGCGAGGCCGACGAGGGCAGCGAGCGAGAGGCCGAGGACCAGCACGGCAGGACTCCAGGAGCAGAGGAGGGGCGCTGCCCCCCCCCGCGGCGAACGGGTGTGCGGCACCCACGGGCCGCTTCGCCCATGAGAGCCAGGACAGGCGAAAAGGGATTCACCCCCGCGGTCCGGAGACGCGAAGGCAGCCCGCGCCGACGCACACAGCCACTACAGGCGCCGGCCAAAGCGGCGCAGGCGCAGGCTGTTGAGCAGGACGGAGACGCTGGACAGCGACATGGCGGCCGAGGCGACGACCGGCGACAGCTGCCAGCCCGTCCGCGAGCCGGGAGGTCCGCCACGGCGACGAGACCCGCGAGCCCGCCGTCCACGGCCACGAAGAAGGGCGTGCGGCCCAGCGCGCAGGGGCAGGCCAGCACCAGCACCGCGACGAAGCGCTCCACGGCCGTGGCGAGGCCCGTGGCGCTCGGGTCCACCCCCAGCCACGCCGCGAGCGTGACGAGCGCGATGCCCAGCACCACGGGGACGAAGATGCCGGCCACCGTGTCCGCCAGGCGCGCGATGGGCGCGCGGCTGCACCGCGCGCGAAAGGCGCTCAAGACGGGACTGGAGCAGGTGTGCGGCGGGTGCGCTGCCGCGGGCTGCCTGGACTGCGGCTGCGCGAAGAAGGCCGCGGCGCTGGCGCGGTAGGGCGCCCCTCGGGCTGGCGGTCGCTAGTGATGCGACCCGTGAGCCCCATGGCCAGGCACGCCCACCGGACCGGAAGTGTCCGCCGGCTGCACGCGCAGCACGAAGGGCACCGTCACCACCCGGCCCTGGCGCTGCACCTGGACCCAGAGCTTGTAGAGGCCCGCGCGAGGGAAGACGGCGTGGGCCGCGACGCCCTGCCCAGGCTTGGAGTCAAGCGGGTGCACGTGGAGGAAGTCCTTTCCGTCCGCGCTGAGCACGGCGAAGTGGGCCATGGCCTCGAGGTAGGGCTCGAGGTCGTCCACGGGGCGGCCCGTCGCAGCGTCGGCAATGGCGAAGTGCAGGTGGGCACCACCGGCGCCCGCACGCGCCGCGTCGCCTCCGTGCAGGGTGAAGACGAGGCCGTCACTGCGCTGCGTCGTGGGCGTCACGGTGAGCGCGGGCGATGGACGGGACGGGCCCTCCACCCGAAGCGGATGCCGGTCCACCGGGGCGCCGCCGCCCGGTCGCGCGTAGTCCACGAGCACCATGTACTCGCCGCCCGACTCGAAGGTGTGCTCCAGCGCGAACTCACCCTCCCGGGCCTCCGGGTGCACGTGCGCGAAGCTCCGCAGGTCCTTGGAGATGAGGAACAGGTGCATGGGCTTGCCGTGCGACAGGTCCAGTGTCGACACGGGCTGGCCCTGCGCATCCCTCACCCGCAGCGCGAGCGTCGCGGGCCTGCCCGCCTGCACAGGCGAGGGGTTGGTGCGCAATTGCGTGCTGAACATGGCGGACTCCTGCTTGGGCTGAGCGTGGGGATGGCCGCGGACCTGCGATGCGGCCTGTCCGGGCGCGGGTCCCGCCAGGGCGAGCGGCGCGGCCAACAGCGCGACGTGCGCAAGGGCGGTGGTGAGGGCAGGTTTCAGGCGTGCCATGGAGCAGCTCCGGGGGAAGACGTGGATGGAGTGACCTCCTCCAGGAAGACGCACGCGGGCGCAGGGCCTTACACCCCTCCAGTGCGGCCACGGGACGACCCACCAGGGTGTAAGGCCCCAGAGCGGCCTTCGTCCCTCTTCAGAGCACGGGAGTTCTTCATCTGCCCGCCTCGCCACTCGCTCGAAGGGGTCTTCCATGTCCGCCACGCTTCTACCCAGACCGCCCCGTCCGCGGCGTTCCTCAAGGAGCGCGCGCTTGGCCTGTCGCTGCTCGTCATCGCGACGGCGCAGTTGATGCGCGTCCTGGACGATGCCATCGCGAACATCGCGCTGCCGAGCATCCAGCGTGACCTTGGCGTCTCCGCGGCGGCCCTCCCGTGGGTCGTCAATGCATACGTCCTCGCCTTCGGCAGCCTGCTCCCATCCGGCGGCCGGCTCGGCGACCTCTTCGGACGCCGCCGGGTGTTCCAGGTCGGCCTGGGTGTGTTCGCCCTCGCCTCGCTGCTCGGCGGCCTCGGCGTCAACGTCGAGATGCTCATCGTGTCGCGCGGCCTCCGGGGGCTTGGTGCCGCGCTGGTCGCCCCCAATGCGCTGGCCCTCATCGCCACCACCTTCCCGGTGGGCCCGCCGCGCAACCGCGCGATGGCCGTCTACGGCGCGATGTCCGCGCTCGGCATCAGCATCGGCGTGCTGCTGGGTGGGTTGCTGAGCTGGCGATGGGTGTTCTTCATCAACGTCCCCATTGGCCTCGCGGTGCTCCTCGGCACCCGGACGCTCGTCGAGGGGCAGCGCAACCGCGGCCGGCTCGACCCGAATAGTCGGACGACCCCAGCAGCCACACCGGCGGACGCGCGAACGAGCGCGGGATGCCATTCTCCTGGTCCTGGACGGGGCCGGGCACGGCATGGACGCCACCGTCTTTGTAGGGATGGCCGTCGGGGAAGTGGCCCTCCAGGAAGTGAAGCAGTTCTCCGAGCTGAGCCGGGAAGTCCTCCGGGCTGACCTGTCCGCGCCGCAACGCGGCCGCGGTGGCCATGTCCGTGCCCGGCGCACGGCCAACGCCCAAGTCGATGCGCCCCGGCGCGAACGAGGCCAGGAGCCCGAACTGCTCGGCGACGACCAGCGGCGGGAAGTTGGGCAGCATCATGCCGCCCGCGCCGAGCCGAATCCGATGGGTCTCGCCGACGAGCCGGGCCAGCAGCATCGCGGGCGACGACGTCGTGACGCCCGGCATGGCGTGGTGCTCGGCGACCCAGTAGCGGGTGAAGCCCCGGCGATCCACCAAACGGGCCAGCTCGATGCTGCCTGCCAGGGCCTCGCGCGCCGTCACGCCTCTTCCCGCCATTGCGAAGTCGAGGATGGGAATGGCAGCCGGCGCCGTGCCGCGGCGCGTACCGAGAATTGCATCGTTCACGAGGTCTTCTCTCGAATGAAGGGGGTCTTCAGGAGATGCCTGGGGAGCGGCTCCTCTCGGATTCGAAGTCCGGGGAGGCTTCGAGTTGGTGGCCACCTGCGGCCCGAGGGCCTCCCCGGTGGAGGACCGGGTGGCGTGAGCGCGGAGCAGCGCGCGTCGGGCCGCCTGGCGCGCCGCGCCCCGCGCTCGGAAGCCTTACGCCCAGGCCCCCGCGTCCTTCACCACCAGCGCGAACAGATCGCCGAGCGCCGCGAGTTCGTTGCGCTGCAGCTCCGCCGCCGGCACCACGCCTCCGGTGGGGCCGGGCAGGTCGCGCGTCGCGGTGGCCGCGGCCACCACCGTGTTGCTGTAGCCAAGGTCCAGGGCCGCCCGCGTCGTGGCCGAGACGCACATATGCGTCATGAAGCCCGCGATGATGAGCTCCTTGCGGCCCGTCGCCTGAATGCGCGCGTGCAGGTCGGTGCCGGCGAAGGAGTTCGGCAGGGCCTTGGTCACGACCGCCTCGCCTTCCTTCGGAGCCACGGCCGGGATGATGGCGCTGCCAGGCCCCCGCGGGTCGAAGATGGTGCTGCCGGCGGGGCCGTGGTGCACGACATGGAAGACCGGCGTGCCATGGCGGCGGGCCAGCTCGAGCAGGCGCGCCGTCTCCGCCACCGCGGCGTCAATGCCGGCGAGCGGCAGGTTGCCGGAGGGCAGGTACTCCGCCTGGGCGTCGACGATGACGAGCACCGCGCGGTCGAGCGGGGAGGGATGGGCCGGCGGGGCACCGAGCATGGATAGAAGCGTACGGGGGGCAGTCATGGAGGTCTCCTCGAGGGGCTGGCAGCCCGGGTTGGTCCCCATGGAGTAGTCCGTGCGCATCCGCTCCGTCATTCGCTGTCTTCGTGCAATGCCTGTGCAGAAATGGTCAGGGTCGGAGCTCGAAGCCGTGCTGCGAGCCGGCGGGAGCGGCGCGGGGCGTTGGCTTTCGAGCGCGGCAGGGGGAACGCAGCGTCCAGCGGACCGAGAACTTCCGTTTCCCGGGCGGACGCTGGGGACCATCCTTAGGCTCCTGCACCGACCTCGCCCTGGAGCCCCCTGTGACGCCTCGCCCGCCTCGCGCCGTGCTCTTCCAACACGACCTGCCCGTCGGCTCCGGTGGGCTCGCCGCCGCGCTCGCGGGGGCGGGATTCGCCCTCGAGCCTCGCTACCGGGAGGTCCGCCCGGGGGACGCCGACGCGGAGCTCGCGGTCGTGCTCGGCGGCTTCATGGGCGCGTACGAGGCGCAGCGCTACCCCATTCTTCGTGACGAGCTGTCGCTGCTGGAGCGGCGGCTCGCGCGGGGCCTGCCCACCCTGGGCGTGTGCCTTGGCGCGCAGCTGCTCGCGCAGGTGGCCGGCGCGCGCGTATATCCGGACCCCCAAGGAATGGTCGTCGGCGTGCACCCGCTCGTGCCCACGCCCGCCGGCCGGGCCCATCCCGTCTTCGCGCCGGACGCCCCCGTCTTCGACGTTGCCCACTGGCACGCCGACACGTTCGACCCCGTTCCCGGGGCCATCCGGCTTGCGGGCTCGGAGCGCACGCCCCAGGAACTCTTCGCGCTGGGCAGTGCGCTCGGCATCCTCGTCCATCCCGAAGTCGACGCGTCCACCTTCGAGGGCTGGGCCCGAGCGAGCCCGGACTCGCTCGCCCGGGCCGGCCGCACGCTCGAAGCGCTCGCCGGGGACGAACTCCCGCGGCTTCGGAGCAACGCGCCCCGCATCGAAGCGTTTCGCGTCCGGCTCGCCCATTTCCTCATGGGCCAGGTCGCCTCGCTCGCGGGCCGGGTAGGAGGCCCGGGCGCCCCGGCGCGCGTCTCGGAGTGAGCCCGGACCGCCGAGCGCAGTGCGGCTGAACAGCGGCTTGTGTCAGCCGAGCAGGGCGAGGTTCGCCCGCGACAGTCCGGCGTCGCCGTGGCAACGGATTGCCCAAGGTGACGTTCTTCCAAGCACGGCCTCGCCTTCCCCCCGCGTGGACTGCCCCAACGGCTCACGGAGTCCTCGCTGACGCCCAGCTGGCGCGCGACCTCCGCCGCTCCGCCAGTTGCCGCGCCGTCCAGCGCTTCGGCGACGTAACACGTCAGGCCCTTACCCAACTTGCCTGAAGGGGGTTAGCGTGAAGGCCCTGCCCCCGTGATCGCGACCCCTTCCAGCTGCCTGACCGACGAGGTCCTGGTCGAGCTCCTCGAGGACCAGTTGACGGACGAGGCGCTGGCGCAGGTGCACCGCCACGCGGCCGGGTGTGTCGAGTGCCGGGGCCTGCTGGCCACGCTCACGCCCGGCATCCAGCGCTCGCAGGTGGACGACCCGCAGGAGCGGGAGACGGACAGCCTGCCGCCGGATCCGGTGCCCTGGACGCCGCCACCGTCCTTCGATGCGTTCCGCCTGGAGCGCCCGCTGGGCCGGGGAGGCATGGGCATCGTCTACCTCGCGCACGACACCTCGCTGGACCGGCGCGTGGCGGTGAAGTTCATGGCGTCGGCGCAGCCGGATGAGCGCTTCCGAGACCTGTTCACCACGGAGGCCCGGGCGCTCGCGCGGCTTCAGCACGCGAACATCGTCAGCGTGTTCAGCGTGGGCACGGTGGACGGCCATCCGTACATCGTCTCCGAGTACGTCGTCGGAGAGACGCTCGCGGAGCTGCCCCTGCCGGTGCCGTGGCGGCGGGTGCTGTCGTTGGGCGTGGGCCTGGCGCGGGGGCTCGCGGCGGCGCACCGCCAGGGCGTCCTCCACCGCGACCTCAAGCCCTCCAACGCGCTCGTCACGCGCGAGGGCGAGGTGAAGCTGCTCGACTTCGGCCTCGCCGAGCGCTTCGAAGTGGGCGCGGAGCTGGCGTCCGGCTCGCCGCTGCTCGTGGGCACGCTGCCGTACATGGCGCCGGAGGTGCTGGCCGGAGGCCCCTCGAGCGCCCGCAGCGACCTGTACGCGCTGGGCCTCATCCTCCACGAGCTGTGCACGGGCCAGGTGCCCCGCCGCGCCTCACGCCGTCCCGAGGACACGCCGCCCCGCGCCGCGCTGGGCCCGGAGGTGGATCCGGACTTCGCCGCCATCATCCTGCGCTGCCTCGCGGTGGATCCGCACGAGCGCTTCGCCTCGGCGGAGGCGCTGTGCGAAGCGCTGGAGCAGTTGGAGCGCTCCATCTCGCCCGCGCCGCTGGCGGCCGGCAATCCCTATCGCGGCCTGGCGCCGTTCGCGGCCGAGCACCGCGCCCTCTTCTTCGGACGCGAGGGCGACATCCGCGCCGTGCTGGAGCGCCTGCGCACGCGCCCGTTGGTCCTGGTCGCGGGCGACTCCGGAACGGGCAAGTCCTCGCTGTGCCGCGCGGGAGTGCTGCCCCGCGTGGCGGCCGGAGACCTGGGCGACGGACGAGAGCCGCACGTCCTCACGCTGTGGCCCGGCCACCGCCCGATTGAAGCGCTGGCCGCCGCGCTCGCGCCGGTGCTGGGGCGCAGGGAGGCCGACCTCGTCACCGCCCTCACGGACACGCCGGCCTGGCTGGGGCAGGCGCTGCGCGAGACGCACGGGCGCGGGCGGGGACTGCTGCTCTTCATTGATCAGCTGGAGGAGCTGCTCACCCTCTCCGACCCGGGACAAGCGGCGCACTTCGCGCGGCTGCTGGGAGAGCTGGCCCTGCCCTCCCCCGGCGTGCGCGTGCTGCTGGCGGTGCGCGGCGACTTCCTCACGCGCCTGTGCGCGCTCCCGGGTCTGGGGGACGAGGCGGAGCGCGCGCTCTACATCCTCCGGCCCCTGTCCCCGGAGGGCGTGCGCGAGGCCATCATCGGTCCGGCCCGCGCGCGGGGCGTGGCCTTCGAGTCACCGGAGCTGGTGCAGACGCTCGTCGCCTCCACGGCGCATGGCGTGGGCAGCCTGCCGCTCCTCCAGTTCGCGCTCGCGGAGCTGTGGGAGCGCCGCGACTCCGCCGGGGGCCGCATCACGCGCTCGGCGCTGGAGGCGATGGGCGGCGTGGCCGGAGCGCTGTCCCGGCACGCGGACGGCGTGCTCGCGCGCATGAGCCCGGCGGAGCACGCGGCGGCGCGGCGGCTGCTGCTCCAGCTGGTGACGGCGGAGGGCACGCGCATCGAGCGTGGCGCGGAGGACCTGGCGGACGCCTCGGATGACACGTCCCGCGCGGCGCTGCGCGTGCTCGTGGAGGGGCGGCTGCTGCACACGCGCACCGTGAACGGCCTGCCGCGCTGGGAGATCGCCCACGAGTCGCTGATCCGCAGCTGGGGCACGCTGCGCGACTGGCTGGACGACGACATCGGGCACCGCGTGCTGCGCAAGCGCGTGGAGGCGGCCAGCGCGGAGTGGGACCGGCTGCGCCGCGCCAGCGAGGCCCTCTGGGGTCAGCGCCAGCTGGATGAAGTGCGGCTGCTGGAGCCCGCCACCCTGGGCTCCCGGGAGCAGGCCTTCCTGAGCGCGTCCCACCGCGCCGTGCGCCGCGCACGCTGGGGACGGGGGCTCACCGCGCTCGTGCTCGCGCTCGCGGTCCTCGCGTCCTACGGCGGGCTCAAGCTCCAGGCGTACCTGGAGGACTCGCGCTTCATCGACGCGGAGCTGGGCACCGCGAAGGAGGCGCTGGCCTCGGGCCGCACCCTCGCCGCCCGGGCGCTCGCGAGCCGCGAGGAGTCACTGGCGATGTTCGACGGCCGGGCGCCCTCCTCGCTGGGCCCGGAGACGGCCACGGATGCCACGGGGCTTCGCAGCGCCGCGGAGAAGCGGTGGACGGAGACGCTCGCGCTGCGTGACCAGGCGGAAGCCGCCTTCACCCGCGCCAGCCGCAGCCTGGAGCGCGGCCTGGACCGGGACCGCCACCACGCCGACACGCGACGGCTCATCGCGGCGGTCCTGTCCGAGCGCGTGCTGCTGGCGGAGTCCTTCCACCAGCGACACGAGCGCGACGCGTGGCTGCAACGCCTGGAGCAGGAGGTGGACGCATCGAAGGAAGGCGCGGCCTGGCTGCGGCGCTTCCACGAGCCCGCGGAGCTGTCCTTCGAGAACCTGCCCTCCGGCGCCCACGTCTCCCTCTCGCGCGTCGTCCGGACGGACGGTCCGTTCCGCCAAGAGCCCCTGCCGGACACGGGCAGCTCGCGCTTCGTCCTCCCGGAGGGCTCCTACGTGGCCCACGTCACGCAGCCGGGACGTGTGCCCGTGGACGTCCCGGTGTTCCTCACGCACGGCACCCGGGAAGCGCTGCGCCTGACGCTCCCCACGCAGGTGCCCGAAGGCTACGTCTACATCCCGCCGGGCTGCTTCCTCCTGGGCAGCGCCGAGCCGGAGGTGGTGCGCCGCTTCACCTTCAGCCCGCCCATGCATCGCTACTGCCTCACCGGCGGATACCTGGTGGGCCGCGACGAGGTGACGTTTGGCGACTGGCTGCGCTACCTGGAGGACCTGCCTCCGGACGCGCCCGCGAGGCGGGTCCTGGAGCAGCCGCACTTCGGCGACGGAGGCGCCATCACGCTGCGGTGGAAGCAGGGCACGGGCTGGGTCTTCACCTTCCACCGCACCCGCGAGGAGTTCCGCACCGCGAAGGAGGGCGAGCCCCTGCTCTACGCGGAGCGCACGCGTCACGCGAGCGTGGACTGGAAGCAGCTCCCGCTGTCCGGTGTGTCCGCGCAGGACCTGGAGGGCTACTTCTACTGGCTCCACCGGACGAGGCGGCTGCCGGGAGCGCGCCTGTGCGGCCAGCATGAATGGGAGTACGCGGCGCGGGGCGCGGACGGCCGGCGCTACCCCCACGGCGACCAGCTCCAGCCGGACGACGCCAACATCGACGCGACGTATGACCGGCGGCCGCTGGCCTTTGGCCCGGACGCGGTGGGGACGCACCCCGCGTCGGTGAGCCCGTTCGGACTCCAGGACATGGCGGGCAACGCCTACGAGCTGACGCGCTCCGTGACGCCGGAATTCGGCAGCGTCGTGCTCCGGGGAGGCTCCTGGTATTACGACTCGTTCGTCGCGGCGAGCGCCGACCTCTCCCCCGGTGACGCGACCGCGCGGGACGTGCGCAGCGGCGTGCGCGTCTGCGCTTCGTTCGACCCGCGCTGACGCGGAAGCTCAGCCAATCACATACACGCGGTTGGCGATGCCATCCTCGGTGACGTGGCGGTCCAGGCGCATCCCCAGCCGCTCCGCCACGCGGATGGACGCGACGTTGTTCGGGTGGATGATGGCCACCAGCGGGACGTGTGGCAGGTGCCGGGCCGCGAGCGCCAGCGCGACCCGGGACACCTCCGTCGCGTAGCCGGAGCCCCAGGTTTCCGGCGTGAAGCGGTAGGCCAGGTTCAGCACGCGCTGGCCTTCCAGCTCCTTGTGGCGCACGCCGCCCAGGCCCACGACGACGCCGGGCGCGTCCAGCCGCTCCACCAGCCAGTAACCCACGCCGTCGCGCGCCCAGTCCTCCAGCCAGACGTCCAGGATGCGCCGCGCGGCCTCGCGCGTCTCCATGTAGCCGCGGCGGCTGAACTGGTTCGTGGCCGGATCCGAGTGGAGGGCATAGACGGCCTCCAGGTCGGGCTCGCTGACGGCGCGCAGCAGCAGCCGCTCGGTGGTCGTGCGTTCGAAGTCCTGCTTCATGCCGGGCAGTCTACGTGAGCCAGGTCCACTCCAGGTCGTCCAGCGCGGGGGCCTTGCCGGCCCTCACGCGCCGTGCGGCGAGCTCCTCGCGCCACGTCTCCCGTCCTCCCGGGATGGGCCAGGCGCGCGACACGGTCCCCTTGGGGCCGGGGGTGAAGCTGCGCACCAGCATGCGGTTGACGCGGTCGACGGTCTCCGGCGTCGCGCCGGCGCGCAGCTGGAAGTCCGCGCTGAACAGGGCGCCCTCCTCGCGGACGGAGTTCCCGGGGCGCGGCGGGTCGATGAACGGCCACAGGCCCAGCAGCGGGGGCTCCACGCCTTCGAGCAGCGCCGCGTGAAGCCGGTTGTGGCCATCCAGCACCAGCCACTTCGCCAGGATGTCCACGTACATCAGCAGCACGGGCGGCAACGTCCCGGCCCTCGCGTGCTTGCGCCAGCTCTTCACGCGCCCGGAATCAGGGGGCATGGGCGGGCGCAGCCAGAGCACGGCGCCGGGCCGTTGTGCGGGCGTGTTCTCCCACCAGTCCTCCCTCCACGCGAAGGGGTACGTCGGCTCCGTCACGGAGGCCAGCGAGTGCGGCGGCATGGGCGGCTGACCGAAGCCCCACTCCATGGGGGAGACGGGGTGCCGCTCCGCCTTCTCCGCGGGGATGGCGCGCACGGGGCGCAGACACCAGTGCCCGGCGTGGAGCACCGGCAGCGGAGCCTCCACGAGCGCCCGCGCCAGCCGCCAGTTCCACTGCTCCCACCAGGCCTCGGTGCCGGAGGCGGCCTCCACGGACCGGACCTCGGGCGCGGACAGCGGCGGCAGGACCTCCGGAGGGGGCCACGTTCCCCTCAGGAAGATGGCGCGGTCCCAGTACGCGTCGATGCGGGTCCACAGCAGCGTCACGCCCACGCCGCGCACGCGGAGGCGGTAGTCCGCGGTGGCATCCAGGTGCAGCGCGGGCCGTCGTGCCCAGCGGCCCACCGCGGGCACGTGCAGCAGCAGTCCAGGGCCGGGGGTCTCCAGTCCCCAGCTCCGGTTGTCATCCGCGACGATGGAGACTCCCAGGTGCATGCTCCGCGCTCCTCGCAGTGCCCGGGCAGCATGGGCTTCCGGAGCGTAGCCGACCGCACGCCTGCCTTGCGGCCATGCGGGGACTGCCCGCTCCCCCCTGCCATCCCGGGACGGCCGCCCCCACCTTGAGGGCAGGAGGTGATGGGACATGGCGGACAGGATTCTGGAGAAGCAGCACGAGCACGAGCGCGAACAGGAGCGCGAGCGGCTGCGCGAGCTGGAGCAGAAGGACCTGGAGGTGGAGTCGAAGCGAGGCGCCCGTCCCCTGGAGGGCTTCGCGGGAGGCCACACCACGTGGACGGGGGATCAGGACGACCAGGCCGCGGCCCGCGTGCACGCCGGTGACGCCGACGCCGCCTGGGAGGCCAGTGAGCGGCAGGCCCGGCTGGAGCCCGCCGAGCCCTCGTCCGAGGACGACGACTCGGGGCTCCGCCGGGAGTAGCCGGCTTCAGGGCGCGCAGTAACGCACGGACTGGAGCGTGAAGGCCTGGGGGTCTTCGGTGGCGGTCATCAGGAGCGCCCCCATCCAGTTTCCGGGCAGCTCATGCACCCGCACCCACTGCGAATGGCGGTGCAGGGGCATGGGCTGGGGCCCCGGGCTCTGGTCCTTCGCGCTGCCATCGGGCCCCCGGGTCCAGAACCGGCCCTCCCAGTCGAAGGACGTGTCGCCCGTCCCCTGGGGGGAAACGGCGCGCACGGAGAGCCAGGCCATCTGGAGGCCCCGGGAGGTCATCGTGGCGCCAAACCACGGCACCTCGCCCTCCGTCGTGGACGCGAGCGTTTCCGGCGCGGGGCTCTTGAAGACGGACCGCAGCTGCTTGAGCGGTGACGGCCGGACCGACGTGTCGCGATAGAGCAGCGACGGCTCGTCGCCCAGCAACATGGCCGTGGGCGAATCCCCCACGTCGAGCACGCGCGAGTCGGTCGAGGAGGACAAGCTGCCGTCGTAGCGCGCCAACTGGATGCGCGACGGCTGGCCGACGCCGTGGTCTTCCACCACCATCAGCAGGAACCCTCCACCCTCGAGCGCCATTACGGTCGGAGTGGACAGACGGACCTGCTCCTCCTTCGTCAGGAACACGACCCAGGGACCGCTCACCACGCGTCCGTCCAGGTCCACGACCCGCCCCAGCACCTCCTTGGCATCGCTCGTGGCGCTCCAGACCACCGCGACCTGCTGTCCGTCCCGGCTCACGGCCGCCCGCGCGGCGACCGAGACATGGAAGTGCTCGTAGATGAGGATTCCTCCCGGGGGCCCCAAGGGGTTGCCCTGCTCATCCAGGTGAACGAGGAGCAATCGCGAGCTGACCTCCGAGGTCACGTACCGCCCGACGTAGACCAGCGCCGGTCCACGCGCGGTCCGCACCAGGCTGACCGAGGTGATCGGTTCAGGGCCGGGCGCGACGGGCACCTGGATGACGGCCTGCAGCTTCAGCGACGCATCCAGACGGCGAACCTGGAGCGTGTCCGAGCCCGCGACGGAGGCCATCAGGAAGCCCCCCGGCACGGGCAGGCTGTCCACGAGGCCTCCGTGCGGCGGCGTCCCCAGGGAATCCACCTGCGCCCAGGTGGCTGGATCCGTCACCCCGTCACAGTCGTTGTCCAGCCCGTCGCAGCTCAGCTCCGTCGCTTCGTACTTCTCGCCATAGGAGCGCGCGGTGCACACGGCCTCATAGGCGCCGTCCACCAGGGCCCGACTGGCTCCGGCGCAGACGCCCTGGGTCTTCTCGCAGGGCAGGGCCTGCGCCACGCCACTGTCGGGCGTCCCGGCGTCGTCCGTGACGCCGGCATCCCCCTGCGTGCCCGCATCCACCTGCGTGCCGGCATCCTGCTCCGGGCCCGACGGGCTCGTGTTGGAACCACAGCCTGCGAGCAGCAGGGCCACCACCAGGGACTTCATCCGTGAATGCATGTGTCCTTTCCTCACTGCGCGCAGTACCGCAGTGAGCGAAGCGTGTAGGTCCTGGGGGTGTCCGTGGCGGTCATCATGAGCGCGCCCATCTGGCCCCCCGGCAGCTCATGCAGCCGCACCCAGGAGGCGGTGACATGAAGGGGGATGGGCGCGGCGCCGGGCGTCCAATCCGTCACGCTCCCCGTCGGGCTCCGGCCCCAGAGCCGGCCTTCGACGGCGAACGAACCGTCCCCTCCGGGCGGCGGGTCGGAGACGAAGAGCATGGAGAGCCACGCCAGCTGCAGCCCCCGGGAGGTCATCGTCGCGCCGAACAGGCTGGTCTGGCTGCGTGTCGTGGCGACCAGGGGCTCGGCCGTGCCCTGGTTGAAGAGGGACCGCACCTGGAGGAAGCGGGGATTGAACCCGTTCGGCTCACGGTAGATCAGCGTCGGCTCTCCCGTGCCGCCCTCTTCCAACGGAGCTGTCAGCAGCATCCGGGGAAGGGCCCCATACTTCACGGTGAGGATGCGCTCGTCCCCCACGGGCAGGAGGTCGCGGTCGAAACGCCGCAGCCAGACCCGCGTGTCATCGAACGAGCCCTGCTTGTTCTCATTCGCCTTCACCAGGAAGCCGCCATCGCCCAGGGCCAGCACCTCCGCCTCGGAGAGGGTCAGCGGGTCCGACGTGTGCAGCACGCGCGCGGCGGCCAGGACCTGGCCGGCGGGGTCCACGGTCATGCCGTGCACTTCGCGGGCCCCTCCGAGCTCCCACGCCCAGAGCACCGCGAGCCGCTCTCCATCCAGGGACGGGGCCACGTGCACGGTCACCCAGCTATAGGGCCCCTCGATGACGACGAGGCCCTCGGGCGGGCCGATGGGAGCGCCCTGCTCGTCGAGCGGCACGAAGTGCACCTGCGAGTGGTAGGCCGGCTCCGGGTACACGGTGGCGTAGAAGAGCGCGACGCCTCGCGAGGTGCGCACCAGCTGGGCCCCCGTCACGCGAATGGGCGCGGGCGACAGCGGCAGGGCCACCGAGCCCTGGAGGCGCAGGGACGCATCGAGCCGGAGCACCTGGATGGAGCCCAGGCCGTCGGAGGAGACGAACAGGAAGCCCCCCTCCACGGGCAGGCTGTCCGCCCATTTTTCATTCGGAGCCCACTGCATCGGCGCGGCATCCGTCCACGTCGTCGGATCCGCGACGCCGTCGCAGTCGTTGTCCAGGTTGTCGCAGCGCGTCTCCGCGGCCTCATAGTCCGCGCCGTACGAGCGCGCGGTGCACACGGCCTCATAGGCCCCGTCCACCCACGCCCGCTTCGCGCCGGCACAGACGCCCTGGGTCTTCTCGCAGGGCAGGCCTTCCGCGATACCACTGTCCGGCGTCCCCGCGTCGTCCGTGACGCCCGCGTCGACAGAAGTCCCCGCATCCACCTGCGTGCCCGCGTCCCGCTCCGGCTCCGACGGGCTCGTGGAGGATCCACAGCCCACGAGCACCAGGGCCAGCACCAACGACTTCACGACCGATTGCATGTTCCCCTCTTCCCCAATGCTCAAAACGTATCACGCGGTCTGACGTAGCACCGTGAGCCCCCGCATGAAGTCCTCCGGCAGCGGGGACTCCACCTGGATGATCCGCCCCGTCGCGGAGGACGGTACCTCCAGCCGCCACGCGTGCAGGGCCTGACGCCCCACCGCGAGCGCCGCCGGGTGCTTGCGCGCGTCTTCCGTGCCGTAGAGCGAATCCCCCAGCACCGGATACCCGGCCTCCGACAGCTGCACGCGGATCTGATGCGTGCGCCCCGTGTCCAGGTCGATGTCCAGCAGCGCCCCCTCCCGGAACCGCTCGCGCACCGTGAACGTCAGCGCCGCGCGCCGGGCGGAGGGCACGCGCGTGGTGAAGCGGCGCGGATCCTTCGGGTCCCTCGCGTAGGGCCCCTCCAGCCTTCCGGTGTCCGGAGGCCGCCCCAGCACCAGCGTCTGGTAGCGCTTGTCCACGCGCTTCTCCTGGAACGCCTTCAAGAGCGCCGCCACCGCGTCGTCCGTCCGGGCCAACGCCAGACAGCCGCTCGTCTCGCGGTCCAGCCGGTGCACCACGCCCGGCTGTGCCACGCCCTCCACGTCGAACGGCGGGCACCGCGCCGCGAGCAGCCCCACCACCGACGCCGCCCGCCCCTCCGGCTCCACCACCAGGTCCGGCGGCTTGGCCACGATGACGAGCGCCGCGTCGTCGTACAGCACCGGCAGCTCCGGGCCTTCCATGGACGCATGCGGCGACGGCCGGGGCTCCGGCGTCTCCAGCGTGAGTTCCTCGCCGCCCCACAGCTTGCGCGTCGCCTGCGCCTTCTTGCCCCGGATGCGCACCCGTCCCGCGTCCAGCATCGCGCGCGCCCGCTCCGGCGTGAGGCCCGGGACGTGCTTCGTCAGGAACCGGTCGAGCCGCTCGCCGGCAATCTCCCGGGGAACCACGAGAACCTTGTGCCGCGTCATGCCTTTCCCCGTCTCCCAAGGCAGGCAGGGAGTCAACCACCGTGTAGGCGTGCGCCCACCGAGCACACGTCAGGGGCGCGCAGTAGAAAGGGGCCCTCCGTGGCCACCTCCTTGTTTTCCCGTTCGGGCTCCGCTCGGGCCCTGTCCCACCGCGACTTCACCCTCCTCTGGCTGGGCACGCTCGTGTCCAACATCGGCACGTGGATGGAGTCCGTCGCGCTGGGGGTCTACGTCACGCAGGTGACGGGCCAGGCCGCCTGGACGGGCGGCGTCGCGGCGCTGACGCACCTGCCCTCGATGGTGCTCGCGCCCCTGGGCGGCGCGCTCGCGGACCGCTTCGACCGGCGCACCTTCATGGCCGTGTGCGTGTGCGTGCAGGCGCTCCTGGCCGCGCTGCTCACGGTGCTGGCCGGCACGGGGAACCTGTCCGTGCCGTGGGTGGCGGCCATCTCGCTGCTCAACGGCGCGTTCAGCACGCTGGTCATCCCCTGCGCCACGGCGCTCACCGTGGCCGTGGTGCCCAAGGAGGACCTGCACAACGCGCTCAGCCTGGACTCGGCGCAGTTCAACCTGGGCCGCATCATCGGGCCCGTGCTGGCCGCGCTCGTGCTGACGAAGGTGGGCATCGCCGGGGCGCTCTTCGTCAACACCCTGTCCTTCCTCGCCGTGCTGCTGGCGCTCGCGGCCATGCGGGGCGCGGCGGCGAGCGCCATCCCCCCGCGGGTGGAGGCGCTGTGGGCCGGCATCATGCGCGGCGTGCGCCTGGCGTGGACGGACCCGGGCATCGCGCTCGCGCTGGGCTCCGGGGCGCTGGTGGGGCTGCTCATCTCCCCGTTCGTGGGGCTGGTGCCGGTGTTCGCCCTGAAGGTGCTGGGCGGGGACGCGACCACCACGTCCATGCTGCTCACCGCGCAGGGCACGGGCGCGGTCATCGCGGCGTTCGGCTCGGGCGCCATCGCCGCGAGGATGGGGCGGCAGGCCTTCCTGGAGTCCGCGCTGCTGCTCGTGGGGCTGTGCTCCGCCGCCTACTGGCTGTCCCCCACGCTGCCGGTGGCCCTGGTGACGCTGTTCATCCTGGGCGCCGTGTACCTGGTGGCCTTCACCGGCCTGAAGACGGTGTGTCAGGCGCGTACGCCGCCGGAGCTCCAGGCGCGCGTGAGCAGCCTGTTCCTCCTGCTGGTGAACGCGGGCTACATCCTGGGCGTCTGGGGCCAGGGCGCGCTGTCGGACCGCGTGGGCGTGCGGCCCATCACCGCCGGGTGCGCCCTGCTCTTCTTCGGCATCGTGGTGGGGATGCGCACGCTGCGCGCCCGGGGCCTGGCCGCGCTGGGCACCTGAGCGCTCAGCTCCCCGCGGGCGCCTTCGCCGGCAGCAGCGCCAGCACGCGCGCGAGGACGGCGACGCCCTCCTCGTACTCCGGCAGGTCGATGTGCTCGTTCGGCGTGTGGTCCAGCGCCGCGTCGCCGGGGCCGTAGGCCACCGTGGGCACGCTCCACGCGGAGGCCACGGTGTTCCAGTCGGACGTGCCCGTCTTCAGGCGCAGCGTGGGCTTCGCGCCGCGCTCGCGGATGGCCTGCTTGAAGACGCGGGAGAGCGCGTCGTTGCCGTTGGTGGACACGGCGTCCTTGCGCGCCACGGTGCGCACCGTGACGGTGGGCACGGTGGCCAGCGCCGCGAGCAGCGCTGCCGTGTCCGTGGACGGGCCGGTGCGGATGCTCACCGCGGCCGTGGCCCACTCCTCCGTCTCCGTGGCGCCGGTGTGGAAGGCGTTGAGCGAGGGCAGGTTCTGCTCGAAGAGGGACGGCCGCTCGCGGTTCCAGTCGTCACACAACCGCTTGAGCGCGTTCCACGCGTCGATGACGTGTTCGGCGGCGGCGCGGTAGTCGCGGCTCGCGGTGTGGCGGCGGCTGGCGCGGTGCTCCAGGTCCAGGCGCAGCAGCCCCTTGTAGCCGATGGTCACCGCGTGCGCGCCGCTGGGCTCGCCGTTGATGACGAAGTCCGGGGCGTACTGCTCGCGCACGTGCAGGGCGCCGCGCGTGATGGCGACCTCCTCCTCCACGCAGCCCAGGAGGAGGAACTGCTTGCCGGCGCGCTCCGCGTCGTCCAGCAGCTCCACGGCTTCGATGAACGCGCACAGCGGGCCCTTGGCGTCCACGGCGCCCCGGCCGTAGAGCTTCTGGCCCTCCAGCCGCACCGGCACCTCTCCGGGCACGGTGTCGATGTGGCCCAGGAACGCGATGACGGTGTCGCCGTCCCCATAGCGGGCAATGGCGTTGCCCATGGCGTCGGTGTGCGCCCGCCAGCCGCGCGTGCCCAGCCGCTCCACCAGCGCTCCGGCGAAGGAGGCCTCCTGGTGGCTGGGGCTGTACTGCTCCACCATCCACCGCAACAAGTCGACGCCCGGCTCACGCGCCCGCATCCGCCCCGCCTTTGTCCCGAAGGGTGAACTTCGTGCCGCCCGCCTCCTCCAGCGCGGAGAACACCGGCCGCGCCACGCGAGACGCGCTCACGTACGCGGAAGGAACGCCGCCCTCCAGCGCCCGGCGCACGGCCTCCAGCTTGTAGCGCATGCGCCCGCCCGCCAGCGGCATGCAGCCCTCCACGTCATCGCTCGCGCGCACCAGCGTCGCGGGGTCCTTCGGATCCGCGAGCAGCCCCGGCACGTTGGAGAGGATGACGAGCGCCCGGGCCCCGAGCGCCGCCGCGATGGAGGACGCCACGTGGTCCGCGTCCACGTTCACGAGCACGCCGTCTTCCGTCACCGCCGGAGGGCACACGACGGGCACGTAGCCGCCGTCCAGGAGCGTCCCGAGGAGCGCCGCGTTGACGGAGGAGACCTCACCGGCCAGGTGCTCGCGGTCGATGCGCATCCGCCCGTCCGCGCCCTGCAGCTTGAGCGGCGGCCGCCTGCGCGCGGTGAGCACGCGGCCGTCCGCGCCGCACAGCCCCAGCGCGGTGACGCCCTTCGCGAGCAGCGCCAGCACCACGGCCTTGTTCACCTCACCCACCCACGCCATGGTGAGCGCGCGCAGCGTGGGCGCGTAGGTGAGGCGCACGACGTTGCCGTTCGCGGTGGTCGCCTCCGGGCGCTCCATGCCCAGCGAGCCCAACAGCCGCTCACCGGCCTCCGAGCCGCCGTTGACGACGACGACGCGCGCCCCCTGGCGGACGAGCTCCACCACGTCCGCGCAGACGTTCTCCAGATCCACGCCCGCCGCGCCGCCAATCTTCACGACGACGGGGCGGGAAGCGGAAGAAGCGGGGATGGAGCTCATAGGCACTCCAGGTCCACGCTCGCCGCGCCGCCAATCTTCACGATGGGGCGGCGGGACGGAGTAGCGGCGTTGGCGCTCATCCGATGACGCTCGCGCCGCCGTCCACCAACTGCACGGTGCCGGTGATGAAGGATGCGCGCTCACTGGCGAGGAACACCGCCGCGGCGGCGAACTCCTCCGGGAGCCCCACGCGCTTGAGCGGGATGTGGGCGCCCATGGCGCGAAGTCCCGCCTCCACGTCGCCCGCGTTGCCGGCGGTGCGCTCCACGGGCGGCGTGCGCATGTAGCCCGGTGCCAGCACGTTGACGGTGATGCCGCTGTCGCCCAGCTCCTGCACCAGCGCGGCGGAGAAGCCGACGATGCCCAGGCGAGCGAAGCCGGACAGCGCGAAGCGGGCCACCGGCCGCACCACCGTCTCCGACGTGATGAACAGCAGCCGTCCCCACCCGGCCTTCTTCATGTGGGGCAGCGCCGCGAGCGCCAGGGAGATGGGCGGCAGGAGCACCGCGTCCGCCGCGCTCCGGTACGCGTCCACGCCGAAGGTGGAGGCCGGGCCGGGAGGAGGACCGCCGCTGTTGGTGACGACGACGTGCAGCGCGCCCAGCTTCGCCGCGACGTCATCCACCCAGCGGCGCACGTCCGCGTCGTCCTTCACGTCCACGCGCGTCGCCAGCACACGGCCACCGCGCGCCACGGCCTTGAGCCGAGCCTCCGCCTGGGCCAGCCGGTCCGTGTCCCGCGCGCCGATGGCGACGTGCGCGCCCTCCTTCGCCAGTTCCTCCGCGACGGCGAGTCCCAGCCCGCTGGAGCCACCCGCGACGAGCGCGACCTTGTTGGCGAGTCCCAGTTCCATCCGCGTCCCTCCAGAAGTCGGCGCCAACCGCGCCTGAGTCATCCCACCGCACGCCACCGGACCGCGCATCAAGGTCCCAACCGATCCGACTGTCGGGCCCGCTTCCGCCGCTCGGGTGGAGCACGCCTTCCCTGCCGCCGTTCCCCAACCGGTCCGACTGTCGGACCACTTCCCGCAGACCGGGCCGTTCAGCCCTCTCCTGCCGCCATTCCCAACGGGTCCCACTGTCGGCCCACTTCCCGCGGCCCGGGCCGTTCAGCCCTACCCCGCCGCCGTCCTCCAACGGGTCCAACTGTCGGACCACTTCCCACGGCCCGGGTGGAGCAGCCTTCCCCGCCGCCATTCCCAACGGGTCCGACTGTCGGACCACTTCCCACGGCCCGGGTGGAGCACGCCTTCCCTGCCGCCGTTCCCCAACCGGTCCGACTGTCGGACCACTTTCTACGGTTCGGGTGGGGCAGCCCCTCCCTGCCGCCGTTCCCCAACGGGTCCGACTGTCGGACCAGTTCGTCCGGTTCGCCGCCGCCGGGGAGGCCCCTCCGGGTTCTCACCTTCTCAACCCCGGGGATGGGATTCAGGCCCGAGGGCTCAGCTCAGGAGCGGGGCTCCACGCCCGCGGCGTCCGGCGCGGCCCCACCGATGGGCGCGCGCTTTGCGCCGCTGAAGTACCCGTACTTCGCCATCAGCGGCCACGCGAGCGCCACGGTGAGCGCCTTCGCTCCGGACGCCAGCTCGCCCTTCCAGGCGTCGTCCTCGCCGCGCAGGAGCGTGGGGCCGCTGCGGAAGCGGTCCGGGTTGCCGGTGACGGTGTGGTTCTTCCCCAGCACCACCGTGCGGCCCTTCACCGGGTTCTGCGCACGCGGCACGCCCACCAGGTCCAACACCGTGTCCACGGCGCGGTCCGGCGCGGCGATGAAGTCCTCGTATCGCAGGAAGAGCGACTGGCCGGGGAACCGGCGCGTCACCTCTTCCGACGCGGCGTTGAAGCCCACCCAGTACGCCGTGCTGCGCGCGGCCGACATGGGGACGACGTACTGCTTCGTCTTCGTCCACGAGTGCGTCACCGCACGCGGGTCCCGCACCAGGTGCAGATACAGCGGCCGGATGCCTTCCACGCGCGGCAGCAGCGCCGCCTCGGACGGGAACTTCCCGCTGTCCACCAGCACCGTGCTCCCCGTGGCCCGCGCGATGGTGCGGTACGTGCGCGCCAGGAAGTCCGCGTGCGCCTGGAGCGCCTGCGAGTCCCCCGCCTCGTCCAGCACCCGCAGCGTGTGCCGCGTGCGCACGGCGGCCTGCTGCCGCTTCACCACCGCCTCGGCGTGCGCGCGGGGCGTGAGGCCCGCCGGCACGTCGGAGGTCAGCACCGTGTTCCAGATGCCGCACTCCACCAACTGCTGGCCGCAGCCGCACAGCGTGTTGGAGCCGTTCCCGTACGCGTTCTTCCACAGGAAGCTCAGCTCCCCCACGTGGAAGAACCCCGGCACCTCGTTGAGCACGTTGCCCAGGATGGTGCTGCCGCTGCGGCACCAGCCGGTGATGTAGAGGACGGTGAGCGGCGCGGCCTCGCTCTTCGCGCTCGCGGTGGCCATCAGGTCAGCGACGCCACGAAGAAGTGGGTGGGCAGGTGCACCGCGAGCGTCGTGTAGACCTCGCCGTAGGCCGCCAGCCCCTCGCGCGGGAAGATGCCCGGCGGCGGCTCCGCGAACCGGATGACCGAGCGCTCGCTGTCATACAGCGTCGCCGCGGCGGTGAAGTCCCCCACGATGATGGTGCCCGGGTTCACCATGCGCGTGCGGCACAGGCGGATGCCCATGGCGGCCAGGTCCGACAGCAGCGACTGCTGGCCCACGAGGTGCTCGTAGAAGTCCAGCGAGTTGATGACGATGCCGTCCGCGGAGCCGCCCATCTGCTCCACCTGCGCGCAGGCGTTGAGCAGCGAGCGCACCGCGGTCTTCTGCGCCGGCAGCCGCACGATGCCCGGCGTGTGCAAGAGGCCCCGCACGCCGTCCCCACCCTTGCCGATGCACAGCGCCTGGTTCTCCGCCGTGTTCAGCCGCACCAGCAGGCGGAAGTCGATGAACTGCGCCAGCGACTTCGGATCCTCCAGCAGGTTGCGCGGCACCTGGATCCACGCGCGCGTGGGCTTGAGCGCCTGCGTGTCCTGGTGGAACTCGAAGCCGGCTTCCGGGCGCAGCTCCACGTCCTGCACCGGCCCGCTGGGCTTCGTCTGGGGGTGCGTCTCGTACCAGAACGGCACCGGGTCGCGCTCGGCCTTGGCCGTCTTGAACATGCCGCGCACCGCGATGCGCGGACGGCGCTTGAAGCCGGGGAACGCGTCCACGATGGAGTGGTCGTAGTCCACGTGCGCCTTCGTGCCCTGCTTCTGGACCGCGGCCGCGAACACCTCACCAGGGGACTTCGTGGTCAAGCTCATGGGATGCGGCTCCTCTAAAAAGAACAGCGGTCTAGAGCGGATGCAGGCCCCGGAAGCCCAGGCCTTCGGTCTCCGGACGGCCCAGCATCAGGTTCAGCGCATGCACCGCCGTACCGGCGGCGCCCTTCACCAGGTTGTCGATGGCGGCGTTCACCACGATGCGGCCCCGCTCCGCGTCCACGTCCACCGCCAGGTCGCAGTGGTTCGTGCCCAGCAGCGGCCCCGGCTCCGGGAACGGCGACAGGGACGCGCTGGGGCGCAAGAGCCGCACGAAGGGCTTTTCGCGGTAGCGCGTGGCGATGGCGCGCACCACCTCCGCCTCATCCACCGGCCGCGCCGCGAAGGCGTGCACCGTCGCCAGGATGCCGCGCACGCCCGGCACCGCCGTGGCGCTGAAGTGGATGGTGGGCTTCTGGCCGGTGACGTGCTCCGCCACGCCCTCCAGCTCGCCCGTGTGCCGGTGGCCCACCGGCTTGTAGCAGCGCAGCGCGTTCGCGCGCTCCGGGTGGTGCGAGGAGCGGTCCGGCGTCGAGCCGCCCCCGGACGAGCCCGTCTTCGCGTCCACCACCAGCACGTCCGGGCGCGCGAGCCCCGCGTGCAACAGCGGCAGCAGCGCCAGCAGCCCCGCGTGCGCCATGCAGCCGGGAATGGCCACGTGGCGCGCATTCGGCAGCGCGTCACCCATCCACTCCGGCAATCCGTAGACGAACGCGGGCACGTCCTCCGGGCGCGGGTGCTTGCCGTACCAGCGCGCGTGCCCCGCGGGGTCCAGGCGGAAGTCCGCGCTCAGGTCCACCACCCGCTCCGCCAGCCGGCACACCCTCGGCCAGCGATGGAGCAATTCGCCTTGAGGCAGGCAGCTCACCAGCACGTCGCAGGACTCCAGCGCGTCGTGCGGCGTGTAGCGCAGCGTCCCCGCCCCGCGCAGGTGCGGGTGCGGGAAGTCCAGGCGCTTGCCGGCGAACTGGCCGGAGGTGGCCTGCACCACCTCCACGGCCGGGTGCGCGAGCAGCAGGCGCAGCACCTCGCCGCCGGTGTAGCCCGCGGCTCCCAGCACCGCCACGCGCGCGCTCATCGCCCGGCTCCGGCTCCGGAGGCGACGTACTCCGCGATGAGGTCCGGCAGCGGGACGCCCGTCTCGTCGATGCTGCGCGCGAACTCCACGCAGTGGTTGATCTCGTTGACGTAGATGTCGCCGCCGCGCGTCTCCAGCAGGTCCACCGCCACCATGTCCCCGCCCACCGCGTCCGCCGCGGCCTCCGCCAGCTTCGCGTGCACCCCCGACACCTCGTAGCGCTCCGGCACGGCGCCGCGCGCGGTGTTGGTGATCCAGTGCTCGGAGCGGCGGCGCAGGCCGCCCACCGCACGGCCGATGACGTAGACGCGCAGGTCGTAGCCCGGCTTGTCCACGTACTCCTGCACCAGCGCCACGTGGTCCTGCGCGCCGCCGCTGCCAAAGCGCGTGGACAGCACGCCCTCCGCCGCGGAGCGCGAGTCCAGCCGGGCCACCATCCGGCCCCAGCTCCCCAGCACGGGCTTGGTCACCACCGGGTAGCCCCTGGCCTCAATCGCATCCAGGCACGCGTCCTCGTCGAAGGCCACGAACGCCCACGGCATGGGCACGCCCTTCGCGGCGAGCGCCGCGCTGGTGAGCGCCTTGTCCCCGCACAGGGAGATGGTGCGCGCGCTGTTGAGCACGCGCAGCCCCTTCATCTCCAGGAACGTGGCCAGGTAGCGCGCACGCGTGAAGGACATGCTGCGCATCAACACGGTGTCGGCCTCGTTGACGCGCTGCCGGTCCATCGACAGCACCATCCCGGAGTCCTGCACCAGGTTGACGGCGCAGTCGCGCCTGCGCAGCGCCTCGAGGAGGAGCTTCTCCTCGGTGCGAATGCGCGTATAGACGAGGTCGACCTTGCGCATGGCGCGGGTCTACTCCCCCCAGTCTTCCTCGACCTCGGGTGCTTCCTCGAGCCGCAGCGGGTTCACGCCCACCACCTCCAGCTCTGCGGAACAGCCGTCACAGGAGAGCACCTCGCCCACCATCCGGTTGCCCGCGGGCACCGGCTGCGCGCACAGGGGACACTGGTCGGCCGGCACGGACTGCGTCATCGGGTTCGGGTTCTGGACCTGCATGTCAGTCCCTCCTCGGTTCGGATCCCACGGCAAACACCGGGGTTCTTGGGAGCACTCCCAGGATGCGCTCGGCCACCTGCCCGCCCTCCAGCCCGTGGCCCTTGAGCAAGGCTTCGTGCGAACCGGCGCGCGGGTCGTAGCGGTCCTGGATGCCCACGCGCAGCACGCGCCGCCCCAGGTCCAGCGAGCACACCGTCTCACACACCGCGCTGCCCAGGCCGCCGAGCACGTTGTGCTCCTCCACGGTCACGAGCAGCCGCGTGCGCGACGACGTCTCGCGCACCGCCTCCTCGTCCAGCGGCTTGAGCGTGTGCACGTTGAGCACGCGCGCGGAGACGCCCTGCGCCTCCAACAGCTTCGCGGCGTCCAGCGCCACGGCCACGCCCACCTCGCCGTGCGCGAGGAGCCCCACGTCGTCGCCCTCGCGCAGGAGCGCGGCGCGGCCCAGTTCGAAGGGCGGGCGTTGAATGTCCAGGCGGGTGACGCGGTTGCGGCCCAGCCGCAGGTACACCGGCCCCTCGTGCGCGAGCATCGCCTGCGTGGCCTGCACCGTCTCCAGGCCGTCCGCGGGCGACACCACCGTGAGGTTGGGCATCGCGCGCAGCACGGCCAGGTCTTCGATGGCGTGGTGCGTGGGGCCGAAGAACGCGCCCGCCACGCCGCCGTAATCACAGACGAGCTTCACGTTGGCGCGCGCGTAGGCCAGGTTGAGCCGCACCTGCTCGCACGCGCGCATCACGCCGAACGCCGCGAAGCTGTGCGCGATGACGGTGTGCCCGCCGTGCGCCAGGCCACACGCCATGTCCAGCATGGTGGCCTCGCAGATGCCCAGGTTGAAGTAGCGCTGCGGGTGGCGCTTCTCGAACGGGTCCCCGCCGCCGCCCAGGTCCGCCTCCAGGAAGACGACGCGCGTGTCATCTTGAGCGAAGCGCGCCGCCGCGTGCCGGAACACCAGCCGGCTGGACAGCTCCGGGTGCGCGGCGAGCCACGCCTCCGGCGCCTGGGCCAGGTCCACCGCCGGGGCCAGCGACGCGCTCATTGGCCGTCCTCCCCCAGCGACGCGAGCGCCCGGCGCAGGTGCTCCGCGGAGAACACGGCGTAGTGCGGCCCCTTGCCCTTGAGCATGGGCACGCCCGCGCCCTTCTGCGTCCGGGCGACGACCGCGCGCGGACGGCCCCCCACGACCGGCGCCTCCAGCGCGGCGCACAGGGCGGGCAGGTCGTGCCCGTCCACCTCCAGCGACTGGAAGCCGAACGCGTCCAGCCGCTGCACCAGCGCCTCCTGCGACAGGATGGACTCGGTGGGCCCGTCGTTCTGCCCGCCGTTGCGGTCGATGATCAGCGTCAGGCCCGTGAGCTTGCGGTGCGACGCCACCTGGAGCGCTTCCCAGTTGGAGCCCTCGCCCATCTCGCCGTCGCCGCAGATGACGAAGGTGCGGTTGGGTTCACCGCGCAGCGCGTGCGCCAGCGTCAGCCCCACGCCCAGCCCCAGCCCGTGGCCCAGGCTGCCGGTGGCGAACTCCACGCCCGGCACCGCCGCGTTCACGTGCCCGGTGAAGATGCTGCCGTCCGCGTTGTAGTCGCGCACCAGCGTCTCCACGTCCACGAAGCCGAACTCCGCGAGCGCCGCGTAGAGCCCCGCCGCCGCGTGTCCCTTGGACAGGATGAGGTGGTCGCGCTCCGGCATCTTCGGCGCGCGCGGATCCACGCGCATCACCCGGCCCAGCAGCGCCACCAATATCTCCACCATCGACAGCGAGCCGCCCAGGTGACAGCCCGACGGCGTCGCCGCCAGCCGCACGATGGTCTGACGGATGCGCTTCGCTCGCCGGGGCAGCAGCGCCAGCCCCGCGTCCGACGCGGCGCCCGAGGGGCCGTCTCCAGTGCGAGCAGGCATCGCCGGGCCGCTGGAGGCCGTGGGTTCATCTGGCGTCCGCGCGTCGCGCGACAGCCCGGGAGTCGTTGGATTCGCCGAGAAAGTCATGCCCGTAGCGTCGCTGTCACAGCCCCGGAATCCGGCTGTTGTGAGACACACTAGGAAATCGCATTATGCGCCGTCAACGCGGATTTTCTTAAGATGTAGATGTACGAGAAAAAACCGTCTTGCCCGGTAATCTCGCGGTGTTACACGCGCGGCACGCTCTGCATTCCCAGGCCTCGCGTCAATGGGAGGAGACCTTCAGATGGGGCAGCGTTTCCATAACGCAGCGGCGTTGGAGAAGGGTTCGGAGTACCGCCGGAAGGGTTGGTGGCGTGACACCACGGTGGTTGACGATCTGCGTCGCTGCGTCCAATCGCATCCGGACAAGACCGCGATCATTGCCGCACGGTACTTTTCCAAGGACATCACGCGTCTGACCTACGCGGAGCTGGCGCGGTACATGGACCGCTTCGCGCTGGGCCTGCGCGATTTGGGCGTGGGGCGCGAGGACATCGTCGCGGTGCAGCTGCCCAATGGGTGGCACTTCACGGCGCTGGCGCTGGCGTGCGCGCGGATCGGGGCGGTCATCGCGCCCATCCCGCCCGACTACCGGCGGCGCGAGGTGGAGTTCATCCTGGGGCGCACGGAGGCGTCCGTTTACGTGGGGCCCACGTCATGGACGGGGCACTCACACCGGGACATGGCCCGCGACATCGCGGCGGCGCTTCCGTCGCTGCGCCACCGGGTGCTGCTCGGCAGCAACGACGGGCTCCAGGCAGGCGAGCGGGACTTCGAGCGCCACTTCATCGAGCGGGAGTGGGAGAAGGAGGCGTCGCTGGAGGGCGTGGCCCCGGCGGCCGCGGACGACGTCTGCAACATCCTCTACACGTCCGGCACCACGGGCGAGCCGAAGGGCGTGGTGCACTCGCACAACACGAACTACGGCATCACGCGCGCGCTCTGCGACACGCTGGGCATCGACGGCACGGACGTGGTGGCGCTGCCCTCGCTGCTGACGGCGTCCACGGGGTTCACGTACTCGTACCTGATGCCCATGCTGCTGGGCGCCACGGCCATCTACATGGACGTGGGCGACCCGGAGCTGACGCTCAAGCTCTTCGAGGAGCATGGCGTCACGTTCACGTACGGCATTCCCACGTACCTGATGAACCTCATCGCGTTGCAGAAGAAGCGCCAGCGAAACACCTCCTCGCTGAGGCAGCTGGCCACGGGCTCCATCCCGGTGCCGCCGCACCTCATCGCGGCGGTGCGCGAGGTGTTCGGCGTGCGGCTGCACACGCTGTGGGGCATGACGGAGAACGGCGCGGTCACCATCACGCGCCATGAGGACCCGCCGGACTGGCCCAGCCAGAGTGACGGGCGGGCGGTGGCGTGGATGGAGACGAAGATCGTCCCCGCGCTCGCGGAGGACGGCACGCCGTATCCGGACGGGACGGGGCGGCTGCTGGTGCGCGGCGCCAGCCAGTGCCTCACCTACTTCAAGCGCGACGACGTGTACGCCGCGGCGGTGGACGCGGAGGGCTGGTTCGACACGGGCGACCTGGCGCGCGACGACGGACGCGGCGGCATCCGCATCGTGGGGCGGCTCAAGGACGTCATCTTCCGGTACGGCTACAAGATCCCCGTGGTGGAGGTGGAGTCCGCGCTGTACTCGCACCCGAAGGTGAAGGAGGTCGCCGTCGTCGCGCACTCGGACGACAAGATTGGCGGCGAGCGGGTGTGCGCCGTCGTGGTGGTGCGCGAGGGCGAGGCCCCGCCGACGCTCACCGAGCTGCGCGACCACCTCAAGCAGCAGGGCATGTCCAACCAGTACTGGCCGGACCGCCTGGACATCATCGACGAGATGCCCAAGACGGCCACCGGCAAGGTGCGCAAGTACCTCTTGCGTGAACGCCTGAAGCCCGCGTGAGCGGACGGGAGGAACGGCCATGAATCCGAGCACCGAAGAAGCCGCCACCAGCGGCACGGAAGCGACGCTCGCCGCGTGGTGGAAGGAGCTGCTGGGCGTGGAGGTCGTGCGCCCGGAGGACCACTTCCTGGAGATTGGCGGCAACTCCCTCATGGCCACGGTCCTGTCCAACCGCATCGAGAGCGAGCTGGGCGTGGAGGTGTCCATGGTGGAGCTGTTCGACACGCTCCGCGCCGTGGCCACGCTGTGCGACGAGCTGCGCCAGGAGCAGACCGCTTGAGCCGCGCCGCCCCTTGAGGGCGGCCCCCTTCTCCCCGCTTCCCTTCGAGGGCGACATGACGACCGAGCACCCCGGCTCCCCTTCCGCCTCCGCGCCGAAGTCCCGTCGCCGTGCGCCTCCGGTGGTGCCTGTCTCCCGCGACGCGTTGTTGCCGCTCTCCTTCGGGCAGCAGCGCATGTGGTTCATCGAGCAGCTCACGCCCGGGGGCATCTCCTACAACGTCCCGTACTTCGCGAGGCTCACCGGCGCGCTGGACGTCCCCGCGCTGGAGCGCGCCCTGGCCGTGCTGGTGGAGCGGCACGAAGCGCTGCGCACCACATTCGCCGTGGTGGATGGACAGCCCGTGCAGCGCATCGCACCGTCCCTGTCCCTGCCGCTGCGGGTGGAGTCGCTGGAGGCACTGCCCGCGTCCGAGCGGGAGCAGGCCCTGCGGCGGACCGCGGAGGCGGAGGCGCGCACGCCCTTCGACCTGGGCGCGGGGCCGCTGGTGCGCGTGCGGCTGCTGCGGCTGGGCGAGACGGAGCACGTGCTGCTCCTGATGCTGCACCACATCTGCTGCGACGGCTGGTCGCTCACGGTGATGGAGCGGGAGCTTCAAGCGCTCTACGCGGCCTTTCGCACCGGCACGACGCCCGCGCTGCCCGCGCTGCCCGTGCAGTACGCCGACCATGCGGTGTGGCAGCGGCAGTGGCTCCAGGGCGAGCACCTGACGCAGCAGTTGGAGTGGTGGCGCGGTGAATTGTCGGGAGCGCCCCCCGCGCTGGAGCTGCCCACGGACCGGCCCCGTCCCTCCGCGCAGTCCACTCGCGGCGCGGTGCACCGCCACGCGCTTCCTCCGGAGCTGGGGAAAGCGCTGGAGGTGTTGTGCCGCAGGCAGGGCGTCACGCTCTTCATGGCGCTCTTGGGTGGCATGCACCTGCTGCTCTCGCGGCTCAGCGGCCAGGACGACGTCGTCATCGGCTCGCCCATCTCCGGCCGCACGCGCCAGGAGGTGGAACCGCTCATCGGCTTCTTCATCAACACCCTGCCCTTGCGCGTGCAGGGGGAGGGCTCGCTCGGCTTCGGGGAGCTGCTGCGCCGCGTGCGCAAGACGTGCCTGGACGCGTACGCGCACCAGGAAGTGCCTTTCGAGCAACTGGTGGACGCGCTCCAGCCCGAGCGCGACTTGAGCCGCCCGCCGCTCTTCCAGGTGCTCTTCACGCTCCAGCACTCGGCCGTGCCCGCGCTGGAGTTGGAGGGCTTGAAGACGTCCGAGCTGGACTTCGAGCCGGGCGTCTCTCGCATGGACCTCACCGTCTTCCTGCGCGAGACGCCTGAAGGGCTCGTGAGCCTTTGGGAGTACAGCACCGACCTCTTCGACGCGGCCACGGTGGCGCGCTTCGCGGAGCACTACACGCGCCTGCTGGAGGCCGCGGTCGCGGAGCCCGAGCGGCCCGTGGCCACGCTGCCGATGCTCAGCGAGGCGGAGCGCCAGCGCCTGCTCGAGCTGGGCACGGGCGCCGCCGTCCCCTACCCGCGCGAGGCGTCCCTGCCCGCCCTCTTCGCGGAGCAGGCCGCGCGCACGCCTGACGCGGTCGCCCTGGAGGCAGGAAGTCAGAAGCTCACGTACGCGGAGCAGGCCGCTCGCATACCTGATGCGATTGCCCCGGAGGCCAGAGGCCAGCGGCTCACATATGCGGAGCAGGCCGCGCGCACGCCTGACGCGGTCGCCCTGGAGGCCGGAGGTCAGCGGCTCACGTACGCGGAACTGGAGGCACGCGCCAACCAACTCGCGCACCACCTGCGGGGCCAGGGCGTAAGCCTGGGAACTCCGGTGGGCCTGTGCGCGAGCCGTTCTCTGGAGATGGTCGTGGCGACGCTCGCCATCCTCAAGGCGGGGGGCGCGTACGTCCCGCTGGATCCGTCCTACCCGTCCGAGCGCCTGGAGTTCATGGCGCGCGACGCGCGCATCTCCGTGCTCCTGGTGGAGCCAGGCCGTGAGTCCGCGCTGAAGGGCCTGGCCTCGCGGGTCGTGGTGCTCGACCCGTCGTGGCGGACCTTCGCGGGCCACCCGGAGTCCGCGCCCGACGTGCACATCCCCGCGGATGCGCTCGCGTACGTCATGTACACGTCCGGGAGCACGGGGCGGCCCAAGGGCGTGGGCGTTCCCCACCGGGCCGTGACGCGGCTGGTGAAGGGCGTGTCCTACGTCCGGTTCGACGCGCAGGACGTCGTCCTCCAGTTGGCCACCACGTCATTCGACGCCGCGACGCTGGAGCTGTGGGGAGCGCTGCTCAATGGCGCGAAGCTGTTCCTCTACCCGCCGGTAACGCCATCGCTGGAGGAACTGGAAGCGACGCTGGAGCGCGAGCACATCAGCGTGCTGTTCCTCACCACCGCCTTCTTCGAACAGATGGCGCTCAACCGGCCCGCTTCACTCGCGCGGGTGAAGCAGGTCATCACCGGTGGCGACGTCCTGTCTCCGCTGGCCGCGCGCAAGCTGCTGGACGCGGGCCGTGCAGTCGTCAACGGCTACGGCCCCACGGAGAACACCACCTTCTCCGCCACCTACCAGGTGAAGCGGGACCTGGATGCGCGGATGCCCGTGCCCATTGGCCGGCCGCTGGAGAACTCCCAGGCGCTGGTGCTGGACGCGCGCCTGGAGCCCGTGCCGCCCGGCGTGGTGGGCGACCTGTACGTGGGAGGCGACGGCCTCGCGTGGGGCTACCTCGACCGGCCGGAGCTCACCGCGGACCGCTTCGTCCCCCATCCCTTCAGCGAAACTCCCGGCGCACGCCTCTACCGCACCGGAGACCGCGCGCGGTGGCTGCCCTCCGGCGAGCTGGCATTCATGGGCCGCGCGGACTCGCAGGTGAAGCTGCGCGGCTTCCGCATCGAGCTGGGAGAGATTGAGACCGCCCTGCGCCACCTGCCCGGCGTGGAGGACGCCGTGGCGGAGGTGCGAGAGTACGCCCCCGGCGACAAGCGGTTGGTGGCGTGGGTGGCCGGCACCACCGTGGACATGAGCGCGCTGCGCCCAAGTCTGGCCGCGCGGCTGCCCGCGCCGCTGGTCCCCTCCGCCTTCGTGAAGCTGGACCGGCTGCCGCTGACGCCCGTGGGCAAGGTGGACCGCAAGGCGCTCGCCACCCCCATGGGTGACGCGCCCACGGGCGAGTCCTCCGTGGCGCCCGTCACCCCGACGGAGACGGCGGTCGCGGAGGTCTGGGCCGCGCTCCTGGGCCGCACGCGCGTCGGCGCGCAGGACTCCTTCTTCGAATTGGGCGGGCACTCGCTGCTCGCCACGCAGGTCGTCTCGCGGCTGCGGGAAACGTTCGCCGTGGACCTGTCCGTGCGCATGCTGTTCGAGGCGCCCACGGTCAGCGGACTGGGTGCGCGCATCGACGCCCTGCGCGGCGAGGGGCCATGGACCAAGGGGCTCCCGTTGGTGCCCGGCCCGCGCGAGGGGTGGCAGCCCCAGTCGTTCGCGCAGCAGCGGCTGTGGATCATCTCGCAGCTCGATCCGCTGGGCGCGTCCTACAACGTCCCGCTGGTGACGCGCCTGCGCGGACCGCTGGACGCACGAGCCCTGGAAGCCAGCCTCGTCTCGGTCATCGAGCGCCACGCCGTCCTGCGAACCACCTTCGGGACCGTGGATGGCCAGTCGATGCAACGCATCGGGCCCGCGGGGGACTTCACGCTGCAACGGGAGGACGTGGACGCGGGCGCGGTCCAGGCGCGGGTGGAGGCGGAGGCCCTCCAGCCTTTCGACCTGCGACAGGGGCCGGTGGTCCGAGCCCGGCTGCTGCGCGTCGCGGACGATGACCACGTCCTGGTGCTCGTCATCCACCACATCGTCTTCGACGGATGGTCCATCGACGTGCTCCAGCGCGAACTCGACGCGCTCTACCCCGCGAACGGACAGAGCACGCTGCCCGCCCTGCCCATCCAGTATGTGGACTTCGCGCGCTGGCAGCGAGAGGTCTTCCAGGGCGAGGAGTTGGAGGCCCACCTCACCTGGTGGCGTGATCAACTGGACGGCGTCCCGCACGTCCTGGAGCTGCCCGCCGACAAGGCGCGCCCGGCCGTGCAGACCTTCGCGGGCTCCAGCCTCCAGGTCCCCCTGTCGCCCGAGCTGTCACGGGCCCTCACCACGCTGGGCCAACGAGAGGGCGCCACCCTCTTCATGACGCTGCTGGCCGGCTTCCAGGCCCTGCTGTCGCGCTACAGCGGCCAGCCGGACTTCCTCGTCGGCTCGCCCATCTCCGGCCGCAATCGCCGCGAGGTGGAGGGCCTGCTGGGCTTCTTCGTCAACACGCTGGCCCTGCGCGCGGACCTCTCTGGTGCTCCGTCCTTCCAGCAGTTGCTCGGCCGCGTGCGCGAAGCCTGCCTGGGCGCCTTCGCTCATGAAGACCTGCCGTTCGAGCAACTGGTGGACGCGCTCAAGCCGCCGCGCGATCCCGCCCGTTCCCCGCTGGTCCAGATCCTCTTCGTCCTCCAGCGCGCCGCCGCGCCCCTCGCCCTCCCCGGCCTCCAGGCCGAGGACGTCCCGTTCCGGTCCGGCACCAGCCGTGGCGACCTGATGCTCTTCGTGCGCCAGACCGCGCACGGACTCGTCGCGTATTGGGAGTACAGCACCGCCCTCTTCGAGGAGGCGACGGTGCTGCGGATGGCCGCGCACTACGTCCGGCTGCTGGAGGGCGCGGTCGCGCGTCCTGATCTGCCCGTGGCATCCCTGCCCCTCATGTCCGCCGAGGAGCGCCAGCAGGTCCTGGTGACCTGGAACGCCCGCGGGGTTCGCATCCCCGCGACGAGCCGACTCCCGCTCCCCAAGGACGTGGAGGGACCTCCTGCCTGGACCACCCGCGAGGCGTTGAGCTGGCGGAAGGAGGCAGGCGGTGCTCCGGCGTCGCCGCCCTTCTCCGTCTACGTGTTGGATCCGCTGCGCGAGCCGTGCCCCATCGGCGTTCCGGGCGAGCTGTACGTCAGCGGTGAGGGCTTCGCGACCGAGGACGCCGGACGCCCGGACCTCGCCGCCGAGCGCTTCGTGCCGTCGCACCTGGGCACCGTGCCCGGCGCCCGGCTGTACCGCACGGGTGAGCGGGCCCGGTGGCTCGCGGATGGCCAGTTGGAGCGGCTGCCTCCCTTGCCCCGCGCCGCGCCCCCCCGCGCCTTCCGGGCAGAGCTGGGCCGGGTGGAGACGGCCCTGCGCGTCCTCAATGCCGTGCGCGACGTCGCCGTGGTGTTGCGCGAGGACACGCCGGGCCTGCGCCGGCTGGTCGCCTACGTCGTGCACCCGGAGTCCACCTTCGATCCGGACCTCCTGCGCCAGACCCTCTCGCTCAAGTTGCCGGAGCACCTGGTGCCGTCCATCTTCGTGCGCCTGGACGCCCTGCCCCTGTCGCCCGGCGGCAAGGTGCACCGCGCCAGGCTGCCCGCGCCACCGGCGGCGCAGGAGGGCTACGTCCCGCCGCTGACGGAGGTGGAGCGGAAGGTCGCCGCGCTCTGGGCATCGCTGCTGGTGCGGCCGCGCGTGGGCCTGCGGGACCACTTCTTCGAGCTGGGCGGACACTCGCTGCTCGCCACGCGGGTCATCTCGCGGCTGCGCGAGGACTTCGGCGTGGACCTGCCGATGAGCGCCCTGTTCGAAGCACCGACCGTGGCGGGGCTCGCCGCGCGGGTGGAGGCACTGCTGCACGCGGCCCCTCGTGGCCTTGCGCCGCCGCTCGTCCCCGGTTCGCGCGAAGGGATCATCCCGCAGTCCCACGCCCAGCAACGGCTGTGGTTCATCTCCAAGCTGGACCCCAGCGCCCACGCCTACAACGTGCCGCTGGTGACGCGCCTGCACGGACCGCTGGACGCACCGGCCCTGGAGGCCAGCCTCGTCGCGGTCATCCGCCGCCACGAGGTCCTGCGCACCACCTTCGACGAGGTGGACGGCCAGCCTGCTCAGCGGATCCATCCCGCCTGGGACTTCAAGCTCGCGCGCGTGGACCTGCCCCCGAGCGAGCAGGACGCCTCCTCGCTCCGGCACCGCGTGGAGGCCGAGGCCCATGTGCCTTTCGATCTACGCCAGGGCCCGCTGATCCGCGCCACGCTGTTCCGGCTGTCGGACGACGACCACGTCCTGGTGCTCGTGTTCCATCACACCGTCTTCGACGGGTGGTCCATCGCCGTGCTCCAGCGCGAACTGGACGCGCTCTACGCAGCGCGGGTGAAGGGCATGGAGGCCTCGCTGCCCGCGCTGCCCATCCAGTACGCGGACTTCGCGCGCTGGCAGCGCGACTGGCTGCGAGGGGACGTGCTGGAGGAGCAGGTGGCGTGGTGGCGCCGGCAACTCGCGGGGGTCCCTCCCGTGCTGGACCTGCCCACCGACAAGCCGCGTCCACCGGTGCAGTCCTTCAACGGCCACAGCCTCCAGGTCCCCCTGTCGCCCGAGCTGTCACGGGCCCTGACCACGCTGGGCCAGCGCGAGGGCGCCACCCTCTTCATGACCTTGCTGGCCGGCTTCCAGGCCCTGCTGTCGCGCTACAGCGGCCAGCCGGACTTCCTCGTCGGCTCGCCCATCTCCGGCCGCAATCGCCGCGAGGTGGAGGGCCTGCTGGGCTTCTTCGTCAACACGCTGGCCCTGCGCGCGGACCTCTCTGGTGCTCCGTCCTTCCAGCAGTTGCTCGGCCGCGTGCGCGAAGCCTGCCTGGGCGCCTTCGCCCATGAGGACCTGCCCTTCGAGCAACTGGTGGACGCGCTCAAGCCGCCGCGCGATCCCGCCCGCTCTCCGCTGGTCCAGCACCTCTTCGTCCTCCAGCGCGCCGCCGTGCCGCTCACCCTTCCGGGACTCCAGGCCGAGGACGTCCCGTTCCAGACGGGCGTGGCGCGCTTCGACCTCATGCTCTTCGTGCGCGAGTCGGATCAGGGCCTGACGGCGTTCTGGGAGTACGACACCGCCCTCTTCGAAGAGGCCACGGTCCAGCGGATGGCCGCGCACTACATCCGGTTGCTGGAGGGCGCGGTGGCCCAACCCGACCGCCCCGTGGCCGCGCTGTCGCTGCTCTCCGAGGAGGAGCGCCGCCAGGTCGTCGTGACCTGGAACGCGGAGAAGGACACGTCGTTCGCGCCGGGGCTGATGCACCGGTGGGTGGAGGCACAGGTCGCGCGCACGCCGGACGCCATCGCCGTGACGGACGGCGAGTCGTCGCTCACGTACGCGCGACTGGAGGTCCGTGCGAACCAGCTCGCGCATCACCTCATCGCGCTGGGTGTCACGCCCGGCAGCGTCGTGGGCCTGTGCCTGGAGCGCTCCAGCCTGGACATGCCCGTCGCGGTGCTGGCGACGCTCAAGGCCGGAGCCGCCTACGTGCCGCTGGATCCGGACTATCCGCGCGAGCGACTGGCGATGATGCTGGAGGACACGCGCCCGCCCGTCGTCCTCGCGCATGCGTCCTTCGTGGGCTCGCTGCCCCCGGCGCGCATCGTCACGCTGGAGGAGCAGACCGCCGCGCTGGCCACGCGCCCCGAATCCCCTCCGCCCGTGGAGGTGTCGCCCGAGTCGGGCTGCTATGTCATCTTCACGTCGGGCAGCACCGGACGGCCCAAGGGCATCGCCATGTCCCACCGGGCCGTGGGCAACATGGTGGGCTGGCTCATCCAGCGCGCCGTCCGCGCCCAGGCCACCACGCTCCAGTTCGCGTCGCTCAACTTCGACGTCTCCTTCCAGGAGTTCTTCGGCACCTGGTGCCTGGGAGGCCGGCTGCTCCTGTGCTCCAGCGAGATCCGCCGCGACCCCTCCGCGCTCCTGCGCCACCTGACGCATCACCGCGTGGAGCGCCTCTTCCTGCCGTTCGTCGCGCTCCAGATGCTCAGCGAGGCGGCACGCAACGCACCGGAGCTGCCTCCGCTCAACGAGGTCATCACCGCGGGCGAGCAACTCCAGGTGACGCCCGCGCTCGTCGCCCTCTTCGAGCGGCTGCCCGGCTGCGTCCTGGAGAACGAATACGGTCCTTCGGAGACCCACGTCGTCACCGCCTGGCGCGCCTCCGGTCCTCCGGCCACCTGGCCCGCTCTGCCGCCCATCGGTGCACCCCTCCCCAACACGCAGACCTACGTCCTGGACACGCGCGGCGCGCCCTGCCCCATCGGCATCCCGGGCGAGCTGTTCCTCGGCGGCGCGGGGCTCGCCAGCGGATACCACCGGCGCCCGGACCTCACCGCCGAGCGCTTCCTGCCGGACCCGTTCAGCGACGCGCCGGGCGCGCGGATGTACCGCACGGGCGACGTGGTGCGCTGGCTGCCGGACGGCACGCTGGAGTTCCGCGGGCGCGCCGACTCGCAGGTGAAGGTGCGCGGCTTCCGCGTCGAGCTGGGTGAAGTGGAGGCCGCACTGCTCGCGCTGCCGTCGGTGAAGGAAGCCGCGGTGACGGTGCGCGAGGAGCCCCCCGGCCCGAAGCGGCTGGTGGGCTACGTGGTGCCGCGTGAAGGAACACCGCTCACGGTGGACACCCTGCGGGCCGAATTGCGCCGGTCGCTCGCGGAGCACGCGGTCCCTTCCACCTTCGTGCTGCTGGAGCGCCTGCCGCTCACGCCCAGCGGAAAGGTGGACCGCCGCGCCCTGCCAGCACCGGAGGCCCTGCGCCCCGAGCTGAGCGAGGACTACCGCGCGCCCGAAGCAGGCCTGGAACAGGCGCTGTCCGCCATCTGGTCCCAGGTGCTCCACGTGGACCGGGTGGGCGCGGGCGACAACTTCTTCGACCTGGGGGGCAACTCGCTGCTGCTCCAGTCGGTGCACGCGAAGCTGGAGACGCTGGTGGGCCGCAAGGTCTCGCTGGTGACGCTCTTCCAGTACCCCACGGTGCGCGCCCTTGCCGCGCACCTCGCGCCGGCTCCGGAGACTCCCTCGCAAGCCCCCGTGCCCACGACGCCGCCTCCGGAAGCCGGGGCCCAGCGGCGCGACAACCTGCGGCGCATGGCCCAGCGGCGCGGCCGGCCGCCGGGCTCCGGATGAACTCCGGGCGTCAGGGGATGAGCGCCGCCAGCTTCGCGCCCAGCGCGGCGGCGTTCTCGCCGGTGAGCATGGAGTTGTGGTCGCCGGGCACCGTCTCCACCCGCACCACGGCGCCCGTCTTCAGCCACTCCAGCCCCAGGTGCTCCGGCAGCGGCTCCACCACGGTGGCGGCGCGGAAGAACTGGATGGTGCCACCCTCGAAGGGAGGCATCGGGTAGCGGAGCAGCGCCTGGATGTTCGCGTCCCATACGCGCAGGAAGCGGCGCTCCTGCTCCGGATCCATGAAGGGCGCGGCGTTCTCCAGGCCCGTGCCCCCGCCCTTCTCCAGCGCCTTCACGATGTCGGCGGGGCCCGGCGAGTCGAACATCGCGCACAGCGGCACCGCGTGGCCCTCGGCGGTCAGCCGGCGGGCCATCTCGTAGATGACCGCGCCGCCGAAGGACGCGCCCGCGAGCAGGTACGGCCCCTGGGGTTGCAGCGCGCGCAGGCCCTCCAGATAGGCCGTGGCCATCTCCTCCACCGACGTGTGCACGGGGCCGTCCGGATCCAGGCCCCGGGACTCGAACGCGTAGACCGGGCGGCCCTCGCCCAGGGATTGCGCCAGCTGGCGGTAGAACACCGAGTGCCCGCCCGCCGCGTGGACGAAGAAGACCGGCGGCCCGCGCGTGCCCTGCTGGAGCGGCACCACGCCTGGAGGCAACTGGGTCCCCTTCTCCTCGGTGCCGCCCAGCTTCTTCGCCAGCAACTCCACCGTGGGCGCGGTCAGCATCTCCCGCAGCGCCAGCCGCTTGCCGAAGCGCTCGGACACCATGGCCAGCAGCCGCAGCGCCAGCAGCGAGTCACCGCCCAGGGCGAAGAAGTCGTCGCGGATCCCCACCTCCTCCACGCGGAACAGTTGCTGGAAGCACTCCACCAGGTCGCGCTCCGTGGCGTCGCGGGGCGCCACGCGCGAGGCGCTTCTCCGCGCCTCGGCGGCCCGGGGCGCGGGACGGGGCTCGCGCGAGGCGCGAGGCTGCGCGACGGCCGGAGCCTCCTCCAGGCTGTAGTACACGCGGTCGAAGCTGTACGTGGGCAGGTCCACGCGGCGGCGCTTCTCTCCATCGCGGAAGCGCTCCCAGTCCACGTCCACGCCCGCGGCCCACGCCTCGCCCAGGGCCTCCAGCGAGCTCACGGTCACGCCGTCCTTCGTCGGCAGCGTGGCGAGCACGGGCTGCGTCTTGCGCGCCGGGTGCTGGCGCGCGAGCGAGGTCAGCGTCGTCCCCGGGCCCACTTCGATGAGCGCGCGGTCGCCGGACTCCAGCAGGCACTCCAGCGCGTCGGAGAAGCGCACCGTGTGCCGCAGGTGCCGCACCCAGTATTCCGGAGACGTCGCCTCGCGCTCCTGGAGCCAGCGGCCGGTGAGGCTGGAGACGACGGGCAGCGTGGGGGCGCGCAGCTTCACCTTCGCGACCTCGCGCGCGAAGCCCTCCAGGAAGGGCTCCATCATCGCGGAGTGGGCCGCGCGCGCGTAGCGCACCCGCTTGAACTCCACGCCTTCCTTCGTGAGCGCCGCCTCCACGGCCTCCAGCGTGGGCAGCGGCCCGGAGAGCACGCACGTCTGGGGGCCGTTGACGGCGGCCACCGACACGCCGGTCCCCAGCAGCGCCTCCACGCGGGACACCGGAGCGAGCACCGACACCATCCCGCCCGGAGGCATGGCCTCCATGAGGCGCCCTCGCGCGACCACGAGACCCAGCGCCTCCTCCAGCGTGAACACGCCCGCGAGGCACGCGGCCACGTACTCGCCCAGCGAGTGCCCCAGCAGCGCCGCCGGCTTCACGCCCCACGACAGCCAGAGCTGCGCCAGGGCCCAGTCACACGCGAACAGCGCCGGCTGCGACCACAGCGGCCGGTCCAGCTCCCGGGCCGCGGCCTCCTGCCGGTCCGGGCCCGCGAACAGCACCTCTCGCAAGTCCGCGCCCATCGGCCCGCGAAGCAGCTCCGCGCAGGTGTCCAGCGCCGCGCGGAAGGCGGGCTCCCGCAGGAACGACTCGCCCATGTTCACCCGCTGCGCGCCGCCCCCCGGGAAGAGGAAGGCCACGCCGCGCCCCTCGCCCTCGTCGAACACGGTGCGCGCCGGGGAAGCCTCACCCGACAGCAGCGAAGCCGCGTCAGGGCCCCGGCCCACCACTACGAAGCGGCGCCAGGGAAAGCGCGCCCGGCCCACCTGCAACGTGTGCGCGACGTCCGCCAGCGCCTCCGGGATGGCCTCACGCGGATCCCCCCCCGCACTCCCCGCCTGCTCCCGCAGCCTCTCCACGAGCGCGAGCGTCATCCGCTCCAGTGCGCCCTCCGTCTTCGCGGACACGAGCAGCAGCTCCTCCCGCCGCCGGGCCTTGTCCGCCTCCACGCGCGGCGCCTCCTGCAACACGACGTGCGCGTTGGTGCCGCCAATCCCCAGCGAGCTCACCCCCGCGCGCAGCGGCAGGGGCCCCTCCCACGGCCGCAGGCGGGACACGACGTGGAACGGACTGCCCTCCAGCTCCAGCAACGGATGCGGCGCGGTGAAGTTCAGCGTCGGCGGCAGTTGCCGGTGCTCCAGCGCCAGCACCGTCTTGATGACGCCCACCAGCCCCGCCACCGCGCCCAGGTGCCCGACGTTGCTCTTCACCGACCCCAGGCCGCACACCCCGGGCGCCACGCCCTGGAACACCTGCCGCAGCGCCGCGACCTCGATGGGGTCCCCCAGCGCCGTCGCCGTCCCGTGCGCCTCGATATAGGACACGTCCCCGGGCGCCACGCCCGCCACCGCCTGCGCGTCCGCGATGACCGCCACCTGCCCGTCCACCGACGGCGCCGTGAAGCCCGTCTTCCCGCTGCCGTCGTTGTTCAGCGCCGTGCCCAGCACCACGGCGCGGATGGGGTCGCGGTCCGCCACCGCGTCGTCCAGCCGCTTGAGCACCACCGCCGCCACGCCGTTGCTCGCCACCGTCCCGCCCGCCTTCACGTCGAAGGGCCGGCACCAGCCGTCCGGCGACACGATGTCCCCCTCCTGGAAGCGGTACGGCGCCAGCTGCGGCAGCCGGATGGACACCCCGCCCGCGATGGCCATGTCGCACTCACCCGCCAGCAGTGACTGGGTCGCCAGGTGCAGCGCCACCAGCGCCGTGGAGCACCCGGTCTGCACCGTCATCGCCGGCCCCTTCAGGTCCAGCTCGTACGACACGCGCGTCGCCAGGAAGTCCAGGGACACGCCCACCGCCAGCCCCGCCCCCACGTCCGGGTCGCGCAGCCCGTACAGCGAGTAGCCTCCGCCCGCGAACACGGCCACCCGCTGGGGCTTGCCCCGGGGCGCGTGCCCTGCGGACTCCAGCGCGGACCACGCGCACTCCAGGAAGGCGCGCTGCTGCGGATCCATGCCCTCCGCCTCGCGCGGCGAGTACCCGAAGAACGCGGCGTCGAAGGACTCCGCCGCCTCCAGCACGCCCGCCGCGACGACCCACTCGTCCCCCTGCGGCATCCCCGCCTTCGCCCGGCCCGCGTCGTCCAGCCGCGTGATGGAGTCCACCCCGCCCGCCAGGTTGCGCCAGAACTCCCGCGCATCCGCCGCCCCCGGAAAGCGCAGGGCCAGGCCCACCACCGCCACCGCCATCGACGGCTCGGGGGCCGTCGCTTCGCTCGCGTTCGCGTCGTCCATGCCGGCCAGACTGCCAAAGAAGCCCGGAACCCGGGGAAGGACCGAACCTGCCTGCCTGCCCTGGGGCTGTGTGTGCTCGCGCGGGAGTTCTATTTTCCGCATTTCGAAACCGCTCGAGCGTCCCTCGGGCAGGAGCCTCCATCAGCACGCGGAGTGGAATCACCTCATCCATGGAGGCGTGGCTGGCCGGCACGGGCAGAAGCTGCTGGGCGTGGATGTGTCGATGCTGGATGTTCAACTGGCTCTGCGCCGTGGCCAGGTCGTGCGACGAGCTGAGCCAGGAGCAGACCGCTTGAGCCGTGCCGCTCCTCGAGGGCGGCCCCCTTCTCTCCGCATCCCTTCGAGGGCGACATGACGACCGAGCACCCCGGCTCCCCTTCCGCCTCCGCGCCGAAGTCCCGTCGCCGTGCGCCTCCGGTGGTGCCTGTCTCCCGCGACGCGTTGTTGCCGCTCTCCTTCGGGCAGCAGCGCATGTGGTTCATCGAGCAGCTCACGCCCGGGGGCATCTCCTACAACGTCCCGTACTTCGCGAGGCTCACCGGCGCGCTGGACGTCCCCGCGCTGGAGCGCGCCCTGGCCGTGCTGGTGGAGCGGCACGAAGCGCTGCGCACCACATTCGCCGTGGTGGATGGACAGCCCGTGCAGCGCATCGCACCGTCCCTGTCCCTGCCGCTGCGGGTGGAGTCGCTGGAGGCACTGCCCGCGTCCGAGCGGGAGCAGGCCCTGCGGCGGACCGCGGAGGCGGAGGCGCGCACGCCCTTCGACCTGGGCGCGGGGCCGCTGGTGCGCGTGCGGCTGCTGCGGCTGGGCGAGACGGAGCACGTGCTGCTCCTGATGCTGCACCACATCTGCTGCGACGGCTGGTCGCTCACGGTGATGGAGCGGGAGCTTCAAGCGCTCTACGCGGCCTTTCGCACCGGCACGACGCCCGCGCTGCCCGCGCTGCCCGTGCAGTACGCCGACCATGCAGTGTGGCAGCGGCAGTGGCTTCGGGGGGAGCACCTGACGCAGCAGTTGGAGTGGTGGCGGGGTGCATTGACGGGAGCGCCCCCCGCGCTGGAGCTGCCCACGGACCGGCCCCGTCCCTCCGCGCAGTCCACTCGCGGCGCGGTGCACCGCCACGCGCTTCCTCCGGAGTTGGGGAAAGCGCTGGAGGTGTTGTGCCGCAGGCAGGGCGTCACGCTCTTCATGGCGCTCTTGGGTGGCATGCACCTGCTGCTCTCGCGGCTCAGCGGCCAGGACGACATCGTCATCGGCTCGCCCATCTCCGGCCGCACGCGCCAGGAGGTGGAACCGCTCATCGGCTTCTTCATCAACACCCTGCCCTTGCGCGTGCAGGGGGAAGGCTCGCTCGGCTTCGGGGAGCTGCTGCGCCGCGTGCGCAAGACGTGCCTGGACGCGTACGCGCACCAGGAAGTGCCCTTCGAGCAACTGGTGGACGCGCTCCAGCCCGAGCGCGACTTGAGCCGCCCGCCGCTCTTCCAGGTGCTCTTCACGCTCCAGCACTCGGCCGTGCCCGCGCTGGAGTTGGAGGGCCTCAAGACGTCCGAGCTGGACTTCGAGCCGGGCGTCTCTCGCATGGACCTCACCGTCTTCCTGCGCGAGACGCCCGAAGGCCTCGTGAGCCTCTGGGAGTACAGCACCGACCTCTTCGACGCGGCCACGGTGGCGCGCTTCGCGGAGCACTACACGCGCCTGCTGGAGGCCGCGGTCGCGGAGCCCGAGCGGCCCGTGGCCACGCTGCCGATGCTCAGCGAGGCGGAGCGCCAGCGCCTGCTCGAGCTGGGCACGGGCGCCGCCGTCCCCTACCCGCGAGAGGCGTCCCTGCCCGCCCTCTTCGCGGAGCAGGCCGCGCGCACACCTGACGCGGTCGCCCTGGAGGCAGGAAGTCAGAAGCTCACGTACGCGGAGCAGGCCGCGCGCACGCCTGACGCGATTGCCCCGGAGGCCGGAGGCCAGCGGCTCACGTACGCGGAACTGGAGGCACGCGCCAACCAACTCGCGCACCACCTGCGTGGCCAGGGCGTAAGCCTGGGGACTCCGGTGGGCCTGTGCGCGAGCCGTTCTCTGGAGATGGTCGTCGCCACGCTCGCCATCCTCAAGGCGGGGGGCGCGTACGTCCCGCTGGATCCGTCCTACCCGTCCGAGCGCCTGGAGTTCATGGCGCGTGACGCGCGCATCTCCGTGCTCCTGGTGGAGCCGGGCCGTGAGTCCGCGCTGGAGTCCCTGGCCTCGCGGGTCGTGGTGCTCGACCCGTCGTGGCGGACCTTCGCGGGCCACCCGGAGTCCGCGCCCGACGTGCACATCCCCGCGGATGCACTCGCGTACGTCATGTACACGTCCGGGAGCACGGGGCGGCCCAAGGGCGTGGGCGTTCCCCACCGGGCCGTGACTCGGTTGGTGAAGGGCGTGTCCTACGTCCGGTTCGACGCGCAGGACGTCGTCCTCCAGTTGGCCACCACGTCATTCGACGCCGCGACGCTGGAGCTGTGGGGAGCGCTGCTCAATGGCGCGAAGCTGTTCCTCTACCCGCCGGTAACGCCATCGCTGGAGGAACTGGAAGCGACGCTGGAGCGCGAGCACATCAGCGTGCTGTTCCTCACCACCGCCTTCTTCGAACAGATGGCGCTCAACCGGCCCGCTTCACTCGCGCGGGTGAAGCAGGTCATCACCGGTGGCGACGTCCTGTCTCCGCTGGCCGCGCGCAAGCTGCTGGACGCGGGCCGTGCAGTCGTCAACGGCTACGGCCCCACGGAGAACACCACCTTCTCCGCCACCTACCAGGTGAAGCGGGACCTGGATGCGCGGATGCCCGTGCCCATTGGCCGGCCGCTGGAGAACTCCCAGGCGCTGGTGCTGGACGCGCGCCTGGAGCCCGTGCCGCCCGGCGTGGTGGGCGACCTGTACGTGGGAGGCGACGGCCTCGCGTGGGGCTACCTCGACCGGCCGGAGCTCACCGCGGACCGCTTCGTCCCCCATCCCTTCAGCGAAACTCCCGGCGCACGCCTCTACCGCACCGGAGACCGCGCGCGGTGGCTGCCCTCCGGCGAGCTGGCATTCATGGGCCGCGCGGACTCGCAGGTGAAGCTGCGCGGCTTCCGCATCGAGCTGGGAGAGATTGAGACCGCCCTGCGCCACCTGCCCGGCGTGGAGGACGCCGTGGCGGAGGTGCGCGAGTACGCCCCCGGCGACAAGCGGTTGGTGGCGTGGGTGGCTGGACCCACCGTGGACATGAGCGCGCTGCGCCCAAGTCTGGCCGCGCGGCTGCCCGCGCCGCTGGTCCCCTCCGCCTTCGTGAAGCTGGACCGGCTGCCGCTGACGCCCGTGGGCAAGGTGGACCGCAAGGCGCTCGTCACGCCCATGGGTGACGCACCCACGGGCGAGTCCTCCGTGGCGCCCGTCACCCCGACGGAGACGGCGGTGGCGGAGGTCTGGGCCGCGCTCCTGGGCCGCACGCGCGTCGGCGCGCAGGACTCCTTCTTCGAATTGGGCGGGCACTCGCTGCTCGCCACGCAGGTCGTCTCCCGGCTGCGGGAGACATTCGCCGTGGACCTGTCCGTGCGGGCCCTGTTCGAGGCGCCCACGGTCACCAGTCTCGCGGCCCGGATCGATGCGCTGCGGCTGGGGAGCCACCGTCTCCAGGCGCTGCCGCTCGTGCCCGGCCCCCGGGATGGGTGGCAGCCCCAGTCGTTCGCGCAGCAGCGGCTGTGGATCATCTCGCAGCTCGACCCGCTGGGCTACGCGTACAACGTGCCCCTGGTCACGCGGCTGAGGGGCGCGCTGGACACGGACGCCCTGGAGCGGAGCCTCGCGGAGATCATCCGGCGCCACGACGTCCTGCGCACCACGTTCAACGAGGTGGACGGGCAGCCGGTGCAGCGCATCGGGCCCGCGGGGGACTTCACGCTGCAAAGGGTGGACGTGGCGGCCGCGCAGCTCGCGGAGCGCCTGTCCACCGAAGCGCGCCGCCCGTTCGACCTGCGACGCGGTCCCCTGATGCGGGGCCTGCTCCTGCGCGTCGCCGATGACGACCAGGTGTTGATGCTCGTCATCCACCACATCGTCTTCGACGGCTGGTCCGTCGACGTGCTCCAGCGCGAACTGAACGCGCTCTACCCCTCGAAAGGACAGGGCACGCTGCTGCCCCTGTCCCTCCAGTACGTGGACTACGCGCGGTGGCAGCGTGAGTCCTTCCACGCAGAGGAGCTGGAGGACCAGCTCACGTGGTGGAGGGAGGCGCTCCGGGGAGCACCGCCCGTGCTGGAGCTGCCCACCGACAAGCCGCGCCCGTCCATGCAGACCTTCCAGGGCGCGAACTTCGAGGTGCGGCTGCCCCAGTCCCTCCACGGCGCGCTCCAGTCGCTGGGCCAGCGCGAAGGCGCCACGCTGTTCATGACGCTGCTGGCGGGCTTCCAGGCCCTGCTCGCGCGCTACAGCGGGCAGGAGGATCTCGTCGTCGGCTCGCCCATCTCCGGCCGCAACCGCCGCGAGGTGGAGGGGCTCATCGGCTTCTTCGTCAACACGCTCGCCCTGCGCGCGGACGTCTCGGGGACGCGGTCCTTCCGGCAGTTGCTGCGCGGCGTGCGCGAAAGCTGCCTGGGTGCGTTCGCGCATCAGGACCTGCCGTTCGAACAACTGGTGGATGCGCTCAAGCCGCCCCGCGACCTCAGCCGCACGCCCCTGGTGCAGGCGATGTTCGTCCTGCAGCGGGCCGCGACGCCGCTGTCCCTGCCCGGCCTCGCGGTGGAGGACTTCCCGTTCCAGGCGGGCATCTCGCGCTTCGACCTCATGCTGTTCATGCGGCAGACGCCGCACGGACTCGTCGCCTACTGGGAATACAACACCGCCCTCTTCGAGGAGGCGACCCTGGCCCGGATGGCCGCGCATCACGTGCGCCTGCTCGAAGGCGTCACCGCGAACCCGGACCTGGCCCTGGTGGACGTGCCGCTGCTGTCACCGGAGGAACGCGAGCAACTGCTGGTCGCGTGGAACCACCGGGAGGAACAGCTCCCCGCACGCGAGCGGATCCACGTCCGGGTGGAGGCGCAGGCCGAGCGGACACCGGACGCGGTCGCCCTCACGAACGCAGCGGAGTCGCTGACGTACGCGCAACTGGACGCACGCGCCAATCAGCTCGCGCACCACCTCATCGCCCTGGGCGTCACGCCGGGCAGCTCCGTCGGGCTGTGCCTGGAGCGCTCCAGCCTGGACATGCCCATCGCGGTGCTCGCCACCCTCAAGGCCGGCGCGGCCTGCGTCCCGCTGGATCCGAACGCCCCGGCCGAAAGTTGGGTGCCCGTACTGGAGGACACCCGCGCGCCCGTGGTCCTCGCGCATGAGCGCTTCGTGCGTGCCCTGCCTCCAGACACCTCCGCGCGCATCGTGACGCTGGAGGCCGCCTCCGTGGCACGCCATCCCGCGTCGTCACCCGACGTGCGGCTGTCACCCGAGGCGGTCTGCTACGTCGTCTTCACCTCGGCCGGGGCGGACCGTCCCAGGGGCATCGCCATGTCCCACCGGGGCCTCGGAAACGTGCTCGCCTGGCGGACCCGCCATGCCGTCCGCGCGCGGGCCACCACGCTCCAGCTCGCCCCGCCCGGCTCCGACACCTTCTTCCAGGAGCTCTTCAGCACCTGGTGCGCCGGTGGCCGGCTGGTGATCAGCGACGAAGAAGCACGCCGCGACCCACGGTCCCTGCTGCGCTTCCTCACCCGGCACCCCATCGAGCGGCTCTTCCTGCCATCCGTCGAACTCCAGTCGCTGAGCGAAGCCGCGCACGCCGCGCCAGGCCTTCCTCCGCTCCACGAGGTCATCACGTCAGGCGAACCGCTCCAGGTGACGCCGGCCCTCGTGTCCTTCTTCGAGCGGCTGCCCGGCTGCGTCCTCGAAAGCCAGTACGGCCCTCCCGAAACCCATGCGGCCTGCGCGTGGCGCGCTGCGGGCGCCCCCAGCACCTGGCCCGCACGCCCTCCCCTGGGAAGGCCGCTGCCTTCGGTCCAGCTCTACGTGCTGGACCCGCGGCAACAGCCCTGCCCCGTCGGAGTTCCGGGCGAGCTGTACGTGGGCGGAGAAGGACTCGCGCACGGTCTGCCGGGCTGGCCAGGGCTCACCGCGGAGCGCTTCGTTCCCGCTCCCTTCAGCACCACGCCGGGCGCGCGCCTCTACCGCACGGGCGACAAGGGCCGCTGGCTCGCGGACGGACAACTGGAGCGGCTTGGACGCATGGACGGACAGGTGCGGCTGCGCGGCTTGCGTATCGCGCTGGGCGAAGTGGAGTCCGCCCTGCGCGCCCTGCCCGACGTGCGGGACGCCGCCGTGGTGGTCCGCGAGGACACGCCGGGACGCAAGCAATTGGTGGCCTACGTGGTCCAGCCGGAGGCGGCCTTCTCACAACGGGTGCTGCGGCAGGCGCTCGCGCGGCGGTTGCCGGAGCACGGGGTGCCGGCCGTGCTGGTGCGCATGGACGCGCTGCCGCTGGGCCCCAGCGGCAGGGTGGACCGCAACGCCCTGCCCGCGCCCGTGGAGGAAACGGCGGACGACACCGGCTCGCGGGCCCCCATGACGGCGGTGGAGAAGGTGATCGCCGACATCTGGGCCTCCCTGCTCGTGGTGCCCCAGGTGAGCCTCCAGGCCCACTTCTTCGAGCTGGGGGGACACTCGCTGCTCGCCACGCAGGTGGTCTCCCGGCTGCGGGAGGCCTTCGGGGTGGACCTGTCCCTGCGCGTCCTCTTCGAGGCGCCGACGCTCGCGGAGCTGGCCGCGCGGGTCGAGGCCCTGCGCCAGCAAGCCCATCCCCTCCGCACCCCGCCCTTGATGCGCCTGGAGGGTGGCGACTCCGCGCCCCAGTCCTTCCCGCAGCAGCGCCTGTGGTTCATCGACGCGCTCGCGCCGGGCGGGTTCGCCTTCAACGTCCCCCTGTTCGTCCGGTGCAAGGGACCGCTCGACGTGGCCGCGCTGGAGCGGTCGCTCGTGGCGCTCATCGACCGTCACGAGTCCCTGCGCACGGTGTTCGCGCAAGAGGACGGCCAGCCCGTGCAGCGCGTGCTGCCCTCGGTCCCGTTCGCGCTCGTGCATGAGCCACGGGAGGACGTGCCGCCCCACGAGCGCGACACCGTGCTCCGCCAGCACGCGGAAGCGCGGATGCGCCACGTCTTCGACCTGCGCTCGGGTCCGCTGCTGACGGCGACGCTGGTGCGGCTGGACGCGGAGGACCACGCGCTCTTGCTGCTCATGCATCACATCATCACGGACGGCTGGTCCACGGAGGTGATGGGACGCGAGCTGGGCATCCTCTACGACGCCTTCACCCGGAACCAGACGCCGCGCCTGCCGCCCCTGCCCATCCGTTACACGGACTACGCCCGCTGGCAGCGCGCGACCCTGCGGGGCGAGGGGCTGGACGCGCAGGTGGCCTGGTGGAAACAGCACCTGGAGGGCGCGCCCCCCGCGCTGGAGCTGCCCACCGACCGCCCACGGCCGCCCGTGCAGGCCCAGACTGGCGCGGCCCATGTCGTCCGGCTCCCCGCCGCCGTGGACGCCGCCGTGAAGGAGCTGTGTCACCAGCAGGGCGTCACGCCCTTCATGGCGCTGCTCGCGGGCTTCCAGGCGCTGCTGTCGCGCTACAGCGGGCAGGACGACCTCGTCGTCGGCTCGCCCATCTCCGGCCGCAATCACCGCGAGCTGGAAGGGCTCATCGGCTTCTTCGTCAACGCCCTGCCGCTGCGCGTGAAGGTCTCCGGCGCCAGGTCCTTCCAGGGACTCCTGCACCAGGTGCGCGAGACGTGCCTGGGCGCGTACGCGCACCAGGAGGTGCCCTTCGAACAACTGGTGGACGCGCTCCAGACGCCGCGAGACCTCAGCCGCACACCGGTGTTCCAGGCCGTGTTCGCCCTCTTCCAGGACTTCCCCGGCATCCCGCTGCGAGGGCTGGAGACGGCGCCGGTGTCCTTCGATCCGGGACTCGCGAAACACGACCTCACCCTCTTCGTGCGCGAGTCCGCCTCCGGGACGCTGACGCACTGGGAATACAACACCGCCCTCTTCGACGCGGCGACGGTGGAGCGCATGGCGGGGCACTACGTGCGGCTGCTGGAGCAGTTGACGCGAACCCCGGAGCGTCCGCTCGCGTCGCTGTCCCTGCTGACGGAAGCCGAGCGGCGGCAGTTGCTCGTCGCGTGGAACGACACGGCGCTCGAGGTGCCGGCGGACGTACGCGTGCTCCCGTGCATCACGCGGCAGGCGCGGCAAAGGCCGGATGCACTCGCGCTGGCGAGCGACGGGCAACGCCTCACGTTCCAGGAGCTGGAGACGGGGGCGAACCGGCTGGCGCACCTGCTGCGCGCGCACGGCGTGGGGCCGGAGACCGTGGTCGCCCTGTGCATGGACCGCACGCCCGGCTACGTGTGCGGCGCGCTGGGCATCCTCAAGGCGGGAGCGGCCTACCTGCCCATGGACCTGAAGTGGCCGGAGGCCTGGTGGCGGCACGTGCTGACGGACAGTGACGCGCGCGTCGTCGTCACGAGGCAGGCCTTCGCCTCCCGCTTCGAGGACCGCGGCGTGCGCGTGCTCTGCCTGGACGCGGAGCCCGCGCTGGAAGCGCAGCCCACCACCGCGCCCGGGGTGACGCCGCACGATGAGGCGATGGCGTACGTCATCTACACGTCGGGCAGCACGGGCAAGCCCAAGGGCGTCGCGGTGACGCATGGCACGCTGGCGAACCTCGTCGCGGGGCTCGGCACGGTGGCGGCAATCGCGCCGGGGGACCGGGCCACGCTGCTGACGGGGCTCGCGTTCGACGCGACCGTCTTCGAGACCTGGCCCGCGCTCTCGCATGGCGCCAGCCTCCACCTGCCGTCGGACGAGGTGCGCGCGGAGCCCGCGCGGCTGGTGCGATGGCTCGCGTCGGAGGGAATCACGCTCACGACGCTGCCCACGCCCATGGCGGAGGCGGCGCTGGAGCAGCCCTGGCCCGCCGGCATGCCGCTGCGACGGGTGCACGTCGCGGGGGACGTGCTGCACCGCCGCCCGGGCCCCTCCGTTCCAGGCCGGTGGTTCAACTGCTACGGCCCCACGGAGAACACCGTCATCGCGACCTCCGGCGTCGTGACGCCCGAAGTCCCCCAGGGCCCGCTGCCGCCCATCGGCACCCCTGAGCCGAACGTGCGCGTGTACGTGCTGGATGGCGCGGGACAGCCCGTGCCGGTGGGCCTGTGGGGCGAGCTGTTCCTGGGAGGCGCCCAGGTGGCGCGGGGCTACCTGGGCCAGCCCGCGCTCACGGCGGAGCGCTTCGGGCCGGATCCGTTCTCCCCAGAGCCCGGCGCGCGCCTGTACCGCACGGGCGACGTGGCGCGGTGGCTCGCGGACGGGACGCTGGAGTTCCGGGGCCGCGCGGATTCGCAGGTGAAGCTGCGCGGCTTCCGCATCGAGCTGGGCGAAGTGGAGGCCGCGCTGCTCGCCCAGCCCCGCGTGAAGGAAGCGGTGGCCCAGGTGCGCGAGGACGTGCCCGGCCAGCGCCGGCTGGTCGCCTACGTCGTGCTCCACGAAGGGACGGCGTTCACGGTGGACGCGCTGCGCGCGTCGCTGCGCGGGGCGCTCGCGGAGCACGCCGTGCCCTCGGCGTTCGTGGTGCTGGAGCGCCTGCCCCTCACCGCGAACGGCAAGCTGGACCGCAAGGCCCTGCCCGCGCCAGACGCGCACCGCCCCGAGCTGAGCGAGGACTACCGCGTCCCCGAGGCCGGCCTGGAAGAGACGCTGGCCGCGCTCTGGGCCGGAGTGCTGGGCCTGGAGCGCGTGGGCGCGAGCGACAACTTCTTCGACCTGGGCGGCAACTCCCTGCTGCTCCAGGCCGTGCACGCGAAGCTGGAGGCGCGGGTGGGCCGCAAGGTCCCGCTGCTGACGCTCTTCCAGTACCCCACGGTGCGCGCGCTCGCCGGCCACCTCTCACCGCCGGGGGACCCGCCACCGGGAGCCAAGCCCACCCCCACCCAGGACGCGGGAGCCCAACGCCGGGACAACCTGCGGCGCATGGCCCAGCGGCGCGGACGCTGAGGAGGCCCGGGGAGCCCTCCAGCCCGCCTGCCTGCCCTGGCGTCGTCAGACTTGACGCGGTAGTTCTATTTTCCTCAATTTACAGCCATTCAAGCATTCCGGAGGAGCCCACCATGAGCACACCGAGCGCCGTCCCCTCGCCCATGGAGTCCCGGCTGGCCGGGTACTGGCAGGAGCTGCTGGGCGTGGACGCCGTGCGGCCGGAGGACCACTTCCTGGAGGTCGGGGGCAACTCGCTCCTGGCCACGATGCTGGCCAACCGCATCGAGGACGACCTGGGCCTCCAGGTGGGCATGGTGGACCTGTTCAACACGCTGAGCGCGGTGGCGGCCGTCTGCGAGCGCCTCCAGCAGGAGACCCAGGCCGCCGGCTGACCTGGAGGGCGCCGCGTGGCCGCAAGACGACGGGCCGGGCGGGTGGACGGGGCTTGCCTCTTTTCCGCCCGCCCCCGGTTGGGCTAGCAGGGGGGCCATGCCCATCCTCGCCCTCGTCCGTCATGGTCAGTCGCTCTGGAACCTCGAGAACCGCTTCACCGGCTTCGTGGACGTGCCCCTCACCGAGCAGGGCCGCAACGAGGCCCGCAAGGCCGCGGACGCCCTCAAGGGCGTGAAGTTCGACGTCGCCTACACCTCCGCCCTGAGCCGGGCGCAGCAGACGCTGGCCATCCTGCTGGAGACGCTGGGGCAGACCCCGCCCGTCATCCGCGACGCGGCCCTCAACGAGCGCCACTACGGCGACCTGCAGGGCCTCAACAAGGCGGACGCCGCCAAGGAGTTCGGCGAGAAGCAGGTCCACGTCTGGCGCCGCTCCTTCGACGTGCCGCCCCCCAACGGCGAGTCCCTGGAGATGACCGCGAAGCGCGTGCTGCCCTTCTACGACCGCGCCATCGCGGGCGACCTGCGCCAGGGCAAGAACGTGCTCGTCGTGGCGCACGGCAACTCCAACCGCTCGCTGGTGATGCGCCTGGACAAGCTGTCCGGTGAGACCGTGGTGGGCCTGGAGCTCGCCACCGGCGTGCCGCTCGTCTACGAGATTGGCGCCGACGGACAGGTCGTCTCCAAGCGCGGCTAGAGGCCGCCCGCCGGTGCTTCACCAGGGCTTCCCTGGGGGATGTTCGTGAGGGGGGCTTGAATGAGCGCCCCTCTGTCCCGTCAGATGGGACGAAGCAAGAACACCCCCAAGGATGCACACCATGAAGGCCCTGACCCTCGCCGTTGTCCTGCTGTCCTCCGCCGCCTCGCTCGCCCAGACCGCGCCGCGCGCCGAGGACTCGGTCAATGCCGCCGCCGCCTCGGAGTTCCGCCGCCCGCCGCCGCCGGGCCACTCCACGCCCCGCCCCCCGATGCCGCAGCCGCAGCCCGTTCCGCCCCCGCCGCCCGCGCGCAACCTGGCCGTCGTGGACCGCGACCAGGTGGAGCGCCGCATCGACCGGCTGGAGAACGCGCTGCGCGACGCGATGTCCCGCACGAAGGACGCCAAGGGCCGCGAGAGCATCCGCGCCGCGATGGAGCAGCTGGACAAGCTGAGCGAGTACGTGGACGAGGCCGCGCCCTACGGCACGGGCCTGCCGCCCCCGGTGGTCAACCAGCCCGCGCCGATGCCGCCCCCGCCGCCGGTGGTGCGCCCCATCGCGGACGCGCAGTTCCGCGGCCTCACCCAGGCGATGCTCCGTGAGGCCTTCCCGCGCGAGAAGCTGCGCATCCTGTCGCAGGTGGCGTCCAACGAGAACTTCCTCGTGACGCACATCATGTCCGTGCTGGGGCAGTTCTCCTTCTCCAACGACAAGCTGGAGGTGGTGCGCCTCATGCGGCCCACGCTGCTGGACCCGCAGAACAGCTACCAGCTCTACCAGGCGTTCCCCTTCTCCAGCGACAAGGAGCGGCTGGAGACCATCCTGGACGGCGGCGGGCGCTACTAGCCTTGCGCCGTCACCGCTGGAGCGCGGACCAGATGGCCCGCGCCTCCGGCGAGTCCACGGTGGCATGGACGCTGGCCACCACGCGTCCTTCCGCGTCCAGCGCCAGGACGTAGGGGGTGTCGCTGGAGGCAAGTCCCAGCGCCTTCGCCATGCCGCCGTTCTTGTCCAGCCAGGTGTCCTTCCAGGAGTCCTTCGGCACCTGGTTCTTCGCCTTGCCCCGCGCCGCGCCCTCGCTGACGAAGAACGGCAGCTTGAGGGTGATGAGCGACTGACGGTGCACCGAGTCCGTCACGTGCCGGTCCGCCGCGTCGAACCACCCGCGCATCCGGTCGCCCGCGTCCTTGTCGGTGATGATGACCAGCAGCGTGGGACGCCCCTTCAGCTCGCCGCTCGCGTGAGGGCCGGACGTCAGGTCGCGCGCGGAGAACTCCGGCAAAGGCTGGCCGTTGGAGGGCAGCGCGAACGCGGCGCCCGGAGCCGTGAGCAGCGCCCCGGCCAGCACCAGCCCTCCCAGCGTGGAGCGGCCCCAACGCGAGTTCCCGGGTCGGTGTGTCATGGGAGGACAGGTGCTCACGGGCCCGCCGGTCACCAAGCGTCCGGGATGCCTGCGCACGACAGGCTGCCTGCTTTGCCTGGATATCCGGTAGCGTGGGGGTCCCCCCTTACCCCCCTGTACCGGGAGGCCCCCCCTTGAGAACCGTTTCCCTCGCCCTGCTCCTGCTGCCCCTGACGGGCGGCGCGGCCGTGAAGAGCGTCTCCACCCCGGCCCAGCTCCAGACCGCGCTGTCGTCCGCGCAGGCCGGTGACGAGATCGTCCTGGAGGACGGCACGTACGCCTTCAGCGTGAACCTCACCTGCGCGGCGGAAGGCACGTCGGCGGCGCCCATCGTGGTGCGCGCGAAGAACCGCCACGCGGCCCTCATCCGCTTCAACGCGCAGGAGGGCTTCAAGGTGTCCGGCCGCTACTGGACCTTCGACGGGCTGACCGTGGAGGGCGTCTGCTCGAACGACCAGACCTGCGAGCACGCCTTCCACGTCACCGGCCACGCGGAGAACTTCGTCCTGCGCAACAGCCGCGTGCGCGACTTCAACTCGCAGCTCAAGGCGAACGCGACGCAGAACGGCAGCGTCTGGGAGATGCCCCACCGCGGCCTCATCGAGAACAACGAAATCTACGACACGCGCGTGCGCGCGACGGGCACGCCCGTCAACAAGCTGAACATCGACACGGGCGATGACTGGGTGGTCCGCGACAACGAAATTCACGACTTCGGCAAGCAGGGCGGCGTCTCGTACGGCGCCTTCATGAAGAGCGGCGGCAAGCGGGGCCTCTTCGAAAGGAACCGCGTCCTGTGCGCGAAGGACCGGACCGGCGAGACCGACACGCGCATCGGCCTGTCCTTCGGCGGTGGCGGCACCGGCAACCAGTACTGCGCGCCGGCCTTCGACCCCAACGTGCCGTGCTCGCCGGAGCACACGGACGGAATCATCCGCAACAACATCGTGGCGAACTGCACGGACGCCGCCGTGTACCTGAACAAGGCCGCGAACACGCGCGTGCTGTTCAACACGTTCGTCGGCAACGGGCTGGGCGTGGACTTCCGCTACGCCGCGTCCACCGGCCAGGCCACCGGCAACGTGATGGCGAGCACCGTCCGCAACCGCGACAGCGCCACCGGTACCTTCACCGCGAACCGGACGGGCGTGGACAACGCCACCTTCGCGTCCTGGTACGTGGCGCCGCTCAAGGGCGACCTGACGCTCAAGGGCAACGTGTCGTCGCTCATCGGCGCGGCCCCGAAGAACGCGCTGGCGCCGGAGGACTTCTGCCTGCGGACCCGGCCCGCCTCGGCCACGCTGGGCGCGCTGGAGCACTCGCTGGGCAACTGCACCCCGGGCACCGGCGGCGGCACGGACGGAGGCACCGGCACGGGCGGAGGCACGGACGCCGGCACCGGCGGAGGCACGGACGCGGGCACCGGCACGGGCGGAGGCACGGACGCGGGCACCGGCCTGGACGCGGGCACGGGCGGCATCATCCCGGACGCGGGCACGGGTCCGGAGGAGGAAGCCCCCGGCGATGACGACGAGGATGGCGGTTGCAGCGCGAGCCCGGGCCTGCTGCCCGCGCTCCTCGCCCTGCTCGCGCCCCTGGCCCTGCGCCGTCGCGCCCGCCGCTAGCGAAGGCACGTCGCGGGGAGGCTGGCGCTCCAGCCTCCTCGCGGCACCCGCGTCAGAACGCGGTGGAGACGAACAGGCCCGGGCGGATGGACAGGATGCCGCCCGCCACGAGCAGCAGCGACACCAGCGTGCCCACCAGCACCGGCACGTAGCCGGGCACGGGCCGCGCCGCGCCGGACGCGGAGGCCTCGCCGCTGGCCTTCAGGCGCCGGCGGGTGGCGCCCAGGGGGCCCTGGATGGCCCCCACCGCCAGGACCATCATCACGATGTGGCCGATGAGCGCCGGGTAGTACCCGCGCGTCACCAGCACCGCGATGCCCACGAGCACCTGCAACTGCAGCAGGCCGGAGTAGGACGCGCCGACGATGCGCCCCACCTTGTCGAACGGGCGCTTCGTGGCGACCGCGAACGCGAAGAACGCGAGCGCGATGACGCCGGACAGCAGCACCAGGTAGCGAAGGCCCGAGTGGAGATGGAAGAAGAAGGTCATGGGCGCAGGGGTTTAGCACCCGCCGGGCGGGACGCGACGTTTCCGGAAGGCTACGACGGGTCCGGCTTCGGCGTGCGCTTCGTGCTGGGGGGCAGGGGCGGCGCGGAGATGCGCTCGGCGGGGGGCAGCTCGCCGGTGAGGCTCTTGAGGAAGGCCACCAGGTCGTCCACCTCGCCGTCCTTCAGTGTGCGGCCCAACTGGTAGCGGCCCATCAGGCGCACCATGGTGGGCAGGTCCCTCACGCTGCCGTCGTGCAGGTACGGCCCGGTCATCTCCACGTTGCGCAGCGTGGGCACGCGGAAGTAGCCGCGGTCGTCCTCGTTCTTCGTCGCGTCGAAGCGGCCCGCGTCGGTGAGCGCCGGGTATGCCTCCACCAGCCCCAGCTTCTGGAACGACGCGCCGCCCACCGCCGGGCCGTTGTGGCACGTGGTGCAGCCGGTGGTGACGAAGGCCTCCAGGCCGCGCTGCTCCTGCGCGGACAGGGCCGAGTGCTCGCCCGCGAGGAAGCGGTCGAAGCGCGACGGCGTGGTGAGCGTGCGCTCGAAGGCGGCCAGCGCCCGGGCCGCGTTCGCCAGCGTGACGGGCTTGCCGCCCTTGGGGAAGGCGGCGCGGAAGCGGGTGGCGTACTCGGGGATGGAGGACAGCGTGGCCTCGACGCGCTTCGCGTCCGGCATGGCCATCTCCACCGGGTTCATCATCGGGCCTTCGGCCTGGGCCTCCAGCGTGGCCGCGCGGCCGTCCCAGAACTGCGCGATGTGGTGGGCCGCGTTGTAGACGGTGGGCGAGTTGCGCGTGCCCTTCTGCCCCTTGTGCCCGTCCGACAGCGCCTTGTTGTCCACGCCGAACGTGGTGAGGCCGTGGCAGCTGTTGCAGGACACGTCGTGGTTCTTCGACAGCCGGGGCTCGTGGAAGAGCATGCGGCCCAGGGCCACCTGCGCCTCGGTGTCCGTGGGCAGCGGCGCCTGGTTGCGGGGCGCCTGGAAGAAGTGCGCCGCCAGCTTCGCCACCGCGTCGGCATCCGGCACCGCGGGCTTCGCGGCCGGGGCCTCTACCGCCACGGGAGCAGGCGCGGAAGGCTTCGCCTCCGGGGCCGCGCCAGAGGAGCGCTCACAGCCCGCGAGCGCGCCCAGCGCAGACAGGGTGAACCCGAGAAGCAGTCGATTTCGCGTCATGAACAAGGCCTCCCGTCAGCGGCACGGAACGAAGCGCACCGTACCAGCGCCCCGGGCGGCGGGAGCAGGGACGGAAAGTCGCACCACCCGCCGGGCTTTCCCATGCCATCAGTCCGGCAGCGCCCGTCCGGACAGCGGCCCGGCGGGCACGGAGTGGGGGTGCTGCGGAACAACACCGGCACCGCTACCCCTTCTTCTTCAAGGCCCCGGCGGCGTGCCGGGGACGCGGACCGGCGCGTCCGCCTGGAAGCGGGGCGCCACGGAGGACGGCGGATGCAGGACGACGACACGGGCGGCAAGGGGCGGGAGGTGGACGTGCTCGTCTGCCGCAAGTGCCTGACGAAGAGCGCCCGGAGCGGCGGGCAGGACCTGCCGCGCTGGCTCCAGGGAGAGCTGGCCGAGCGGGGCCTCGCCGGACAGGTGCGCATCACGCCAACGGGCTGCATGAACCAGTGCCCGCGCCGGCAGGTCACCGTGCTCGTCTCCGACTCCGATGATCCGCAAGGCCGCATGCTGCTGGTGGAGCCCCGGCTCCAGCGCGACCTGCTCCTGAAGTTCGTGGAGCGCCGCGCGCGGCCGGACGCGCCCGCCGCTTCGCCTGGCGGCGGCGACGGTGCGGGGCGGGGGCAGGAGCACCTCGGTGATGAACCGGTCCACGAGGAACGCGGCCAGTAGCCCCGTCGCGGTGCCGGCGGTGTCCCACGCCAGGTCCTTCAGGGAGAAGGCGTTGCCGCGAGCGCGGTCGTAGACCTCCTTGCCCAGCCCCACGCCCAATCCCAGTCCCACGCCGGTAAGCGCCCGCGCTCCTGGTGAATCGAACAGCACCGCGCCCGCGCCGTAGCCCACGCCCGTGGCGGCGGCGCACGCCGCGAAGTGTCTGGGCTTGTCGTCGCCAAACCAGTCATCACCGGACGCGGCGAGGGAGGAGGCCGGGACGGCGGACAGCGCGAGGGCGGCGAGCACGGCGCGAGGGGGCATGCATCCATCCTGTAGCATTCCCCGCACGAGGACGGGACCTGGGCTGAGAGTGAAATCCAGGGGTGTTTCCACGCTTGCCGACCCCCACGGTTGGTGCGTTTTGGAGACGGAGCCCGCAGGTGGGCTTATGCTCGACTGGCTTTGAAAGGCTTCGGTCCCTCGCTCAGCTTCCGGCAGGCCCGTCACCCCGCGCTCGATGGCGCGCGGGGGTTGGCCGTGCTCGCCATGGTGATGGGTCACACGCTGGACGCGCTCTTGGCGCCGGCCTTCCGCGACCATCCGTGGGTCCAGGAGTACTGGAAGCTGCGGGGCATCACCGCCCCGCTGTTCCTCCTGGTGAGCGGCTGGGCGGTGGTGATGGCGCTGGGCACGAAGCCGGGCGCGGCGAAGGACTCCTTCGGCCGCCGGTTCCGCCGCGCGCTGTTGCTGTTGTTCCTAGGTTACCTGCTGCACTGGCCGGGCTGGGGCGCGGTGCGCGAGCTGGGCTTCAGCGACGCCATGCTGGCCAAGGTCTTCCAGTTCGACGCGCTCCAGTGCATCGGCGCGGCGCTGATGCTGGGCGCGATGGCGCTGGTGGTGACGCCGCACCGGGGCGCGCGGGCGCTGCTCCTGGGCGGGCTGGCGGTGGGAATTCCCCTGGCCAGCGCGGGCATGTGGCACGCGGGCGCGCACCTGCCGGTGCCGCTGCAGCAGTTCCTTGGCAACGGGGAGGGCAGCCGCTTCCCGTTCTTCCCCTGGGCGGGCTTCTTCTTCGCGGGCGCGTTCGCCGCGCACGGGCTGCACCTGTTGAAGCCGGGCCTGGCGCAGGGCTTCGCGCTGCTCGCGCTGGGCGGGGCGCTGGTGGCGCTCACCCGCTGGGTGCCCATCGAGTGGACGCCCACCAGCCCCACGATGGTGATGTACCGCGTGGCGCAGGGCCTGATGGTGCTGGGCGCGGTGAACCTGCTGCCGCAGCGGCTGAGCGGCCTGCTGGCGCCGCTGGGGCGGCTGTCGCTGTGGATCTACGTGCTGCACCTGCCGGTGGTGTACGGCTGGGCGGACACCGCGGGCCTCGCGCAGCGCATCGGTCCCCGGCTGGGCATCGCGGCGGCGCTGGGCGTGTCCGTGGCGCTGCTGGTGGGCTGCTATCTCGTCGCCCGCGTCGGCCGCTGGGTGCGAGAGCAGGCCCGCCCCTGGCGCGCGGGCTCCACGACCCTGGGCGCCAGTGTCGGCACCGCGCGCCTGGGCCAGTAGAACGCTTCAGCCTTCGGAGCCGGTGCGCGGCAGCTTCGCGGGAGGCTCGGTGGCATTGCCCCGGGCCACCAGCTCGCGGGCCACGGACTCCAGTGCGCTGATGCGGCGGCCCGCGCGGCCCCGGGCCCACGTGGCCACCTCCGGCGCCTTGAGCAGCGACACCGCCTGCTCCACGCCGCCCGCCTTGCCCTTGAGCGCCCGCGCCGTGGCCAGCCGCACGTTGCGCGCGGACCTGCGCGCCAGGCCGCCGTTCCACAGCAGGTCCAGGGCGAAGGTGGTCCACACCGTCAGCTCGTCGTCCGGACGCAGGAACGCCTCGAAGCGGGCCAGCGCCTGCGCGCGCGGCTCACCGGCGCGCAGCGCCTCCTCCGGCAGCTCGACATGCAGCGGCGTGCTGTGCGCGATGGGCTGCTCCGGCGCGATGACCGCCTCGAAGCGCTCGCCCGTGGCGTAGCGGACCGCCACCAGGTGCACCAGCTCCGGCGGGATGCCCGCCTCCAGCGCGTGCGCGTTCGCTTCCGCGTAGAAGAGGACCAGCCGGTCCGCGGCATCCGCCAGCGAGCGCAGCTCCAGCGGCGGGCGCCACTCGCTCTTGTAGATGCGGCGCCGGTTGGGCCCCGTGCGCGTCTCCTGCCGCTCCAGCTGCGTGTCCACCATGAACTCGAACGCGCCCAGCATGCGGTCGAAGTAGTCCGGCTTGCCCTCCAGCTGGCCGAGGATTTCCGCCACCGCCTCGATGGTGGAGACGCAGTGGTCCGCCGGCTCCGCGCGGATGCGGTAGTTGCTGGGGCGGCGAGGCACGAAGCCGATGCGCGGCAGCGCCGCGAGCACCGGGTTGCGCATCACCACCTTCTTCGCCTGCGGCCAGGTGCCGTCCACGACGATGAGCGTCTCCGGCGGGTTCGCCTGGGCCTCCTCCACGGAGATGGCGTCCTCGCCCGGGAAGAGCACCGCGACGCGCTCGGGGTGCTTCGCCAGCTCCTCCAGCCGCGCGTGGCCGGTGAAGTCCACGCCCCGGTGCAGCTCCGAGTTGGGCAGCGACAGGTGCGCCATGCGCGCCGTGCCGATGGCCACGCGCCGCTCCCGCGGATGCTGGAGGAACACCACGCGCGTGCGCGTCTGGAGCTGGGGGACGTGCGCGCAGTAGCACGCGCTTTCAGGACGCAGACACTTGATGCAGAAGGTACGCACGCCCGGCCCTTTATCACGGCCCCGCCCCCAGCGGCCGGGAGGGGCGCCCGCGCACGGAAAGGGCCGCCCCCTCCCCTGCCCGCCCGGGAACGGCTACATGGGGCCTACCGTGAACCTGCTCCTGCTCTTCGACGAGGACTTCCAGCCGGACGGCACCGCCCGGCTCACCGGCCGCCGCGCCCAGCACGCCCGCGAGGTCCTCAAGGCCGAACCCGGCGAGTCCCTGCGCGTGGGCCGCCTGGACGGCCCCACCGGCACGGGCGAGGTGCTGGAGAACGCCCCCGGTCTGCTCCACCTGCGCGTCACCCTCACGGACCCGCCCCCGCCCAGGGCCGGCGTGGACCTGCTGCTGGCCATCCCCCGCCCCAAGGCGCTCAAGAAGGTGCTGCCCGCCGTCGCGTCCCTGGGCGTGGACCGCGTGGTGCTGGTGAACGCGGCCCGCGTGGAGAAGAGCTACTTCGACTCCAAGGTGCTCAACGAGGCCTTCGTCCGCGAGCTGCTCCACCAGGGCCTGGAACAGGCCCGCGACACACGCGCCCCGGAGGTGCTGATCCGCGAGCGCTTCCGGCCCTTCGTCGAGGACGAACTCGACGCCGTCTTGGGCACGGAATCACTGCGCCTGCTCCCCCATCCACCGGCCAGCCAGCCGCTCGGGGCCCAAGGGGTGGAGCGCGCCCGGCGCGTGGTGCTCGCCATCGGTCCGGATGGCGGCTGGGTGCCCTTCGAGGCGCAGCTGCTGGAAGCGCACGGCTTCCAGCCCTTCTCCCTGGGCCCGCGCATCCTCCGTGTGGAGACGGCGGTCCCGGTGCTGCTGGGTCAGGTGACGCTGCTCAAGGCGCCGTAGCCGCCGCGGGCGCCGTCGCTGGCGCGGGAGGCGGCTGGAGCTTCTGCCACTCCTCCAGCGGCAGGGGCTTGGTGACCTTGAGCACGGACACGTCCACCCTCTCCGGGCGCGGCTCGGTGCGCGTGTCCTCGGTGACGGTGAAGTTCAGGCGGTTGATTTCATGCCCGGCCTCCGTCTCCAGCACGACGCGCCAGTCGCCCGGCTTGGGCGTGGTGCCCGGCTGCGCGTAGTAGCGGTAGCCCCCCTCCGAGCCGTTACTGCTCACGCTGGCCAGGAAGCCCTTGCCCAGCGCCGTCCAGCCCTTCTCCGGGTGGTCGTAGTACCAGCGCACGCGCACGCGGTACGGCTCGAAGCCCTTGGGCGCGAAGATGCGGAAGAAGTACATGGGCTGCTCGCCGGGCCGCACCGTGAAGTCCTGATCGCCGTGGTGGAACGCCGTCCAGACCTTCCACCAGGGCTGCGCCTCCGACGTCAGGTGATACACGCCCGGCGAGACGCGCTTCACCTGGTGGTAGATGCCGCTGTACTGCACCGCCAGGGGCACCGGGGGAATCACGCCCAGGAAGTAGCACCCGAGCAGCAGCGCCTGCGCGCCGAAGCCGGGCACCGCCACCGTGCGCAGCAGCGCCTTCTCATCCGGGCGCCACCGCTTGAGCACGCGCAGGAGCCCGTAGACGCTGCCGCAGCCCAGCAGGACGGAGAGCGTGAAGATCCACCACCCCACCCTCCCGAAGAGCACCGGCAGCAGCGACGCGAAGTACAGCGTCACGCACAGGCTGAAGACGGCCACGCGGATGACGGGCCCCAGTTGCCGGAAGCGCGGCAGCTCGTTCGCCACCAAGAGCCCGAACATGCCCGCCATGAACAGCAGCGGCGTCAGGCCCGACGAGCTCTTGAAGAGGAACAGCGTGAACGCGCTCAAGAGGCTGCCCAGGAAGAAGTGCAGCGCGTCCTCGCGGAAGCGCCACACCTTCGCCAGGAGCTTCGGCGGCTCCACGCCCTCGGGGTAGCGCTGCTCCAGCACCAGCAGGCCCGCGAGGATGGCCAGGTAGACGAAGTTCTGCACCTCCGTGAGCGCGTCGTCGACGGGGCTCAGCGTGAGGACGTCGTAGAGGAAGCCCGCGAAGAAGAAGAGGGCCATCTCCTGCTTCTCGTACTTCGCGCGGAAGGCCTGCACGCGGTCCACCAGCGTGGGCGTCTTCTCCGTGCTGACGAGGTCGTCCGGATCCGCGACGCCAGCGCCGGGCATGGCGACCGCGACGTTCGGCCCGGGCGGCAGGGGGCCTGTCCCCACCGGGCTTCCGGGCACTTCGGTGGACGCGTCCTGCGGCTTCGAATCAGGCGGTGTGACGGTGAGCACGGCGGCGAGACCCCTCTTGGCGACCGCCGCCCAGTCTACGCGGGGGACGGGGCCCGGGTCTTCCCCCCGGCCCCGAGCCCTTTGCTTGCGCCTACTTGCCGCCGGCGGCGACCAGGTCCCGCAGCTCGCCGCGCTCCGCCAGCTCCATCAGGATGTCGGAGCCGCCCACGAACTTCCCGTGGATGTAGACCTGCGGAATCGTGGGCCAGTTGGAGTAGTCCTTGATGCCCTGGCGCACGGCCGGGTCCGCCAGCACGTCCACCGTGTGCACCGGGCCCAGCGGCTGCAGCAACTGGAGGGCGCGCGCGGAGAAGCCGCACTGGGGGAACAGGGCATTGCCCTTCATGAAGAGGACGATGGGGTGCGACTTCACCGTCTCGTCGAACTGGGCCTTGAGGTTCGCGTCCATGAAACGTTGCTCCTTCTTCAGCGGGGCCCGAGCTTCTTCCACTGCTCGGGCGAATAGGTCTTGAGCGCCAGCGCATGCAGCTCGCCGGACTTCAGCCACTGCTGCAGCGGCGCGTACACCAGCTGGTGCTGTTCCACCATCGTCTTGCCGGTGAAGGCGGGAGACACGACACGCGCCTCGAAGTGGTCTCCCGTCCCCGTGGTGTCGTTCAACTCCACCTCCGAGCCCGGCAAGGCGTCGAGGAGGTAACGGCGAAGCGTCTCGGCGTCGAGCATCAGTTCATCCCCTTTCCCATCACCAACATGGCCGGGTCCACGCCCAGCCCACGCAGGGTGGCATCCCACAGCTTCCCCGGGTCCTGTCCCAGCACCGCGTCCGCGGTGGCGTCGGCGTACAGCCACGAGCCCGCGGCAATCTCACTCTCCAACTGCTTGGGGCCCCAGCCCGCGTACCCCAGGCAGAAGCGCACGCGCGGGTCGGTCCGCTGCAAGAGGGGCCCCAGCGCGTCCAGGGTGACGCTCAGGTAGAGGCCGGGCAGGACGACGTGCTTCTCCGGAACGGATTCGTCGTCATGCAGGACGAAGCCCCGCTGGGGCTCCACCGGGCCGCCCACGAACACCGGCTGCGACACGCGGTCGGTCGAGATGTCCATCGACTGACCGCGCGCCAGCTCACCGAGCGTCAGGGGCGCTCCCCGGTTCACGACGAGCCCCATGGAGCCCGTCTCCCCGTGTTCGATCATCAGGATGACCGAGCGGTAGAAGTTCGGGTCTCCGAGCTGGGGCATGGCCAGCAGGAAGCCTGAGACGAGGTTCTTCACGCCAGGGAGCATCGGCCGTCCGGCGGGGGTGTGCAACCGGAACCCGCTCCCCTGCTGGCCTCAGTGCCAGCTCTGGTGCTTGGACTTCAGCGCCTTGGCCAGCTTCTCCGGATCCAACGGCTTGCCGATGAAGAGGTCCGCGCCCAGGCCCTTGCACTTGCGCGCGGTGGCCGCGTCGCTCATGGCGCTGACGCCGATGAGGACCGCCTGCGGGAACTTCTCACGCAGCTTGGACATGAGCGTGGTGCCGCTGCGGCCGGGCAGGAACACGTCCACGATGGCGGCGTCCATGCGCTTGTTGCGCACGGCGAACTCGGCCTCCTCCGCGCTGCCCACGGGCATGGCGTCGTAGCCCCAGCCGCTCACCATCTCCACCAGGAGCTCGCGGTGCGCGGCGTCGTCCTCCACCACCAGCACTGAACCCCGGACGGTCTCCTTCCGCAGACCGTCGTCACGCGGACGCTCATCACGGGCAGGCGAGAGAGGGATTTCTTCCGTCGGGAGCGACATGGTGTTCACCTGGGGGCAAAGGGTTTCCGTTCGAATGGAACCTTTGTCCCAATGTGCGGCATTCCTCACACTTCGCGACGGCGACCTCCCCCCAAGGCCTGTGAAGCGAGCGAGGCGCCAAGCACCAGCAGGACGAGCAATCCCCACGCGGGAATAACGACGCGGCCCCCGCCCTCGTAGATGAGCGCGGCGTAGGAAGTCCCCAGGTAGCGGCCCAGGGACATGGGCTCCATGCGGGCGATGCCGAAGAAGCTCACCGTGGACTCGGTGAGGATGGCGTTGGGCAGGCGGCTCAGGAACACGGCGAGCACGAACGGGCGCAGCATGGGCCACAGGTGCACACGCAGGACGTGCAGCCCGCCGCCGCCCAGGGCCCTCGCGGCGGCCACGTACTCCTGGCCCTCCAGCGTGGCCAGGCGGTCGCGGAACATGCGCGCGGGGCCGGCCCAGCCCACCAGGGCCAGGGACGTCACCATCAAGCCAAAGGGGCCCAGGCCGCCGCCCATGCCCGCGTCCATGAGGGACTGGCCCGCGAGCTGGAGCACCATCACCACGAGCACGTCCGGCAGGGCGAACACGGCGTCGACGGCGCGAAGGAGCACCTGCTCCGTCACCCCGCCGGACAGCCGCGCGAGCGCCGCGACGGCGAGCCCCAGCACGGTGGACAGCGCACCGGCCGCGAGCCCCACGGCCAGGGACACCCACAGGCCGCCGAAGGCCAGCTCGCACACGCTGCGGTCAGGGCGGTTCAAGTCCCAGCCCAGCGGGCAGGTGTTGGACAGGGCTTCCGGGAACAGGCGTCCGGCCAGGAGGCTCAGGACGCCCAGGCCCACCAGGAGGACCAGTCCCACCCAGGCGCGCACGGGGACGCGGCTCAAGCGCGGGCCTCCCGGGCGCGCGGATCCACGAGCATGCGCAGGAGCTCCACGGTGAGGCTCACGACGACGAGCACGGTGGCGAAGGTGGTGGTGGACACGACGACGACGGCGACCTGCTTGTTGAGCACGGCGAGCACGTAGAGCTGGCCGAAGTAGGGCAGGCCGAAGACGCGCTCCGCGGCGAACGAGCCCGCGAGCAGCGCGGTGGCGACGGGCGTCACGGCGTCCAGGAGCGCGGGCCACACGTTGGGGAGCACGTGGCGGCGCAGCACGGTGCCCGGGTCCAGGCCCTTGCTGAGCGCGGTGCGCACGTAGTCGCGGGACAGCTCGGTCTCCAGCGCGTCGCCCACGAGCGTGCCCAGGAAGGTCCCGGGCCAGATGGCGATGACGACCGCCGCGCAGAGCTCCGGCAGCAGGTGTCCGCGCTCCACCACGGCGGGGGCCAGGAGCAGCGCGGGGATGAACACCGGCGTGCCGAACGCCACGGCGGGGAGCACATCACCGAAGACAGCGAAGCGCCCTCGCCGCCACCGGGTGCGAAGGAGCGCGAAGGCCACGGCCCAGGCCAGGGCCAGGGGCAGCGCGACCAGCCCCACGCCCACGCTGCCGGAGAGCTTCTGGAGGAGCTCATCGCCGGTGATGCCCTGCGCGCTGGTGCCCAGCCGCTCCCCGGAGAAGAGTTTCTGCCAGGGCCGCAGGAACCCGAGCGGCTCACCGATGCCCAGGTCGCGCTGGTACGAAGCCGCCAGCTCCGGAGACACCTGCCGCTTGGCGTCGCTCTCCGTGGTGAGCGGCAGCGCGGCCATGAGGAAGTAAGAGGCCACCGCCACCACCGGCACGAGCACGAGCTGGCGCACAAGGCGCGTCGCGATGAGGCGCATGCGCTAGCGCCCCTGCCCTGAAAGCCGTGACGGAGGGATGCGCCAGTCGCTCACCGGACACGTCACCACGTTCCACGGCGCCTGCCGCAAAGGCCGTGATGAGCACGCGCGCCATGCGCCTCCGGCGAAGTACGGCCGGACGGTTCGCATTGAGCCTTCACGCGAAGGGACTGCGCCGCGAGACGCGATGCCTCGCGACCGGGACCTCGCGCGAATGCGGCAACCGTGCGGAGCACGCAGGCAGTGCGACGTCACACTTCGCATCACGGAATCCGTGCGCATGCGCTACGGCCCCTGCCCTTCCGCGCGGGCGTTGGCCGTCTCATCCGGTCCCAGCCGCAACGCGCGCAGTGCGAGGAAGTTGAACGGATCCACGTCCAGACCGTGCAGCCGGGCCCGCGCTCGGAAGTAGCGGTCCGGGTGGTACAGCGGCGCGATGACGGCCTGCTCCCCCACCAGCACCTCCTGCGCCTTCGCGTACAGCTCGCGCGCATGCGCCGGATCCGGGTCGCCGTCCGCCGCCTCCAGCAACTGCTCGAAGCGGCGCATCGGTTCGCCACCGGCCTGCGTCTCCCAGCCGGTCTGGTGGTTGCCCTGGCGTTCGAACAGCGTGAAGAACGTGTTCGGGTGCGCGTAGTCCGCGCCCAGCCGCCGCAGCTGCAGGTCATACGCGCGCGGCCCCTGCGGCGTCCTGCGCGCCACCTCCGCGGAGAAGTCCGAGCGCGAATCCACCACCACCTGCACGCCCACCTTCGCCAGCTGCGCCGCGATGCGCTCCGCCAGCGCCTCCTCCGGCACGAACGAGTCCCCCGCCTTCACCACCAGCCGCAGCGGCCGGTCCAGCCCCTTCGCCCCCGCCAGCTCCGCCTTCGCCCGCTCCGGCTCGTAGCGAGGCAGCCGCGCCGCCTGCTCCGGCGTCGCCGCGTCCGGCAGCTCCGGAGGCAGCAGCACGTTCGTCGCGCGCGCCGCCGGCAACAACCCAGCGAGCAGCGCGTCCCGATCCAGCGCCCGAGCCAGCGCCCGGCGCACCTCCGGCCGGTCCAACGGCGGACGCTCCGTGTTGAAGGCCAGGAAGTACGTGGACAACAGCGGCTCGCGCTTCAGGTCCGCGGCCCGCATCCCGCGCAGCGCCGCCGCGCTGTCCACGAACACGAAGTCCACCCGGCCCCGCTCATAGAGCGCCGGGCCGATCTCCGACTTCATCAGCGTCAGCACCGGCGCCGGCGTCTCCCCCGGCCCCAGCGGTGGAGGGAACGCGCTGCGTGGGTTGTAGACCAGCCGCACGCGCTCACCCGCGCGGTCCCATCGCTCCACGCGGTAAGGCCCCACCGCCAGCGGACGCCCGTCACGAGGCCGGTCGAAGTAGTCGCGCACCGCCTCGTCCGACTTGCCCTCCAGGTCCGCCGACGGCGCGGGAAAGAACAGGTACACGTTCGCGAGCCGCGCCAGGAAGTAGCTCCGGGGCCGCTCCAACGTCACCCGCAGCGTCCGAGCATCCACCGCCTCCACGCCCACGCGCGCCAGCGCCGCCTTCACCTCCGCCTCCGGCGCCCCGCGCTCCAGCAACGCGAGCACCTCCTCCGCTCCCTGGAGGTCCGCCATCTCGCCACGCTCGCGCCCCAGCAACGCCCGGTGCCACCCGAAGACGAAGTCGCGCGCCGTCACGGGCGAACCGTCCGACCACGTCACGCCGGGCTTGAGGTGGAAGGTGTAGACCTCGTGCCCGGCCGCGTCCGCCTCGCGCTCCCAGCGTTCCGCCAGGCCCGGCTGGACGGAGTGGTCCGCGCCCAGCGTGGTGAGCCCCTTTTGCGTGGCCAGCATCACCGGGTAGTTCACCCAGCTCTGCGGATCCGAGTGGCTCCAGTCGAGCGTGGTGGGCATCGCGGGCACCACCACCTTCACGCCCGGCTCGGGCTGGAAGCCGCAGGGCCCGCAGGCCGCGGCCATCACCAGCACCAGGGAGTAGGACAGGATTCGCGCGCGGGGAGCCACCGTCCGCGTTGTACCCCGACCGGCGCCGGAAAAGAGAGAAGCCAGGAGACCGGCGACTCCTGGTCGGCCGGCATCCTGGCTTCGTCACTGCCCGGCCCCCTCAAGGGGCCGAAGGCTCAACCTCAGGCCTGCGAAGGCGTGGACACGGCCTCCGTCACGGACAGCCCCGGCTTCAGGTTGTCCCCGGCGCCCTTGCGGCCGAACTCCTCCGGCTTCTCCAGGACGAGCGCCTCACGCAGCACGTCATCCACGAACTCCACCGGGACGATGCGCAGCGCCTTGCGGATCTTCAGCGGGATGTCCTTCAGGTCCTTCTTGTTCGCCTTCGGAATCAGGACCGTCTTGATGCCCGCGCGGTGCGCCGCCAGCGTCTTCTCCTTCAGGCCGCCGATGGGCAGCACGCGGCCGCGCAGCGTGATTTCACCCGTCATCGCCACGTCCTTGCGGACCGGCACGCGCGTCAGCGCGCTCACCAGCGCCGTGGCCATGGTGACGCCCGCGGACGGACCGTCCTTGGGAATCGCGCCCTCCGGCAGGTGGACGTGGATGTCGTAGTTCTCGAACACCTTGCGGTCGATGCCGAAGCGCTCCGCGCGGCTGCGCACGTAGGACATGGCCGCCTGCGCCGACTCCTGCATCACCTCGCCCAGCTTGCCGGTGATGATGAGCTTGCCCTTGCCCGGCATGGACGTGGCTTCCGTGGTCAGGATTTCGCCGCCCAGCTCCGTCCACGCGAGGCCCGTGACGATGCCCACCTGGTCCTCGCGCTCCGCCACGCCGTAGCGGAAGCGGGGCGTGCCCAGGAACTTCATCGCCTGCTTGCGGTCCACCTCGATGAGGTCCCGCTTGCCGTTCTTCAGCACGTCGCGGGCGATCTTGCGGAACACGCCGCCAATCTCACGCTCCAGCGAGCGCACGCCCGACTCGCGCGTGTAGCGGTGCACGATGGTCTTCAGCGCGTCGTTGGTGATCTCGATCTTCAGGTCCGTGAGGCCGTTGGCCTCCTGCTCCTTCGGGATGAGGTAGCGCCGAGCGATGGAGAGCTTCTCCGGCTCCGTGTAGCCCGCGATGCGGATGACTTCCATGCGGTCCTGGAGGGGACCGGGGATGTTGTGCATCGTGTTCGCGGTACAGATGAACATCACCTTGGACAGGTCGTAGTCGAGGTCCAGGTAGTGGTCATTGAAGTTGTGGTTCTGCTCCGGGTCCAGCACCTCCAGCAGCGCCGCGCTCGGGTCGCCACGGAAGTCCGTGGACATCTTGTCGATCTCGTCCAGGAGGAACACGGGGTTGTTGCTGCCCGCCTTCTTCAGGGACTGGATGAGCTTGCCCGGCATCGCGCCGATGTACGTGCGGCGGTGGCCGCGGATTTCGGCCTCGTCACGCACGCCGCCCAGGGACAGGCGCACGAACTTGCGGCCCGTGGCCCGCGCGATGCTGCGCGCGAGCGACGTCTTGCCCACGCCCGGGGGACCGACGAAGCACAGCACGGGGCCCTTGAGCTTCTTCACCAGCTGCTGCACGGCGAGGTACTCGAGGATGCGCTCCTTCGGCTTCTTCAGGCCGTAGTGGTCCTCGTTGAGCACCCGCTCCGCTTCGGTGACGTCCAGCCGGTCCTGGGTCTCGTCGTACCAGGGCAGGCTGATGATCCAGTCGATGTAGTTGCGGACGACCGTGGCCTCGGCGCTCATCGGGCTCATCATCCGGAGCTTCTTCAGCTCCTTCTTGACCTTGAGCGTGGCCTCCTTGCTCATCCGCTTGTTCTTCAGCTTCTCTTCAATCTCCTGGATCTCGTTCTTGAACTCGTCGCGCTCACCCAGTTCCTTCTGAATGGCCTGCATCTGCTCATTCAGGTAGTACTCCTTCTGGGTCTTCTCCATCTGCTTCTTGACGCGCGTGCGGATCTTCTTCTCCACCTGGAGGATCTCGATCTCGCCCTGCATCAGCTCGTAGAGCTTCTCCAGGCGCTTGGCCGGGGACTCCGTCTCGAGCAGCGCCTGCTTGTCGTTCAGCTTCAGCGACAGGTGCGCGACGATGGTGTCCGCCAGGCGCGCCGGGTCGTCGATGCTGGCGACCTGCATCAGCATCTCCGGCGGGATGCGCTTGTTGAGCTTCACGAAGGCTTCGAAGACGGAGTGGACGGAGCGCACCAGCGCCTCCAGCTCCACGCTCTTCTCCAGCTGCTCTTCGACCTCGTCCACCTCGACCATGAAGAACGAGTCGTTGGGGTGGAACTTCTTCACCTTGGCGCGGCGCACGCCCTCCACCAGGACCTTCATCGTGCCGTCGGGCAGCGGGAGGAGCTGGATGAGGTGGCCGATGGTGCCGAAGTGGAAGATGTCGTCGGGCGAGGGGTCGTTCGTCTTGGCCTTCTTCTGGGCGGCCAGCAGGATGACCGCCTTGTCATCCGGACCCTTGTGGGCCATCGCGTCCTTCAGCGCCGCGATGGACTTCTCCCGGCCGACGAACAGCGGAACGACCATGTGCGGGAACACGATGATGTCCCGAAGGGGCAAGAGCGGGATGGTGAGGCCCCGCTTCTGGGCTTCCTTCTTGTCGTCACGTCCGAAGAACATGTATCCGCCACCCGCTGGCCTGCCAGACAGGCAGGCCCTTCAAGAGTTGCCCACATGCCGCCCAAGCGCGCATGCAGGGTGAAACACCGCTCTATAACACGCCGGTCGCAGGCCCCGTTCCCGTCACAAGATTGGGGGCCTGCCCCCTGCCATCAAGGGAACACCGGGAGGCAGGACTGTGTCCTGCCCCGATTCTAACGGCTCTCGGCCGCTACCCCTGCATCCGGCCGTGCCACGCCCAGGACCTGGAAGAGGAAGGCGTACATGTCGACGCTGGACTCGATGGCCTTGGCCACCTGGTCCGCCCCTCCGTGGCCCGCGTTGGCCTCAATGCGTAGCAACGTGGGCGCCGCATTGCCCTTCGCGTTCTGCACCGCCGCCACGAACTTGCGCGCGTGCATGGGGTCCACGCGGTCGTCGTGGTCGGAGCTCATCATCAGGAGCGCCGGGTACTGCACGTCCTGCCGCACGTGGTGGTAGGGCGAATAGGCGTACAGGGTCTTGAACTGCCCGGCGTCCTCCGCCGACCCGTACTCCGGCACCCACGTCCGCCCGCTGCCGAACAGGTGGAAGCGAACCATGTCCAGGAGCGGCACGCCGCACACCACCGCGCCGTACAGCTCCGGGCGCTGCGTCATGGCCGCGCCCACCAGGAGGCCGCCGTTGCTGCCGCCGTAGATGGCCAGCTTCTTGGCTTGAGTGTACTTCTCCTTCGCCAGGTACTCGGCCGCGCCGGCGAAGTCGTCGAAGACGTTCTGCTTGTTCGCGCCCTTGCCCGCCTCGTGCCACGCGGTGCCGTACTCACCGCCGCCGCGCAGGTTGGCCACCGCGTAGACGCCGCCCGCGTCCAGCCAGGGCAGGATGCTCGCGCGGAAGGAGGGCTGCATGCTGACGAGGAAGCCGCCGTACCCGTACAGGAGCGTGGGCGCGGAGCCGTCCTTCTTCAGGCCCTTCTTGTACACGAGGAACATGGGCACCTTCGTGCCGTCCTTCGACGTGTAGAAGACCTGCTCCGTGGTGTACGCGTCCGGGTCCATGGGCACTTCCACCTTCGCCCACAGGTCCACCTTCCCGCTCTTCACGGACGTCCGGTACACCTGCCGGGGCGTGGTGAAGGAGCTGTAGGAGAAGTAGGCGTCGTCCTGGTCCTCCAGGCCCGTCAGGTTGCTGGCGGCGCCCACGCCCGGCAGCTGCACGGTGCGCACCGGCTTGCCCTCCAGCGTGGTGATGCGCAGCTCCGTCGTCACGTCCTTGAGGTACTCCAGCGCCAGGTGGCCGCCCACCAGCGACACGCTCTCCAGCGTCGCCTTGGGGTCCTCGGGCACCAGCTCCTTCCAGTTCGCGCGCTCGGTCTTCTTCGGGTCCACGGCGAAGATGCGCTGGCGCGGGGCGCCCTCGTCGGTGACGACGTAGAAGCGGTCCTTCCAGGCGAGGACGTTGTACTTGGCGCCCTTGCCCTTCACGAGCAGCCGCCAGTCCTTCTCCGCCGGGTGCTTCCAGTAGACGTCGTTCTCGCTCCAGCCGCGCAGGATGGACGCGAAGAGGTACTTGCCGTCGCGGGACAGGTCGCCCTGGAGGAACGTGGTGGGGTCGCCCGTGCGCTCGTGCACGACGACGTCCTTCTTCGGGTCCTCGCCCAGCTTGTGGAACTTGAGCGTGGTGTAGCCCGGGCGCGCGTCCACCGGGATGGAGGGGTCCGTGGGCAGCCACTCGTAGTAGAAGCCCTTGCCGTCCGGGGTCCAGTTCGTGTTGGCGTACTTCGCGCCCTCAATCACGTCGACCTTGGACCACTCGCCGGTGTCCACGTCGATGACGTGCAGGGTGGCCTCGTCCGCGGCGTTGGGGCGCACCGGGAAGGCCACGCGCTTGCCGTCCCACGACGGCACCCAGCGGCCCAGGGACACCGGGGCCGCCTTGCTCATCTCGTTCGGGTCCAGCAGCACCTTCTCCTGTCCGGACTCGCCGTCCTTCCAGTAGACGATGGCCTTCTCCTTGTCCTTGTGGGTCCGCATGTAGAAGAAGCGGTTGCCCCGGCGGAACGGCGCCGTCACCGAGTCCACGTAGAACAGCTCCGTGAAGCGCTTCGCCAGCGCGTCGCGGCCCGGCATCTTCGCCAGCGCGTCACGGGTGAAGCCGTCCTGCGTCTTCATCCAGGCCTGGACCTCCGGGGCCTTCTCGTCCTCCAGCCAGCGGTACGGGTCCGCCACCTGCTGGCCGTGCAGCGTGTCCACCACCGCTTCGGAACGGGTCGCCGGGTAGGCCATGCGGGAAGGGCCCTCCCGGGCCGGAGCGCTGTCGCCCTTCGTGTGGGAAGACGCGGAGGCAGGGGCCTCTTCGCGCGTGGCTTCCTTCGTCGAGGTGCAGGCCACGAGCGACAGCAGGGCAGGCATGAGGAGCTTTCTCATGGGGGACAGCAGATACAAGAAGCCCCCGTTCCCAGCCCGGAAAAAGTGCGCCCCGCCTCCCCCGCCTGGACGCCCTGGAAAGACACAGGGCGCGCCCCGGTCAAGACCGTGACGCGCCCCGTCATCCTCTTCAGGCCCTTGCGAGCCCCTAGGGGATGCCTTCGCTCAGGCCGATTCCTTCTTCGGCTCTGGCGTCTCCTTGTTGTCCTGCGAGTGCAGGACGACGGGCTCGCTCTTCTTGAGGATGACCTCCTCGGAGATGAGCACCTCGCGGGCCGTCTTGCGGGACGGGATTTCGTACATCACGTCCAGCATGGCCGTCTCCAGGATGGAGCGCAGGCCGCGCGCGCCCGCCTTGCGGCGGATGGCCTCCGACGCGATGGCCTTCAGGGCCCCGTCGGTGAACTTCAGCGACACGCCGTCCAGCTCGAAGAGCTTGCGGTACTGCTTGGTGAGCGCGTTCTTGGGCTCGCCCAGGATGTTCACGAGCGCGCCTTCGTCCAGCTCCTCCAGCGCGGTGATGATGGGCAGACGGCCGATGAACTCCGGAATCATGCCGAACTTGAGCAGGTCCTCCGGCTCCACGTGCTTGAGCAGCTCACTCAGGTTGCGCTGCTTGCGCGACTGGATCTCCGCGCCGAAGCCCAGGCTGCGGCCACCCAGGCGGCGTTCAATCACCTGCTCCAGGCCGCCGAACGCGCCGCCGCAGATGAAGAGGATGTTGGTGGTGTCCACCTGCAGGAACTCCTGCTGGGGGTGCTTGCGGCCACCCTTGGGCGGGACGTTGGCCACCGTGCCTTCGATGATCTTCAGCAGCGCCTGCTGCACGCCCTCGCCGCTCACGTCGCGCGTGATGGAGGGGTTCTCCGACTTGCGGGCGATCTTGTCGATTTCGTCGATGTAGACGATGCCCCGCTGCGCGCGCTCGATGTCGTGGTCCGCGGCCTGGAGCAGGTTGACGATGATGTTCTCCACGTCCTCGCCGACGTAGCCGGCCTCCGTGAGGCACGTGGCGTCCGCGATGGTGAAGGGCACGTTGAGGATGCGCGCCAGCGTCTGCGCGAGCAGCGTCTTGCCGGAGCCCGTGGGGCCGAGCAGCAGGATGTTGCTCTTCTGCAGTTCCACGTCGTCCATCGCGACCTTGGACTCGATGCGCTTGTAGTGGTTGTGCACCGCCACTGAGAGCGTCTTCTTCGCGCGCTCCTGGCCCACCACGTACTCGTCCAGCACGGCCTTGATTTCAGAGGGCCGGGGGATGCGCAGCTTGGTGTCCTTGGTCTCCTCGCGGTCGATCTCCTCCGCGATGATGTCGTTGCACAGCCCGATGCACTCGTCGCAGATGTAGACCGTCGGGCCCGCGATGAGCTTCTTCACCTCCTTCTGCGACTTGCCGCAGAAGGAGCAGCAGAGGGTCTGGTTGTCTCGCTTCTCCACGTTCTTACCCGCCATGAAATCCCTCGCTGCGCCTGAAAGGCCCCAACCCGCTTCGCGTCCGGTCCCCTGCCCCTGCGTCCAATCTAGTCAGCCCCCATCCGGAACGTCCACGCACCTTCCGGGTACTTAACAAGGGGAAAATGCCGGTGACGGGAGAAACGAGAAGGCCGGAGGCGCGGGAGAAGATTCCCAGCACCCCCGGCCGCCGGCCGGGTGGTTGTCACCCCGGCACGTTCGGATGTCGGTGTGTCTACTTCTTCTCTTCCGGCTTCACGCCCACGACCTTCCGCGGGTCCTGGATGGCGTCGAGGATGCCGTACGCCTTCGCCTCCGCGGCGCCCATGAAGTAGTCGCGGTCCGTGTCCTTCTCCACGCGCTCGATCGTCTGGCCGGTGTGCTTGACGATGAGCTCGTTGAGCTTCGCCTTCATCCGGAGGATTTCGCGGGCCTGGATTTCGATGTCCGTCGCCTGACCGCGCGCGCCGCCGAGCGGCTGGTGGATCATGATGCGGCTGGAGGGCAGCGAGTAGCGCTTGCCCTTCGCGCCGGCGAGCAGCAGCACGGCGCCCATGGAGGCCGCCTGCCCCACGCAGATGGTGGAGACAGGCGCCTTGACGTACTGCATCGTGTCGTAGATGGCGAGGCCCGCCGTCACCGACCCGCCGGGCGAGTTGATGTAGAGGTTGATGTCCTTGTCCGGGTCCTCGGACTCCAGGAACAGGAGCTGGGCGACGATGGCGTTGGCCACGTCATCGTCGATCTCCGTTCCTAGCATGACGATGCGGTCCTTCAGGAGCCGGCTGTAGATGTCGTACGAGCGCTCACCCCGGTGGGTCTGCTCGATGACGTAGGGGACGGGCATGAAGGGCATGTCGGATGGACCTCTAGAAGGGACTTACGAAGACTTGAAGGAAAAGCCTCAAGAATACTTCGCCCGGCCCTTGAGGAATTCAATCGTCTTTTCCTCGCGAAGTCGCAGAGACAACCCAAGGCGCTCGTCCGGGCCCTTGAAGTACTTCTTCACCTGGGCGACCGGCTGGTTGGCCTCGATGGCGAGGTCCTCGATGCGCTTCTCCACCTCTTCGTCGGACGCCTGGATGTTCTGCTGCTGGGCGATGGCCTCGAACAGCAGCGTGCCCTTCACCTCCAGGGTGGCCTTCTCCCGCATCTCGTCGCGCAGGCGGTTGAAGTCCAGGCCCAGCTGGCGCGGGTCGATGCCCTGACGCTGCATCTGGCGGAAGGCGCCCTCCATCATGGAGTCGATGGCGCGCTCCACCATGGCGCGGGGCACGTCGAACGGGTTCTTCTCCAGCAGCGCCTTGATGAGCGCGTCGCGCTCGTCCACGGTGGCCTGGTTCTTCTTGGCCTTCTCCAGGTCCGAGCGGACCTTGGCGCGCAGCTCGTCCACCGTCTGCGCGACGCCCGTCTCCTTGGCGAAGTCGTCGTTGAGCTCCGGCACCACCGGCTTCTTCAGCTCCTTGACGGTGATGTGGAAGACGGCCGTCTTCCCGCGGACCTCTTCGGCCTGGTAGTCCTGGGCGAAGGTGTACTCGACGTCCTTGGACTCGCCGACCTTCACGCCCGCCAGCTGCGGGATGTTGCCCTGGATGAGGTCGCCATCCTGCACGCGCACGCCAATGCCGTCCGCCTTGCTGCCGGGGAACGCATTGCCGTCCACCTTCGCCTCGAAGTCGATGGTAACCTGGTCACCCTGCGCCGCGGCGTCGCGGTCGGTGACGGGCTCGATGCGGCCCATGTTCTGGCGCATCTGCTCAATCTGCTGGTTCACGGCGTCGTCGGCGACGGCGGTGTCCACCTTGGTGAGGGCCAGGCCCTCGAAGTCCTTGGCCTCCACCTTCGGCTTCACCTCCACGCGCGCCTCGAAGCTGAAGGGGGCGCCGGGCTTGAGGCCGGAGTTGGTCACCTGGGGGGAGGCGACGGCCTCCACCTTGTGCTCGCGCACGGCATCCAGGTAGGCGCGCTGGACGACGCGCTGGATGACGTCGTCCTCCACCTGCTCGCGGTACTTCTGCTCGAGGATGCGGCGGGGGACCTTGCCCTGGCGGAAGCCGGGCAGGCGCACCTGACCGCTGAGCGCGGCGTACGCGCGGTTGAGCTCCTCAGCAACGCGGGCGTTGTCGACCTCGATGGAGAGCTTCTTCTCGATGGGAGAGAGCTCTTCGACCTGGACCTTCATGCGGGCCTCGCTCGCCGCCTCCACGGGCCTTCGCGTCCCGGGGCGGCAACCGGAAAGTGGGACGTGCGGCTTTAGGGGATAGGCACGAACGGGTCAACGCGAAATGGGCGAGGAGGGACTCGAACCCTCACACCTTGCGGTACCAGATCCTAAGTCTGGCGCGTCTACCAGTTTCGCCACCCGCCCGACGCGTCGCGCGACCGCCGTCCTACTCCGAAACGTCCGTGGACGACAGGGGCTTTCCCACCCACGCCCGTGGGCCAGGGGGATGCCGGAAAAGACACAGGGCCCCTTCCGTTTCCAGAAGGGGCCCTGCGAGTGAGAGCGGAGGGAATCGAACCCACAACCTATGGATTAAGAGTCCATTGCTCTGCCAATTGAGCTACGCTCCCGGCTTTGCGTTCGGCCGCGTTGGCTGCGCGACGTCCGAGGTGGCGCGGTGAATACCGGGCGCCGCCCGCCCTGTCAAAACGTTTTTGCACCCTCCTGCCATTCTCCGCGTCGGAACCGGATGCCCGGCGTGCGGCCGACCATCCAGGGCCCCCGGAAGCGATGCGAAGGGTCGGCCCGGCTCGCATGTTGATCCATGCCCCTTTTTCGCGCTGCAGGCCTGTAGCAGGGCCCGGAGCGCGTCGAGGGAAGCAACCAGGTGGGCGGGCGAGGGTCGTCCGTCCTTATCGGAGAGCGTGGATGCGGGACATGAGCGTGATCGAAGCGAATGGGAAGGCGGACGGAACGACGTCGCCGCAGGGTGCGGCCTGGAACCGCGAGCGGGTGGAGCTGGTGAAGCGGACCATCTGCCCCCGGGGCATCAGCGAGGACGAGTTCGCCCTCTTCATCGAGCAGTGCAAACGCAGCGGGTTGGATCCGCTCCTGAAGGAAGCGTTCTGCGTGGCGCGCCGCCAGAACATCGGAAACCGCGAGCGCCCCAACTGGGTGACGAAGTACGAGTTCCAGCCCTCCGAGGCCGGCATGCTCGCCCGCGCGGAGCGCTTCCCGGACTTCAAGGGCATCCAGGCGAGCGCGGTGTTCGCCGAGGACGAAATCGTCGTGGACCAGGGCAAGGGTGAGGTGGTGCACCGCTTCAACCCGGCCAAGCGCAAGGGCGCCCTCGTGGGTGCCTGGTCGCGCGTGGTGCGCGAGGGGAAGCTCCCGGTCGTCGTCTGGCTGGACTTCTCCGGCTACGTCCAGCAGACGCCGCTCTGGGCCAAGATTCCCACGACGATGATCGAGAAGTGCGCCCGCGTGGCGGCGCTGCGCAAGGCGTACCCGGAGGCCTTCGGCGGACTGTACGTGCGCGAGGAGATGCCGGCCGAGGAGTACGACTCGCACGGCGCCGGTCCGGGCCTGCCCGGTCTGCACGACGAGCCGGCCCCCGCGTCCGGTTCCTACGAGGTGCTGGGCTCGAAGCCCGGCCCGGTGAAGGCGTCCTTCCCCACCCTGGCCCCGGCCCCCGCTCCCGCGGAGGCTTCCAAGGCCGTGGCGGTGGAGGCGGCCCGGGCTCCGGAGAAGGAGGAGCCGAGGCTGGACGTGGACCTGCCCCTGGCGCCCTCCCCCGCTCCGGTGGCGGCGGTGCCCGTGGAGAAGGCCCCCGAGCGTCCGAAGGCGAGCGCGGTGGTCGTGGCGTTCGGTCCGTACAAGGGCAAGACGACGTCGGAGCTGTCCGACGACGAGCTGAGCGAGACCATCGACCTGGCGCACGAGAAGCTGATGGAGCAGCCGCGCGCCCGGTGGGCGAAGGCCATGCGCGAGAACCTCACCGCGCTGGAGGCTGAGACGGAGCTGCGCTGCCGCGTGCCGTCCTCCAAGGACGGCGCCGGGACGAACCCGGAGGCCTGAGGCCGTCGTTCGCTGAGTTGATCAACGCCCGCGTCCCGAAGAGGGGCGCGGGCGTTTTTCCTTGCCGCGCGGAACAATCCCTGGCGCGCCCTTGCATTCCACGCTGCGCGTCTCCACCTGCACTCTCGGTCAAGGACATTGACCAGATGGAGCAGGGCACATGGTCGGGCGTAGGGCATGGCGGTTCATCGTGGCGGGGTTGTTCGCGAGTGGCGTGGGCGCGGGTTGCGGAAACTCCGCGCCAGCGAGTTCCATGGCGGGGCCAACGGAGAGTCCCCAAGAGGTGGATACCGGGGCTCCGGATCCAGGCAGCGTCACCGGAGAGGAGGCTCCAAAGCCCGCTCCGGTGGAGACGGGCAATCCTTCCGAGCAGCAGCCCGAGGTGGTTGTTCCATCCGAGCAGGAGCCCCCTCCGACTCCGCCTCCGCAGGAACAGCCTGACCCCACGGCGTGCGAAGGGGTCCCGAGCGTTTCGCAGCAGCAGCTCGCGGCATTCGAGGCCTGGAGCCATCAAGGCGACAAATACGTCTCGTGCTCGGCCTCCGCGCCGGATGGCGTGGGCGGCGCGCTGGTCCTGCGAGGCAACGGCGTGACCTTCGAGATCGCGACGCGCTCCGGAAGTTCGCTCACCTGGTACAACGTGAACGACTTCGTCGCGACCGCGCAGCCCGGAGGGATGCTGGGCATCACCGACCCCATCCAGGACGTCCCCCAGTGGCTGCTGTTCGTCGACGGGCCCACCTCGTATGCCCGCCAGCAGCCGAACGAAGCGGCGGAGATCGTGCTGACGTCGGTGGATCCGGCGGGCGGGCTCCGGGCGGTCCTCGCGGATGGGACCCTCAAGGCCTACGACGTGCGCGGCGAGACCCGCTGGATCCTCCCCGTCTCCCTGAGCGCGCCCCTGAGCGCCGTGGGCGTGGATGCCCGGGGAAACACCCTGGTGCTGGCGGCGGGTGACACCCAATTCGGTCCTTCGACGGTGGAGGGGCTGTGGGTGGACGGCGACGGTCAGCCCGGTCAGTCCTTCCTCGCGCTGGCCCAGGCCCCATCCGGCAGCTACGAGCTCATGCCCCAGGCGAAGGAAGGGCTGTTCCTGGCCGTCAACCACGGCGCGAGGACGTGGGCCGCGGCCTTCGAATCCCTCAAGCCCGAGGCAGGCCCCGCGCCTGAGTGGCTCGCCCGGGGAGCGGAACGGCCCCTCCTGCGGCTTCCGGGAGGCAAGGGCTACTTCCGGCCTTCCGTCACCCAGGTGGGCTACTCCATCTGCGAGCGGCAGGCGGAGCTCGTCTCGCCGACGGGCAGTTCATGCGGCACGCTTCCGTTCCCCACCACCTCCGACGATGCCTCCTATTTCTGCGAGCACCTGATGCTGGGCGCCGACGGGACGGTGGTCGAGCCGCTGAGCTCGAAGTACATGGGGAGCCCCGGCAACCCAGGGCCGGATGACCCGCAGCCGGAGTGGGGACTGCACTGCAAGGTCCGGTACTGGCCGAGGCTGCTCCAGTAGAGGCGTTCCCACCGGAGATGAACAACGCCCGCGTTCCCTGAAGGGAAACGCGGGCGTCTTCAGTCCCGGATGGGCGGTCCCATCCACCACGGGCCCTAGTAGTACATCGGGCCGCCTGGCAGGTTGTAGGTATACGGGTATGACGTATCCGGCACGGTGACCCCCACGATGCCCGAGCCATTGAAGTACGAAGAGGGGATCTGGAACCGGAAACCATGGTTCCCCGTGAGCCCGAACTGCCGGTTGATGTCCGGCCGGAGCTGGTCGGTCTGGACGGTGAAGGTCGTGCCCGTCATGGGAAATGATGTCCGGGTGAGGTTCACGGTGACCGTGAGCGGCGCCTCCGGCGTCCTGCGGTCGAAGACCCACCCCGTCACCCAGCCCGCGCTGTCGATGCCCTCGATCGCGCCCTTGAACTTGAAGCAGAGGCGATTGCTGGTGAAGCCCGGAGTGGCGCAGAGGGCATTCAGCATGGGGCGGATCACAGTTCCTACCCCCGTCGGGACCAGCGTCGACTGGGCAGCCACCTTACAGGTACCCGTCGGGCCGTCTACGTACTCCCCTCCCCTCGCGCCGGTCACCACGGCAACAACGGTATTGCCGTCGCGCGCGTAGACCGCTCCTCCCGAATTGCCCCGGAAGATATCCAGGCTCACTTCATAAAAAGAGCCGCTCGTTCCGGTCGACCGCACCGTCCCACCCGAATCAATCTTCAATGGCATCCCTGAAGACGATCCAATCGTTGCAACAGGGGCCCCGAACGAGAGCGGATAGGTACCAAAGGCCACCCTTGCAGGGGTGAAGCGCGGTGTGGCAGACCGATCCAGTCGCACGAATGCATAGTCATTCGGGTCGGTGGACCCTCCCATCAGGACGACCTCGCTGACCGTGAAGATATCCTCACTGGTCACGGTCGCCACTGTCGTCGCGGAGGGCCTGTAATAGCCAAACGACCATTTGCTCCCGACGATCGAACCGGTGAAGCAGTGCCCTGCCGTCAGGATCAGGTCATCATCCACGAGCACCCCCGAGCAGGAGCCCACTGTCGGGTCGTTGAGGAAGCGCTCGGTGGGGCAGAGGTTGTACTTGGCCCCCAGCGTCGGGCTCGCCGCGACGGACGCGGGTGTCGCGGACCCGTAAATGGGAGTGGAGTGGAGCGCGAGGTCAACCAACGCGGGATCCGGATGGGCGTAGACATCCGTGCGGTCGTCGGTCCAATCATAGGCGCGGTCCTTGCGGCTGCGCAGCTCGACGGCATCAGGAGCCTCCTCCGAGGATCCACACGCCCCGGCCGACAGCCCAGACACAACCGCCATCCACAGCGCCACACTTCGCGAGGCGCCCCAACGCGCCACGTTCGTCTTGTTTGTCATAGTCCCCTTCACGGAAAGCGCGGGGGCTTTTAGACAAACCAGACATCAATGAAAGGAATTATTTCCCCGTGAACGATTCCAGCGCCGCACATGGCGTGGGAACTGCGTCTGCACGGAGACCGAAGCGCGGAGCCGGGTGGCGGCTGCTGACGCGGCTTCGAGAGGGTTGAGACAGTGCGCCCAGAGGGACTTGAACCCCCAACCCTCGGCTTCGAAGGCCGATGCTCTATCCAGTTGAGCTATAGGCGCGGGGAAGCAAAGAAGGGCGAATGACCGGGATCGAACCGGCAACCTCCGGAGTCACAGTCCGGCGCTCTAACCAGTTGAGCTACATTCGCCGTCACTTCGCACGTCACACGGCGTTGATGCGGCGGTCTCCTACCGTGGAAACCGGGGCCGTTCAAGGCCCAAATCATTCCCCAGCCAGCAGATTTGCGCCCCAGGCAGGACTCGAACCTGCGACCCCCGACTTAGAAGGTCGGTGCTCTATCCAGCTGAGCTACTGGAGCTGGCCCGTCCTGACTGCTGAAACACCACAAGCACTTCAAATCGGGGCGAGAGGATTCGAACCTCCGACCCCCTGCGCCCAAGGCAGGTGCGCTACCAGGCTGCGCTACGCCCCGAGAAGTGCCGCATTCTTCGCCCAACGCGGACGGACGCGCAAGCTTGCTGTTCCTGACGCCCGCCCGCCCGGTCAGAGCGCCAACAGATGGCGCCGCATCAACTGGAAGGCCCGGGCCCGGTGCGACACCCGGGACTTCTCCTCCGGGGCCAGCTCCGCCATGGAGCGCCCGCCCTCCCCCGCCACCTGGAACACGGGGTCGTAGCCGAAGCCGTTCGTCCCCTTGGGCGAGCGCAGGATGACGCCCTCGCAGCGGCCCACCTCCACGTGGGGGGCATCGCCCTTCCCCGTCACCAGGGCCAGGGCGCAGCGGAAGGACGCGGTGCGCTTCTCCTCCGGCACGTCCGCCAGCTCCTGGAGCAGCTTCTCGTACCGGTCCTTGTCGCTGCCCGGCGCGTACCGGGCGGAGTGCACGCCGGGCCGCCCGTCCAGCGCGTCCACGCACAGCCCGGAGTCGTCCGCCAGCGCGGGCAGGCCGGTGGCCAGGGAGTACTCGCGGGCCTTCTTCACCGCGTTCTCCTCGAAGGTGGCGCCGTCCTCCACGGGCTCCGGCACGGGGGGCAGGTCCTTGAGGGACACCACCTCCACGGCGTCGCCCACCAGCAGGCGCAGCTCGCGCACCTTGCCGGCGTTGCCGGTGGCGAAGAGCAGCTTCGGCTTCATCCCAGCACCTTCGCCTGCGCGGCGGCGAGCTGCTGGATGGCGGCCAGACCTCCGTCCAGCATCGCGTCCATGGACTTGCGGTCGAAGAGCTTGTGCTCGGCGGTGCCCTGCACCTCCACGATGCGGCCGTCGCCCGTGGCCACGAGGTTCAGGTCCACCTCCGCGGTGGAGTCCTCGTCGTAGTCCAGGTCCACGCGCACCTCGCCGTTCACCACGCCCACGGAGACGGCCGCGAGCGGGGTGAGGCCCTTCAGGATGCCCGGCTTGTTGAGCGAGCGCATGGCCAGCACCAGCGCCACGTACGCGCCGGTGATGGACGCGGTGCGCGTGCCGCCGTCCGCCTGGATGACGTCGCAGTCCAGCGTGAAGGTGCGCACGCCCAGGGCCTGCAGGTCCACGGACGCGCGCAGGGCCCGGCCGATGAGGCGCTGGATCTCCATGGTGCGGCCGGACTGCTTGCCCTTGGCGGCCTCACGCGAGCCGCGGGTGTGCGTGGCGCGCGGGAGCATGCCGTACTCGGCCGTCACCCAGCCCGAGCCCTTGCCCATCAGGTGCGGCGGGACGCGGTCCTCCACCGAGCAGGTGACGAGCACCTTGGTGTGGCCGAACTCCACCTGGACGGAGCCCTCCGCGTAGCGGTTGACGTTGGGCGTGAGGGTGACAGGCCGGAGGTCCAGCGCACCACGGTTGAAGGAACGCACGAGGGAAGGCTCCTGACAGGGAGGGACGGGCAAAGCCCCCACGCTTTATCAGGGCGCGGTGGATCCAGCCACCGGTTGCGGGGGCGAGGAGTCCCGCCGGCGCGTCTCCCGGAGGAAGGCCTGCACCCCGTCCGCGATGGCCTCCGCCAGGGTCTCCTGGTACGCGGCCTTCCCCAGCCGCGCGCCCTCCTGCGGGTGGGAGATGAAGCCCACTTCAATCAGCACCGCCGGCGCCTCCACGCCCGTGAGGACGAAGAAGGGGGCCTGCTGCACGCCCCGGTCCGCCGCACCGCTCCTGGAAACGAGGCGCGGGTGGATGGCATAGGCCAGCCGGGACGCGTCCGTGTGCGCCTCCGTGCGTGCCAGGTCATCCAGGATGAAGGCCAGCGTGGAGTGGCCCCGCGCGGAGCGGGCCGTGGGCGCTTCTGCGTTCTCGCGGTCCGCCACCGCCCGCGCCGCCTCACCGGAGGCGTTGGCGGAGAGGAAGTACGTCTCGATGCCTTCCGTGCGCTCGCGCAGGCGCTTCGTGGGCATGGAGTTGGCGTGGATGGAGAGGAAGAGGTCCGGCCGCTGGATGTTGGAGAACTCCACCCGCTCCGACAGCGCCATCTGCGTGTCGCGCTCGCGCGTGAGGAACACCTCGCTGCCCGCGGCCTCCAGCTTCTCGCGCAGGCGCTGGGCAATCTGGAGGGCGATCTCCTTCTCCCAGAGGTCTCCGGGCCCCTTCGCGCCCTCCTTCGCCCCGCCATGTCCCGGGTCGATGACGATGCGCGCACCGCGCTCCCCCGCCCCGGCGAGGGCCGGCAGGAGGCACGCGAGCAGGAGGGGGCGGAGGGGGAAGCGGCGAGGCGACATTCGCTCGCGGATGTTAGCGGAGGCCCGGCCCGGAGGCGAAATCCGCTCCCCCGGGCCGGCGTGCTTCAGCCGATGACGTCGATGCCGGGACGGCCCGCCTGGACCTCGCCGATGAGGGCCGCGTCCACGCCCGCCTTCTCCAGCGCCTGGATGGCCTTGAGCGCGTGGCGCGCGGGCACGCTGGCCAGCAGGCCGCCGTTGGTCTGCGCGTCCGCGAGCAGCCACTGGATGTGCTCCGGCAGCCCCTCCGGGAACGTCACCTGCTTCTTCACGTGGGCGAGGTTCGTCTTCGTGCCGCCCGGAATCACGCCGGCCTCCGCCAGCGCGGGCACCTCCGCGATGAGCGGGATGCGCTCCAGGTCCAGCGCCGCGCGCGTCTTCGCGCCGGTCATCATCTCCAGCAGGTGGCCCAGGAGGCCGAAGCCCGTCACGTCCGTGAGCGCGTGTACCTTGAAGGCGCCCGACGCGAACACCTCACCGGCAGCCTTGTTGAGCGTGGCCATCTGCGCCGTCACGCGCTTGGTGAGCTGCTTGGACGCAAGCCCCCGCTTGATGGCGGTGGTGGCGATGCCCGTGCCCACGGGCTTGGTGAGCAGCAGCACGTCCCCCGGCTTCGCGCCCGCGTTGGTGAGCACCTTCTTCGGGTGCACCACGCCGGTGACGGCCATGCCGAACTTGGGCTCCGGGTCGCGGATGCTGTGGCCGCCCAGGATGGGGATGCCCGCCTCGTCCGCCTTGGACTGGCCACCCGCCAGGATCTTCTGCAGCGTCTTGAGCGGCAGCTCGTCCGGGAAGCACACCAGGTTGAGCGCGAACAACGGCTTCGCGCCCATGGCCCAGATGTCCGACAGCGCGTTGGCCGCGGCGATGGCGCCGAACTGGAACGGGTCGTCCACGAGCGGCGGGAAGAAGTCCACCGTCTCCACCACGGCCATGCCCGGCGCCACCTGGTACACGGCGGCGTCGTCGTTCGTGTTGAAGCCCACCAGGGCCCGAGGGTGGGACGCCGCCCCCTTGAGCCCGCCCAGGACCGTCGCCAGGTCCCCCGCCTTGAGCTTCGCCGCGCAGCCCGCGCAGTGGCTCATCTCCGTGAGGCGCTTCTTCGGCGCCACCGGCTTCCCGCCCGCCATGGTTGCCTGCCTTACTCCGCGCGCACGTAGTCGCGCTTCATGAGCTGCACCACCGTCTCGGCGGTGAGCACGTCGTCGCCGTCCGAGTGGTCCAGCACGCCGCCCAGCGAGCCGTGGTTGTGCACGAGCTGCAGCACGTCCAGCATCTCCGGCGTCAGCTCCTTGAGCGGCGCCGTCAACGGCTGCGCGATGCGCAGCGCCGTGGCCATGGGCGGCAGGTTCGGCTGCAGGCGCTTGAACTCGTCCAGCTGCCGCAGGGCGTCCATCAGGAGCGCTTCCGTGGAGGAGTCCAGCTCCACCATGAACTCCTGCGTGTCCGCGGGGCGCAGCTCGAAGTCACCCTCTTCCCAGGTGACGATGCGGTTGAAGCTCTTCTGCGGGCCCAGGTTGTGGTTGTCGTCGATGACCGCGTAGTACACGCGGCCCTGGCGCAGGTAGATGCGGCCCTCGTGGGCGTTGTTCACCACGAGCACGCCGTTCTTCTTGGACGTGTGGAAGAGCTGGAGCAGGTCCGGGAGGGGAATTTCCTCGATCTTCCCCGTCATGGAGCTGGCCTTGGTGGTGCGCGCGGCCTGGGCGGCGGCGGCCTCCTCCAGCTTCTGCTTCACGACGCTCTCGTCCACGGCGGCGCTCTCCGCGCCCTGGTGCACGAGCTTGAGGATGGAGGTCCCGATGAGGATGCGGTCCCCCTCCTTCAGCTTGGCCTGCTTGACCTTCTCGCCGTTGACGAAGGTGCCGTTGGTGGACCCCAGGTCCTCGATGGTGATGGCTCCGTCGGAGAACAAGATCTTCGCGTGCTTGCGCGAGACCATGTCCTCCACCAGCACCATGTCCAACTCGCTCGACCGTCCGACGACGATCTGCTTGTTGGCCTTCAGCGGGAACTCACCGCCCTGGTACTTCCCGGAGATGAACTTGAGGGCAAAGGACTTCGCCGTACCGCCAGGAGTGCTCACGGTGCCGCGACCTCGATGATGGAAGTTGCCATGGTGCTCAACCCGTCACTTCCGCCTTCCCCGGGTCCTTCACCAGGTTGAGGTACATCTGCGCGCTCTTGTTGCCGGGGCTGCGCACGAGCACGTCTTCCCAGACCTTCACCGCCTCGTCACGGCGTCCCGCCGAATAGAGGGCGATTCCATAATTGATCCGTCCAGGAATGTACGACGGATTCTGCGCGATGACCTGTTCGTACTCCGCGATGGCCGCCGCGTTGTCCCCGGCGTCCCTCAGCGCGTTGCCGAGCTTGAGGCGGATGTCCACGAACTCCGGGAAGTGCGCCAGCGCGCGGCGGTACTCTTCAATGGCCTTCTGCCACACGCCGCTGGAGGCGAACACGTCGCCGATGTCGGCGTACATGTTGGCCACCTTCTTCATGACGTAGGGGTCCAGCTCGCCAGGGGCGCCCTTCTGGCGGGACAAGGCGGCCTGGTAGACCTCCTTCGCCTCCGCGTACTTCCCCATGTCGTTGTAGATGACCGCCAGGTTGAGCGCGGCCTCGGTGTACGCGGGGTTGAGCCGCAGCGCGGACTCGAAGGCCCGCTGCGCCCGGGCGAACTGGCCCTGGTCGTGGTAGATGATGCCGAGCATGTTGTAGACGTCGGCGAAGGTCGGATTCTGCTCGACCACCTTCGTCAGGAACTGCTCGGCCTGGGCGTACTGCTTCTTCTCGAAGGAGCCGCGCCCGAGGGTCAGTAGCTGCTTGAGGGCTTCGTCCATGACTCGGCCCGCGCGGGCCCCTGCCTCCTCGGGTAGCCTACATGAGCCCGGGCGAAAACAAGAATTGATCGCCCTCGCGCACGAGCAATAACGGACGCTCCCCCCGGGTGTCGACCGGACGCGCCGGAAGGTCCCCCTCCACCCTGTAGTGCTCCGTCACCGTCGCCTCGTCCCGCTCCAGCCGCGCGTACCACGCCTGGGCCGTCAGCCGCCGCTTGCTCAAGGGGGCCACCTCCTCCCACGCCTTCCCCGCCCCGCCGTCTCCTCCCGGGCCCGCCAGCCGGGCGAGCGCGTCCGGCCGGCCCTCCGCCAGGGCCCGCCGCCGCGCCTCCAGCGCCGCCACCACCGCCACCAGCCGGGGGGCCACCGAGGACACGGGCCTCCAGCGGCCGGACGCGCGGGTGAAGGGCACGGCCTCCACGCCCGCGGTGCTGACCGTGGTGGGGCCCAGCACGCCCTCGAAGTCCAGCGTGGCGAAGGCCTCCGCGCTCCGGCCGTCCGGCGCCACCGACACGGTGATGCGCGCGTACTGGAGCCTGCGTGACATGAGCGGCACGTTCGTGCCCGGAACGGAGAGCGACACGCCGTCGTGCTCGGCTTCCTTCAGGGCGGTGATGACCTCCGCCTCCGGCCCGGCCGCGAAGCCCAGCAGGCGCGGGCCCAGGAACAGGAGGACGCCGGTGACCGCGAGCACGGCGATGCCGATGCCCCCCAGCCGCCCCCAGTCCTCCAGGCGCCTCACGACCCCAGCATCTTCTGGGCGCGCTGGGCGGCGGGCGTGCCCGGCAGGCGCTTGAGGACCTCACGCAGCGTGTTCTGCGCGCGCTCCGTGTCGTTGAGCTTCACGTAGGCGTTGTGCAGGTCGAAGAGGGCCTCCTCTTCCAGCGGCGTGCCCGGGTAGTCCTTGAGCAGCCCCTCCAGGCGCTGGGCCACGGCCTTCCAGCGCTCGCGCTTGGCGTAGAAGGACGCGACGTAGAGCTCGTGGCGCGCCAGGCGCTGGCGGGCGTCGTCGGCGTGCACCTTGGCGTCCTTCGCGTACTGCGAATCCGGGTACTGGCGCAGGAAGCCGTTCATGGCCCGGAGCGCGTCGTACATGGGCTTCTGCTCCTTCTCGTAGGAAGGCGGCAGGGCGAAGAACTCCGAGGGGAACTCCTCCACGTAGGAGAGCGCCGCGCGGTAGGCGGCGTAGTCCACCTTGGGGTGGGTGGGGTGCAGCTTGATGAAGGAGTCGAACTTGTCGCGCGACTCCGGGAACATCTCCCGGGCGAAGTCCAGGTCCGCCAGCTTCAGCTCCGCCTCGCGGGCTGCCTCCAGGTAGGGGAACTTGGTGCGGACGTGGTCGAAGTACTTCTCCGCCTTGAGGAAGTCCTTGTCCTCCAGCGCGGCCTCGCCCAGCGCCAGGTTCTCCGCCGCCTGGGTGGCGTAGTCGGGCTCGCCCGCGGGCCCCGCGGAGAGGGCGGCACAGGAGGTCATCAGCAGGGCGGTCAGGACGAGGACGGCGGAGCGCATCACGCCCCCAAACTATTCGTCCTGCCCGGAGGGGTCCAGCGAAGGTTCTCCCACCAGCCGGGTCACGATGTCCGGCGCGAAACCCCGGCTGAGCAACAGCCGCCCCGCGCGGGCCTGCTCCTTCGCGTCCAGCGGGCGGCCCGCCAGGCGCCGCTTCTCCAGCACCTGCCGGGCGGCCTCCAGCGCGTCGAAGCCCACCGCGTCCTTCGCCTCGGACAGCGCCCGCCGGGCCTCCGTGCCCTCCAGCCCGTGCGCCTGCAGCCGCTGGAGCACCGCCCGGGGCCCCAGCTTCCCCTTGCCCAGCAGGGCCGCGGCGCGTTCGCGCGCGAACTTCGCGTCGTCCAGGTAGCCCCACTCCGACAGGCGGGTCATCACCGCGTCGCGCACGGACGCCGGGAAGCCCTTGCGCTCCAGCGCGAGCGTCAGCTCATGCCGGCTCCTGCCGCGCGCCTTGAGCAGGCGCAGGCAGGCGTCGGTGGCGCGCTGGACAGCCTCTGGCCCTTCGGGCTCGTCAACCATCGCGGAGTCCCTACCATGTGGTAACAGGCCATCGCCATGCACCCCATCCTCGCCCGCTTCCTCACCGCCGACGCCGCCAGGGAAACGCTCCGCAAGGAGAAGGCGGGTGAACCGCTGACTCCGGAGGAGCAGCACTTCGTGACCGCCGCGGACGCCAACCCCAAGCAGAAGGCCATGCTGCTGGGCGTGAGCGGCCGCGCGCTGTCCTCCGACGCCCAGGCCGCGCTGGTGCTGCTGGCCGCGCACGCCGCCGCGCGCGCGCTCACGCAGGACGAGGCGCTCTCCGCCGCGACGCAGAAGGCGCGCGAGGCGCTGAAGGAGGAGGGCGCGAGCGACGAGGAGTCCGATGCCTTCCTCGCGTCCATCCTGCTGGAGGAGGCCTTCGGCTACGAGCAGGAGGTGGACAGCTTCGACGCGGACTACGTGAAGGAGTCCCTGGGCGAGGTGCCCGCCCTGGCCGCGCTGTCCAAGGAGTCCGTGGACGCGCTGTTCCTCGCGTTCGCCAAGGCCGCGCCCAACGACGCGGACCGCAAGGCGCGCGAGCACATGGCCCGAGCGCTGTTCGACATCGCGTGGTCGGAGGGGCCCACCTCCATCAACCCGGAGCACCTGGAGACGCTGCTCGACAACGAGGTCGTCCAGGAGTCCGACGAGGTGCAGGACGCGCGCGTACGCGCCACCGTGTCCCTCTTGCAGACGCTGGCGCACCAGGGGCTCATCGGCCCGATGCGCCTCACCCGGCTGCGCGCGCAGCTGGGGGACGACGACGCCTGAAGCGCCGCCCTCCCCTTTCGCCCGGCTGACTAGAAGCGTTCGATCTGGAAGTCGTCGTCGCCGCCGGCCGCCGGAGCGGGCGCGGCCACCGGCGCGGGCGTGGGCGGACGGGCCGCCACCTGCGGCGGCAGCGGCCGGCCCTGGACGACGCCGGGCGGAGGCGTGGCGGGACGCGGCGCCGCGACACCGGGCGGAGGCGTCATCGGACGGGCCGCCATGGGCGCGCCGGGACGCGGGGCCTGGGGCACCGGCGCGGGCGTGGGCGCCGCGGGGGCCGCCGCGGCGGGCGCGCCCTTCTGCGCGAAGGACGCCGAGCCCGGGATGGGCCGCTCCTCGCCGGCCTTGGCGTCGAAGTTGTCCCACTTCGAGTCGGACGTGCCGCTGATGCCGGAGAAGCGCAGCGCGAAGTCGTCCGGGTTGCTGGCCTGGCGGTGGGCCTCGTCGTAGGTGACCAGGCCGTTGCGCACCAGGCTCATCAGCGACTGGTCGAAGGTCTGCATCCCGTAGGAGTCCGTGCCCTGCGAGATGGCGTCGTGGATCTCCTTCGTGCGGTCCTTGTCCTCAATCAGCTCACGCACGCGCGCGGTGACGCGCAGCACCTCCACCGCGGCCACGCGGCCCTTGCCGTCCGCGCGCGGCACCAGACGCTGACTCACGACGCCGCGGAGCACGCTGGAGAGCTGCAGGCGCACCTGCTTCTGCTGGTGCGGGGGGAACGCGGACACGATGCGGTTGATGGTCTCCGTGGCGTCCAGCGTGTGCAGCGTGGACATCACCAGGTGGCCCGTCTCCGCGGCGTGGAGCGCCGTTTCAATGGTCTCGTGGTCGCGCATTTCGCCCACCAGGATGACGTCCGGGTCCTGGCGCAGCGCGGACTTGAGGGCCTGCGAGAAGCTCATCGTGTCCACACCCACTTCGCGCTGGTTCACGATGGAGCGCTTGTCGCGGATGAGGAACTCGATGGGGTCCTCGATGGTCATGATGTGGTTGGTTTCGTTGGAGTTGATGTAGTCGATCATCGCCGCCAACGTGGTGGACTTGCCGGAGCCCGTGGTGCCCGTCACCAGCACCAGGCCGCGCTCCTCACCGCACACCTTCTCCAGCACCGTGGGGAGCAGCAGGTCCTTCATCGTCATCACCTTGAAGGGGATGACGCGCAGCACCGCGCCCACCGTGCCGCGCTGCTGGAAGACGTTCACGCGGAAGCGGCCCAGGCCCGGCACGCCGTAGGCCAGGTCCACTTCGTTGCTGACCTTGAACTTCTCCTTCTGGAACTCGTTCATGATGCCGAACGCCATGCGCGCCACCTCTTCCGGGGGCAGGCGGCGGCCGTCCTTGAGCGGCACCAGCGAACCGTCCACGCGGAACATGGGCGGCAGTCCCGCCTTCAGGTGGATGTCGGAGGCTCCGCCGCGCAGGGCGATCTGCAGGATTTCGTTGAGTTCCATGAGAGGGCCCGGATGGTAGCAGAACGCCCGCGCCCCTCGCGACGGGGCCGCGCCCACCCGCTTGCCCGCAAAGCACGACGGCGGAGGCTTCCCGAAGGAAACCCCCGCCGAAGAGCGGCCGGACAGCTGGCCGGCAAGCGTGATTAGCGCTTGGAGAACTGGAACCGACGACGGGCGCCGGGCTGGCCGTACTTCTTGCGCTCGACCGCGCGGGCATCGCGGGTGAGGAAGCCGGCCTTCTTCAGCGCCGGACGGAACTCCGGGTTGAAGGCGCACAGCGCGCGCGCGATGCCGTGACGGATGGCACCGGCCTGGCCGGAGAGGCCGCCGCCGCGCACGTTGACCGTGACGTCGAGCTTGCCCTTCTGCTCCAGGATCTCCAGCGGCTGGTTGAGCACCATCTTCGACGTCTCACGGCCGAAGTACTCGTTGATGTCGCGGCCGTTGATGACGACAGCGCCGTTGCCAGGACGCACCCAGACGCGAGCGGTGGCCTCCTTGCGGCGGCCCGTGGCGTAGAAACCGAGTTCAGGATTGATCGCCATGGTTGTTCCTTACGCCTCGACCTTGAACGCCACCGGCTTCTGGGCGGTGTGCGGATGGGTGTCACCAGCATAGACCTTGAGCTTCGTCATCATCTGACGGCCCAGGGCATTGCGGGGCAGCATGCGGCGCACGGCGTTGAGGATGATGTCCTCGGGGTGACGCTGGCGCAGCTTCGCGAGGTTGGTGATCTTCAGGGCGCCCGGGAAACCGGCGTACGGGTGACGGTAGTACTGCTTGTCCGTCTCCTTCGTGCCCGTCACCTTCACCTTGTCGGCGTTGATGACGATGACGTGGTCACCCGTGTCGATGGACGGGGTGTACGTGGGCTTGTGCTTGCCCTTCAGGAGGGTGGCGATCTGACTGGCGGCGCGACCAAGCACCTTGTCGGACACGTCGATGACGTGCCACTGGCGCTTGATGTCCCCAGCCTTGGCGCTGTAGGTCTTCTGCGACATTTCGTGCACTCCAGACTTCGGCGCGGCGCCCAGGTGCATGCCAGGGGCCGCGTGCTCGTGCGATACCAACCGCGGGTCCTCCGCCTTAACTCCGACAGAAGCCCGGAAAGGCTGACCCTCCTAGTAGGACGGCGGGATCAAGTCAAGGTTGGGCGTACGGGGAGCCCGCTAGGGCGCCCGGCCAGGGGTGCCCGGGCCCGGTCCCCCGGCGGTGGGCTTCTTGAAGCGCTCCTTCAGGTTCGCGAAGAAGTTCTTCTCCTTCTCATCCGGAGGGCCTTGACGCGGCGCGTCCATGTCCACGACCTCGAAGGCGTCCGGGGGCAGGTCCTCCAGGAAGCGCGAGGGCGTGCGGGGGACCTCCTTGCCGCGCTTCACGCGTACGGTGGAGCGCGTGAGGTAGAGCAGCTCCTTGGCGCGGGTGATGCCCACGTAGCAGAGGCGGCGCTCCTCCTCGAGGTTCTGCGCCTCGCCCTGCATGCCGCCGTGGGGCATCAGGTCCTCCTCCATGCCGATGAAGAAGACGAGCCGGTACTCCAGGCCCTTGGAGGCGTGCAGGGACATGAGCGTCACGCGCTTGTTCTGCCCCGGCACCTCTTCCTCCTCCTGGCGCGTGTCCAGGCTGAGGCGGTTCAAGTACGTGAGGAGGCTGGCCTTGGGGCCCTCGCGCTTCTCGAACTTCTCCAGTGACGCGAGCACCCCGTCCACGCCCTTGAGCTTCTTGTCCGCGGCGGTGCCGGAGACGGCCTTGGCGCGGGTGGCCTCGCGGAAGCCGATCTCCTCCAGCAGCTTGTGCGTGGCCTCCGACAGGCGGGGCGTCTGGGCGAAGGCGTCGCGGTAGCGCTCCACCATCTCCACGAACTCCAGCACCTTGCCGCCCGCGCCCGCGGGCAGGTCGTCGTAGGTGTCCGCGCGGCGCATCACCGTCCAGAGCGTCACGCCCTCCGCGCGCGAGTGCGCGTGCAGCCGCTCCATGGTGACGTCACCGATGCCGCGCGAGGGCACGTTGACGATGCGCATGAGGGAGATCTCGTCCAGCTTGTTCGCCAGGACCTTGAAGTACGCGATGACGTCCTTCACCTCGCTGCGGTCGAAGAACTCGCTGCCGCCCACGACTTCGTAGGGGATGTTCTTCTCCCGCAGCATCTCCTCCACCGGGTGGGCCTGGCCGTTGGTGCGGTAGAGCACCGCGATGTCGTCCGCGGGGATGCCCAGCGAGATGTGCTTCTGGATTTCATGCGCGATGAAGCGCGCCTCCTCCTCGTCGTTGGGGCACGCCACCACCTTCACCAGCGGACCGCCCTTGCGGTCGGTCCACATGCGCTTGTCCTTGCGCTCCGGGTTCTTGGCGATGACGGCGTTGGCCGCGTCCAGCACGCGCTGCATGGAGCGGTAGTTCTGCTCCAGCCGCACCTCCTTGCCGCCCGGGAAGTGCTTGTCGAAGTCCAGGATGTTGCGCACCTCCGCGCCGCGCCAGGAGTAGATGCACTGGTCGTCGTCGCCCACCGCGCACACGTTCCGGGCCGTGCCCGCCAGGAGCTTGAGCAGGTCCAGCTGGGCGTGGTTGGTGTCCTGGAACTCGTCCACCAGGAGGTACTGGAAGCGGGCCGTGTACTTGCGGTGCAGGTCCGGGTGCTCGCGCAACAGGCGCGCGGGCAGCACCAGCAGGTCGTCGAAGTCCACCGAGCCCTGCGCCTTGAGCGCGAGCTGGTAGTCCGCGAAGACCATGGAGGTGATGAGGTCGTAGTCGTCCCCCATCCCCTCCGGCTTGGGCTGGGGCGCCTCCCCGGAGTTCTTCGCCTTGGAGATGAGCGTGAGGACCTTGCGCGCGTCGAAGGCGCGGTCATCGATGCGCTTCTCGCGCATGGCGCGGCGGATGATGGAGAGCTGGTCGCCCATGTCCGCGATGGCGAACTTCTTCGGCCAGCCCAGCCGGTGGATGTCCTCGCGCAGCATCTCCGCGCCGAACGCGTGGAAGGTGCAGACGAGCACGCCCTGGGCACGAGGCCCGGCCATGTGGATGAGCCGCTCCTTCATCTCCGTGGCGGCCTTGTTGGTGAAGGTCACGGCCAGGATGTTGCGGGCCATGATGTGGTTCGGCCGCTCGTTGAGCAGGTGGACGATGCGGTGGGTGATGACCCGCGTCTTTCCACTGCCCGCGCCCGCCAGCACGAGCAGCGGGCCCTGGAGCGTCTCGACGGCCTCGCGCTGAGGAGGATTGAGCTTCGAAAGGTCCATTGCGCGCGGGCCAGGGATACCCTTTGATTCGTCCGTGCGCGACTATTTCCTCCGGCTGGCCATCGCATCGTTCGCGCTCGGCGTGGGCGGCGGCTGCCTTGACGACGAACGCACGACATCTCCCACCCCGCGCGACGTGGTGACGACCGCCGCACCGTGCGTGTACTTCAAGGACCTGGCGCCCTTTCTGCCGGAGTCGCTGGAGGGCTTCACGGTGGGTTCCACCGCGGGCTCCACGGGGAAGTACGGCGAGGTGTCCGTGTCGGAGGCGGAGCGCACCTACACCCGGGGCGAAGGCCGCGAGGTGAAGGTGCGCATCGTGGACACCACCATGGGGCTGAAGCTGGGGCAAGCCATCCGCGAGGCGGCGCACAAGGCACGCGGGCGAGCAGCCAGCGACCCCACGGCGCCCATCCAGTGGAAGGAAGCCGTGGGCTTCGTGCGCTATGACGCGGAGGAGGCCGTCGCGGAGGCGAACCTCCTGGTGGGCGACCGCTTCGTGGTGGCCGTCACCAGCCGCGGCTTCCCCAGCACCGTGGAGGTGCGGCGGGTGGCGCGAGGCATCGACCTGGCCGGGCTGGCCCGGCTGCAGTGATTCAAGAGTCCAAGGAGCGTTTGTGGCGGTGAAGGACAAGGGGTCGCGGCCCCAGACGACCCAGGAGTTGCTGGAGCAGGAGAAGGCGGCCCGCCTGGGCGTGTCGTCCCTGGGCAAGCGCGAGTTCATGGAGCAGTTCCAGAAGCTCTCCAAGAGCTACGCGGTGGACCCGGGCAACCCCGGCTCCTACGCGTGCGAGGGCTGTCAGCGCTGCGCCAACTGCATGTTCTGCAAGGACTGCGACAGCTGCCACCAGTGCACGCACTGCACGCGGTGCGAGCTGTGCACCAACTGCTCGCACTGCGTGGAGTGCAAGAACTGCCACGCGTGCGCCTACTGCGTGCAGAGCGAGAACTGCTCCAGCAGCGCGTACGTGGTGATGAGCAAGAACCTGCAGGACTGCAACTACTGCTTCGGCTGCGTGGGGCTGTCCAAGAAGGACTTCCACATCCTCAACGTGGGCTTCAGCCGCACCGAGTACTTCAAGGTCGTCGGGCGGCTGCGCAAGGAGCTGGGCATCCCGTAGCCGGCCGCCCTCTTTTCAGAGGGCGCGCACGTAGAGGGCCTTGAGGTACTCCGTCTCCGCGAGGCCCGCGAGCACCGGGTGGTCCAGGCCGGCGCCGCGCCGCTCGAGAATCTGCACCGGGCGCTTCGCGTCCGCGGCGGCGTCCAGCACCATGGACTCGAAGCCCTGACGGTCCAGCTTCCCCGAGCACGAGCACGTCACCAGCAGGCCGTCCGGCTTGAGGCAGCGCAGGGCGCGCAGGTTGAGCTCGTGGTAGGCGCGCAGCGCGGTGGCCAGGCCCTCGCGGCGCTTGGCCAGCCCCGGCGGGTCCAGGACGATGGTGTCGAAGCGGCGGCCCTCCTGGTCGAAGCGGCGCAGCACGTCGAACGCGTTGCCGTTCTCCACCTTCACGTTGGCGCGGCCGTTGGCCTCCGCGTTGGACTGGATGCGGGAGGCGGCCTTCGCGTCCTGCTCCACCGCGAGCACCGACGTGCAGTGCTTCGCGAGCGCGAGCGCGAAGCCGCCGTGATAGCTGAAGCAGTCCAGCGCGTCGCCGCGGCCCAGCTCGCCCGCGCGCAGGTGGTTGTCCACCTGGTCCAGGAACGCGCCCGTCTTCATGTCACCCAGGAGGTCCACGTCGAAGCGGTTGTCGCCCTCGTGGTAGGTGAAGCGCGCGGCGCCTTCGCCGTGCAGCAGGCGCACCTCGCGGGGCAGGCTCTCGAAGTCGCGGCCGGAGGCGTCGTCGCGGCACACCACGTGGCTTGCGCCCGTCTTCTCCACCAGCGCCCGCGCGAGCATCTCCTTGCGCGCGTCCATGCCCTCCGACAGCGTCTGCACGGTGAGGCCCTGGCCATAGCGGTCCACGAAGAAGCCGGGCAGGAGGTCCGCCTCGCCGTGCACCAGGCGCAGGCCGTCGCGGCCGGGCAGCACCGCGCGGCGGGCGAGCGCGGCCTCCAGGCGGCGGATGAAGAAGGCGTCATCCACCTTCTCCTCGTTCGGGCCCTTGCGCGTGAGCAGCCGCAGGGCGAGCGGGGAGCGGCGGGCGTAGAGGGCCTGGCCGATGGGGTTGCCCTGCGGATCCACCACCGCCACCACCGCGCCCGGCGTGTCGGTGGAGGGGGCTTCGGTGAGCTCCGTGCGGTAGACCCAGGGGGTGCCGCGACGCAGCGTCTTGGCGCCCTTGAGGCTGACCCGGGCGGTGGGAAGGGAAGGCATGTGGGGGCTCACTCCAGGCCGCGCGCGGCCAGTTCCTCGTCGTCTTCCCCTCGCAGATGCCCGATTTCATGGAGCAGTGTCACGCGAATCTGTTCGCGCAGCTCCTCGGGCGTCCGCACCGCGCGGGCCAGGTTGCGCCGGTAGAGGGCCACCGAGCGGCAGGGCGTCTCCGAACCGTCGCACGGCTCCTGGAGGGACGGCCCCCGGAACAGGCCCAGGATGGTGGGCGACAAGGGCGGCTGGTTGGCGAGCAGGTCGTCCTCGGCGGGAATCTCCTCCGTGTCCACCGGCACGCCCTCCAGGTCCTTGCGCATGTCCGAGGGCAGGTCCGCCAGCGCCCGCGCCACCTGGGCCTTGAACTCCTCCGGGGAAGGCAGCGGCGGCGGGGGGAAGTCCTCGGGCTCCAGCGCCTGGGCCTTCGCGAAGTGCTCGTCCGCCCTGGCCCACTGGCCCTCGCGCTCCAAGAGGAGCCCCAGGTGCTGGTGCGCGTGCGCCGCGCGCTCCTTGTCCTTCAGGAGCGACGCGAAGGCCGCTTTCGCCTCGCGGAAGCGGCACAGCTCGAAGAGGGCCAGGGCCTTCTCGTACTTCGCCTCGTGGTTGCCCGGCTCGCGGGCGAGCACGATGGTGGCGCGGTCCAGCGCCTGGTCCGCCTGCCCCAAATCATTGAAGGCCATGGCCGCCACCAGCGCCAGCGGGGGCACGAGCTCCGGGGGCGTGGAGGGCTGGGACAGGCCGCGCTCGGCGTAGAGCGCGCCCAGCTCGTCCCGCTCGCGCGTGGAGGGCAGCTGCACCGCGTACAGGTGCGCGGCGCCCAGGAGCGCGTCCGCGTCCCCGGGGTCGATGGCCAGCGCGCGGGCGTAGGCGAGCTGCGCCTCCGGCTCGCGGTGGAGCGCGGCCAGGGCGGCGCCCCGCTCCGCGTGGGCCGCGGCGAGGTCCGGCTCCAGCGCGGCGGCCTGCGCGGCGCAGGAGAGCGCTTCCTCGTAGCGGGCCGCGTCGTAGTAGTCGCGGGCCGCGTCCAGGGGGGCGCCTCCCTTCGCGTCGCACACCGCCAGCGGGTGGACCTCCGCCACGTCCTCGTCCAGCAGGCGCTTCACGGAGGCGCTGGGGCCCGCGTCCTCGGAGGAGGCGTCCGCGAGCGTCCCCGCGTCCTTCGCCACGGCGGCGGCCGCCGTGCCCGCATCCGTGCCCGCGTCGGCGGCAGCCGGAGAGGTTCGTTTGCAGGAGGCGAGCAGGAGGAGACAGACAGCGAGCAGACCGCGCCGCGACATGGGCCGGGAGGCTATGGCATCCGACCCATGCACAGGAAGCGGGGACGTGCCTGCCCGGCCGAGGGGTCCCCTGCCCTCCCCGGCTGCATTACCCTCCGGCCACCCATGAGCGAACTCATCCTGGCATCCACCTCCAGCGCGCGACGGGCCCTGATGGACGGGCTGGGCGTGCCCTACCGCACCAAAGCCCCCGGCGTGGACGAACACGTCCCCGCGGGCCTGCCCGCCGACGAGGCCGTGCGGATGCTCGCCGTGCGCAAGGCCCGCGCGGTGCAGGAGCGCCACCCGGAGGCCTGGGTGCTGGGCGCGGATCAGCTGGTGGAGGTGGGAAGCGACGTGCTGGGCAAGCCCCGGGACCGGGACGCGGCGCGGGCACAGCTCCAGCGCCTGCTGGGGAACACCCACGTCATCCACACCGCCGTGTGCCTGCTGGGGCCGGGTGGCCACCACTCGGAGACGGTGGAGGACACGCGCCTCACGTTCTTCCCCGTCCCGCCGGAGGAACTGGAGCGCTACCTGGACACCGGCGAGTGGGAGGGCTGCGCGGGCAGCTACCGCGTGGAGGGCCGGGGCCAGGCGCTGCTCCAGAAGCTGGAGGGCGACCGCACCAACGTGCAGGGCCTGCCCATGCTGTCCGTGGTGCGGCTCTTGCGGCAGGCGGGCTTCGATTTCTTCGTCCGCCCGTGAGCCGCTAAAGCTCACCCCGCGCTGGACAGCTCCGCGAGGATTTCGTGGTACGCGGCGCGGGCCTTGTCGGACTGGTCCGCCTTGAAGCTCACCGCGGCCACCACCGGGTGGCCGCCCCCGCCGTAGCGGCCGGCGATGGCGGACAGGTCGTGCTGGCGCGTCTGGGGCTTCCACGGGTTGGAGCCCAGCGACACCTTCGCGCGCGACGCGCCCCTTCCGACCCACAGTGTGTAGCGCGCGTCCGGGTAGAGCGCGTACGCGATGAACTTGTTGAGGCTGTCCACGCCCTCGTCCACCAGGTCGAAGTGGACGACGCCGTGCTCGTACCGGGCCTTCTCACGCACGAGGTCGATGTTGCGCTGGTGCCGGAAGAGCAGCGGCTCCAGCGGGGCGGCGATGAGCGGCGACGCGGCGATGTCCGCCAGCGAGTCCGTCTGCATGCGCCGGATGACCTCCGGGATGAGCGTGTCGTCCTTCGTCGCCTCCAGCACCGTCATGATGCGCAGCGCGGGCTCCTCCAGCGCCACCGCCATCTGGGGGCTGGGGAACTGCGCGCCGTCGATGATCTCCGCCCAGTGCAGCAGGTCCTTCAGCGGGGACGCGTCCCAGCCGAAGCGCTCGCGCGCCACGTCCGCCAGGTACAGCGTGCAGCTCTTGCGGTGCGGGTCGTGGAACTTCCGGCCGCTGGTGTCGCGCTGGAAGTGGGGCTCGTCGCCGGGCTGCTGGAAGGCGGAGGCGTGATGGTCGAACCACCAGGTGAGCCGCGCGTCCTGGCTGTAGCGGAAGTCGACGATGACGTTCTCGTCCCCGGTGAACACCGCCGGGTCGATGCCCTCCGCGCCCGGCTTGTGCGCCAGCCCCCGGTAGCTGAACGTCGCGTCCGCGCGCACGCGCTCCCGGTAGAAGCGGGTGAAGACCGCGGCGCTGGCCGCGCCGTCGAAACAGTTGTCGTGGAAGAGGACCTGGACTCGCATGGGCGTCCGCCCTCTACCCTGAATCCCCGCCGCGTCCCAACCGCACCGTGGTCCCCGGGCCGCAGCCCCTGTGGCCAGGGGGTGACACAGGACCCACCCATTCTTTTCATGGCGTTGAACGAGATGCGCGCCATTGAACGATGCGTGGAAATCACTCCACTGACTGAACGAAAAACTCGACAGAACGAGGAACGACCCTGAAGGGCTGAAAAAAGGAACGCCTGCCTGCCCTACGGAAACCCGCTATCCGCAAGGAAAACCCCTGGAATCAGGAACCTGACGGGGAGGCTGAGCCCTGGCACCTCGCCTGCATGGTGTCAGACCGACGAGGTACTCACCCGCGCGGCACGAAGTGGCGGGAGGAACCATGGCGAAGCGGACCGCAGGCAAGGCGAAGGGTGGCACGGTGGTGCGGCGGCAGGGTCGGCGGGTGATGCCCGCGCTGCGGCGCACGGCGAAGCGCGCGCGGGTGGCGGCCCAGAAGGCCCAGCTCACCGTGGGCGAGGTCATCGCCGCGGCGTTCGACACGGCGGGCGGTGAGATGAGCGGCGTGCTGGAGCTCGTCACCTCTCCGCAGATGACCCGCGCGCTGGGCCGCCGCATCGTCGTCGTGGGCTGAGGAAGCAGCCCGCGTCCCGGCCCGTGAAGCCCAGGCCGCGCTGCCGGAAACGGAGCGCGCGGGCACCGGTGCCGTCGCGACACGGCTGTCAGCCCTCCTCCACCAGGTGCCGCGTTTCACGTGAGCGCGGGTGGAGTGTCTCCTCCCATTCCCCTTCGTCCTGGAACCTGGATCCGCTGGACCCGGAAACGGATCCGCGCGGGTTCATCCGGACCCTGGACTGCCCGCGTTCGTCACTTCGCGCCAGGTGGGCCGCGCGCTTCGCACCCTGAAACACGACGGCCCGCGCTCCCCGGAGAAACGGGAAACACGGGCCGGGAAGCCCCGGAGACCGGGGCTTGGGACGCCGGTTACTGCCGGGGCTGCCAGCGCGGGCGGTAGTCGTCACCCTCGCTCGTCAGCACCGTGTACGTGTCCTTCGGGTGGGTGATGGCCGTGGCGGCGGGCTGGCCCGTGGCCGGGTCGATGGCCCTCACGACGAGCTGACCGCCCAGGACGTAGGCCACGAGGCGGCCATCCGGGGAGAACGACGGCAGCGTGGCGTTCTCCGCGAAGAGCACCGGCTCGCCATCCTTCGCGCCCGAGGCGTCCACGCGCTGCACGTAGATGTCGTTGCCGCGGTCGGTGCCGCACAGCTCCGCGCCGGTGTTGCCGCACAGCACCGCGGCGTTGCCGATGAGCAGGTAGTTCGCGCGCACGTACGCCACCCACTTGCCGTCCGGCGACCAGTTCGGGTTCGCGATGTACGAATCCACCGAGCCGCCCGTCACGGGCCGGCTCGAGGTGCCCGCGAGCAGCTTCGGGTCGCCGCCGCCCGTCACCGGCAGCGAGTACAGCTTGAGCACCTGGGTGGCCTCCGTGCCGAAGTTCACGGTGGTGCCTTCGGGATTGGCCAGGAAGAGCAGCTGCGAGGTGACGCGGTTGAAGTGCGGCTGCTCACCCGACGTGGGCGAGCCCGCGAGCACGGCCGGCGCGGCGCCGCCCGTGGACACGTAGATGCCCGTGCCCGCGGCGCTGTACGCGTAGTCCGTGCCGTTGGCCGCCCAGTCCGGGAAGGTGCCGCTGTTGGTGATCGAGGTGATGGTGCCGCCCGTCGGCGCGATGGTGGAGATGCCCGTGCTGCCGCGCACCCAGGCGATGAGGTTGCCCGGCTCCCACTCCATGTAGCGGATGCGCGCGGTGCCGCCCGTCGTCAGGACGTTGGGCTCGGCGGCCGTGAGCGGCACGGGGCGCACCGCGAGCTCACCCGCGGCGCCGGTGACGTCTCCCTGCACGAAGGCCACCTGGGTGCCGCCCGGGCCGAAGCGCGGGTAGGCGCTGAGGCCGCCGTCCGCGCTGAGCGACGTCATGCCCGGCACGTCGTAGGCCGTCACCAGGGCGCGCGTGCCGCCGTCGTTGCCCGTCACGGCGATGAGGAGCGACTGGCAGGTGGCGGCCTCGCAGCGCAGGCCCGCCATGCAGTCCGAGGACGCGGTGCACGCGTCGCCCTTGGCGACGTTCATGCCCGCGTCGGTGCCGGCGTCGACCTCCGTGCCCGCGTCGGTGCCGGCGTCGGCCTCCGTGCCCGCGTCGGTGCCGGCGTCCGTCCCACCGCCGGTGCCCGCGTCGCTGCCGGCGTCCGTCTCACCACCGGTGCCCGCGTCCTCTTCCGGCTCGGTGGGGATGGCGCGCAGTTCGCACTTGTTGTCGGCGTTGCAGACGTACGACTGACCCGCCGGAGGCGTGCCCTTGTCACGGCAGTCGAACTGATCGACGCACTCGTCGCCACAGCCGGTGGCCAGCATCGTCAGCGCCCCGAACAACGCACCCCACACCGCTCGCTTGGTCATTCTCATGCCTCCAAAGTCAGGGGGGGCGTCATAGCTTCGCGTTCACGGATGACGGGACGCCTTGAAGGGCCTGTCATCCGGGCTTGTCAGTGATTGAACGGCTCTGGGAAGAAGGGTGCTCAATGATCGACACGCACTGCCATCTGGACGCCTCGCGCTTCGACCCGGACCGCGACAGCGTTGTCACGCGCGCCTGGGCCGCGGGCCTGCACGGCATCCTCATTCCGGCGGTGGGGCCACAGACGTGGGAGCCGCTGCTGGAGCTGCCCCGCCGGGACGCGCGCATCCAGGTGGGGCTGGGCATCCATCCGCAGTTCCTGCCGGACCTGCGGCCGGAGGACGACGGCGCGCACCTGGAGCGGCTGGACGCGCTGCTGGCCCAGGGCGGCGCCGTCGCGGTGGGCGAGTGCGGACTGGACGGTCCGACGCTGCCGGGCGCCTCGCTGGAGCGGCAGCTGGCGGTGCTGCGCGGGCACCTGGCGCTGGCGCGCAAGCACGGGCTGCCGGTGCTGATGCACTGCCACCGGCTGCACCCGGCGATGATGGAGCTCCTGAAAGCGGAGGCCTGGCCGGAAGCCGGCATCCTCATGCACAGCTACAGCGGCGGCGCGGAGCTGGCGCGCTTCTACATCCAGAAGGGCTGCCACTTCTCCTTCGCGGGCCCGGTGACCTGGGCGGAGGCGCGCAAGCCGCTGGACGCCCTGCGCGTGATTCCGGCGGACCGGCTGGTGGCGGAGACGGACTCGCCGGACCAGGCGCCCACGCCCTTCCGGGGGCAGCGCTCCGAGCCGGGCTACCTGCCCCACATCCTCGCGGGCATGGCGCAGGTGCTGGGGGAGCCGGTGGAGGTGCTCGCCCAGCGGACGACCGAGAATGCCCGCCGCCTGTTCCGGGAAGCTTTCCCCTCCCCTTCGCGGTAGGCGAGCGTCGCGTGATAGAGGAGCCCTTCATGAACCCGCAGCCCGCCCCCACCCCCACCGCCGAGACCGAGGCGCCCCCCGCCTCCCCGGCCGCTTCGAACGTCATCGCGCCGGAAGCGTCGCTGGCGAAGCCCTTCAAGCTGTCGCGCCGCTTCGACCGCACGGCGCGCCTCTTGGGCGACAACGCCATGGAGCGGCTGGCCAACGCGCACGTGGTGGTGTTCGGCCTGGGCGGCGTGGGCAGCTTCACGGCGGAGGGCCTGGTGCGCAGCGGCGTGGGCCGGCTGACGCTGGTGGACCACGACGACGTGTGCGTCACCAACACCAACCGCCAGCTGCACGCGACGGTGAAGGCGGTGGGCAAGTCCAAGGCGGAGCTGATGGCGCAGCGCTGCCAGGAGATCAACCCGCAGGCGAAGGTGGAAGCGCTGCGCGAGTTCTACCGCGAGGAGCTGGCGGAGACGCTGCTGCCCGCGGGGAAGTACGACTTCGTGGTGGACGCCATCGACAACGTGAAGGCGAAGCTGCACCTGTTGCACCGGTGCGTGACGCTGGGCGTGCCGGTGGTCAGCTCCATGGGCGCGGCGGGCCGCCTGGACCCCACGGCCATCCGCGTGGAGGACCTGAGCGAGACGCACATGGACCCCTTCGCCAAGGACATCCGCAAGCTGCTCAAGCGCAAGTACGGCGTGGAGACGGAGCGCCACACGGGCATCACCGCCGTGTACTCCATTGAAACGCGCCGGCAGCCGGTGCCGCTCAACTACGACGACGCGACCGACGGCTTCCTGTGCGTCTGCCCGCAGGACAACGAGTTCCACACCTGCGACCACCGCACGCAGATTGACGGCAGCGTGGCCTTCGTCACCTCCGCCTTCGGCATGAACGCCGCGGGCGTGGTGGTGCGCCGGCTCGCTTCGGCGCGCTAGGCGACGCGGGGCCGGGCCTGCGCCACCGCGGGCTCGCGGCCACACGGACGGCGGAACACGCAGCGGGCACAGGCGTCCAGGTTGCCTGTCTGCGGGAACGCCTCCGAGTCCCTGGGCGTGTTGGTGGCCACGTCCTTGAGCAGCGAGCGCATCCCCTCCACGCTGCGGGCGAAGTGCTGGCGGAAGGAGTCCATGGCGGACGGGTCCACCGTCACGTCGTGCTCCAGCCCCTCGTTGAGGTACACGAGCGACGCGCGCACCTTCTCCAGCGGGTAGCGGTAGCGCTGCGCGATGTAGAGCGCGTAGCCCAGCACCTGCTCGTCGTAGCTCTCGCGCGAGCGGCCCGTCTTCCAGTCCACCACCACGACGGAGCCCTCCGCGTCCACGTAGGCGAAGTCCGGGATGGCGAAGGTCTTCACCCCGTCCAGGACGAAGTGGGCGAAGTCGAAGCCCGCGTCCACCTCCAGCCACTGCGCGGGCTTGAGCCCCTTGGCGATGCCGGGCCAGCGCGACTGGAAGAACCACGCGAGCGCGTTGCGCACCGTTTCGAAGTTCTGCTTCCAGGCCTCGTTGGGAATCTCTTCCGCGTACTCGTGCTCCGCGAGGCCGGTGAAGGGCTTGCGGTACTTCGTCGTCCAGTACGCCTTGGAGCGCGAGTGCCGGAAGTCGTCCTGCATCAGCTTGTGCGTGCGCGCCTCCACCTTGGCGGGATCCACGTCCCGGCCGGCGCGCCAGTCCAGCAGCACATCCTTGAGGGCCTCGTGCACGATGCTGCCCGCCCACGTGTAGCGGTTGTGCAGCTTCTTGAGGACGTAGAGCTCACGCACGTCCCGGGCCGCCTCCGCCTCCCAGCCGCCCCAGGAGCGGTAGTAGTAGAGGTAGTAGGCCCGGAGACACTCGGAGAACTTCTCGTGGCGGCTCTTGGACCAGGAGAAGTCGTTGGTGATGGGAGGACGGGCCATGGACGCGGGGCATCCTATAGACGATCGCCCGCCTCGCCAGAAGAGGGACGGGCGGCCGGACAACCGCCCCCTGCCGTCGGTAAAAACGCCGGGTGCGCCCGACCGTACGGGTATGGTGCCGCGCCTCCCCCGTGAAGAATCACATGAGCCCACGCAAGCGCACCGAATCCAGGGCCCTCCCCGCCCCCGTCTCCCCTGAGCGTCACACTGCCCTGCACGGTCCGCTGCTCTCCTGGTACGATCGGAACAAGCGCGACCTGCCCTGGCGCCGCACGCGCGATCCGTACGCCATCTGGCTCAGCGAGGTCATGCTCCAGCAGACGCAGGTGTCCACGGTCATCCCGTACTGGGAGCGTTTCCTCGCGCGCTTTCCCACGGTGAAGGCCCTGGCCTCCGCGCCCCTGGACGACGTGCTCTCCGGGTGGAAGGGGCTGGGCTACTACTCGCGCGCGCGCAACCTGCACCGCGCGGCGCAGGAGGTGGTGGAGCGCTTCGGCGGGAAGCTCCCGTCCACCGCGGAGGAGTTGCTCACCCTGCCCGGCTTCGGGCGCTACACCGCCGGGGCCGTGGCCTCCATCGCGTTTGGCGAGGAGGCCCCCATCGTGGACGGCAACGTGGCGCGCGTGCTGTCACGCCTCTTCGAGGTGGAGGGTCTGCCCGGGGACCGCGACCGTGAGGCCACGCTGTGGGCACTGGCCTCCGCGCTGGTGAAGGGCGAGCGGCCCGGGGACTTCAACCAGGCGCTGATGGAGCACGGCGCCACGGTGTGCCGGCCGGAGTCTCCGCTGTGCCTGCTGTGCCCCGTGCGCGACGGGTGCATCGCGTTCAAGAAGGGCCGCGTGGACGAGCTGCCTCCCGCCAAGGTGCGCGCCGCGCCCCGCAAGCTGTTCCTGGCGCTGGCCGTGTGGCCGCACGCGGGCACGCTGCTCTTCGCGCGCCGCGCGGACAAGGGCCTCTTCGGCGGCCTGTGGGAGCTGCCCGCCGTGGAGGTGGAGGAGGACACGCCGGAGGCCGAGGCGACAGAGCGCCTGTCCACGACGCTGGGCGCGCCGCTCACGCTGGAGGGCACGCTGGACAGCGTGCGAAGGCAGCTCACCCACCGCGACCTCACGCTGCGGCTGCTGCGCGTGACGGGCGCGACGCGGCCCACGAAGTCCGCCGCGTTCCAGGAGCTGCGCTGGTGCACGCCGCAAGAGGCGGAGGCGCTGGGCATGAGCACCGCGATGCAGCGCGCGCTCGACGCGGCGCTGGGGCATGGCGTGATGGGTGGCGAAGCCGTGCCCGCGAAGAAGGCTCCGGGTCGCGGCGGCAGGAGGGCAACCGGCCGCTGAAGCGTCTGGCGGCCCCGTGCTGGCGGACCGCGCGTACGGGCCCCTTCCGCTGGTGGATTTTCCGAGCGGGATGGCCCGTTGGTCCCTCAACACTTCGCGACCTGGGATGTCGCTCCGGCAACCCCGTACGCCTTGGGTCTCTTCCGCGCTGCTGGGGTGCGTCCGAAGCTTCAGGCCGCCTTTTCCAGGAGGAAGCCCGATGGCTCGTCAGAACGCGCAGAAGTCGCAACCGAACCCCGCGCCCAAGGCCGCTCCCGAGCGGACCGAGGACAAGAAGCCGGCGGTCACGGCGAGCGCGCCCACGAACAAGACCGCGGCGCCCACGCAGGAGCAGATTGCCCGCCGCGCCTACGAAATCTTCCAGGCCCGCGGCGGCACGCACGGCAACCCCGAGCAGGACTGGCACCAGGCCGAGCGCGAGCTGCGGCTCGGCCGTCAGTAGCCGCTCGCCACCACCGCCGTCCGCGCGTCAGTGCGCGGGCGGCAGTCCCTGGAGGGCCGGGCGCTCCGACTCCAGTGCCCGCTTCAGCCGGCGCTGGGCCTGCTTCAGCTCCTCCAGGATGCGCTCCGCGTCCACCACCGAGCGCATCGCCAGGCCGCACGCGGGCGTCAGCAGCACCGTGGACAGCGCGCGCGAGAAGCCGATGTCCCCCGGCAGCGCGGCCTTCAACGACGCCTCCACCGAGTCCGCCAGCTCCTCCACCGAATACGTGGACGCCAGGTCCGTGGGGATGACGCCCAGGCTCAGCGTGGCGCCCGAGTCGAGGAAGCGCTTCAGCGCCTCCGTCTCCTCCAGCATCGCGTCCAGCGACAGCCGCACGTCCAGCGAGACGAGGTCCGCCTGCGCGTCCAGCAGCACGCCCCAGTCCGTGTTGCCGCAGCAGTGCACGCCCACGAGCGCGCCCTCGCGCTGCAGCGCCACCACCAGGAGCCGCAGCTCCTGCTGCGCCAGCAGGTGCTGCGGGTTGAGCCGCACGTAGGCGTAGAGGCCGGGCTCGTCCAGGTAGAACAGGGGCGTGGTGCCCGTGCGCTTGAGGGCGCGCACCATGGCCAGCGCGCGCACCATCACCAGCCGGTACAGCGCCGCGTCCAGGCCCGGCACCGCCAGCACCGGCTCACCCGTGGCGGTGCGCACCACGGAGCGCACCGTGAAGGGGCCGGACAGCTGCGCCTTCGCGAAGGCGAGCTTGCGGTGCTCCACCTCCCAGAGGAACGGCTTCCACGCGCGGCACGCGTCCGCGGTGGGCTCGAAGGACTCCAGGTCCCCGGAGGCGAGCGCCGCCTCCAGCCGCGCCTCGAAGGCCGCGCGCCCGTTGTTCCACGCGTCCACGTCCACCGTGCAGACGCCGTCCTCGTCGAAGCGCAGGCCCGGCAGGCCCTCCAGCGCGGCCGGAATCATCAGCTCCGACGGATGCCCCACCGGCAGCTGCGGCAGGAACGGGATGTCCATGGCGAGCGCGGCTTGCAGACCCAGTTCCACCTGGGTGTGCGGCAGGCTGCCGATGCCCGTCGTGGCACACGCGGGCAGGAGCTGGACGGCGCGACGGATGGTGGGCGAAGGCATGGCGGCAATCTAACCCGTCCGGCGCGGCAGGGCCCGGGCTTCGGGCCCCCAACGCATCAAGTCACCGAGAAATACGTCGCATTCGGGTGGTGGAAGACGATGGCGGACACGCTCGCCTCGGGCTCCATCATGCAGCCGTCGGTGAGCTGCACGCCGATCTCCTCCGGCTTGAGCGCGGCGAAGAGCTTCGTCTGGTCCTCCAGCCGGGGGCACGCCGGGTAGCCGAACGAGTAGCGCTTGCCGGTGTACTCCGCGCGGAAGCGCTCCAGCATCGTCATGTCCGCCCGGTCCGGGAAGCCCCACATGCTGCGCAGCTGCGTGTGCAAGAGCTCCGCGTAGCCCTCCGCCGTCTCCAGCGCCAGGGCCTGCACCGCGTGCATCTTGAGGAACTCGCCCTTCGCCTTGAAGCCGTCCGCCAGCTCACGGATGCCGGAGCCCGCGGTGGTGACGAACAGCGACAGCGCGTCCACCGGCTTGCCGTTGTGCAGCGGCTTCACGTAGTCCGCCAGGCACAGGCCGTTGTCCTTGTCCTGCCGGGGGAAGTCGAAGGACGTCACCTGCTCGCCCGTCGTGCCGTCGAAGAGCAGCACGCGGTCGCCGTCGCTGGCCGCCTTGAAGAACTGGAACACCGAGCGCGCCTGCATCACGCCGCCGCGCAAGAGCGTCTTCAGCTCCTCCACCGCCTCCTTCAGCGCCAGCGCCTTGCGGCCCTCTTCCGTCTTCGCGAGCTCCGCTTCCGCCGGGGTGCCCAGCGCGCGCGACGACGTGCGCTGGCCCAGGTGGCGGCCGTAGAGCATCACCGGGTTGATGAACTTCCAGATGTGATCCAACGGCGTGTTGGTGAGCACGTGCCGCGCGAAGTCCGGCGCGGGCGGCACCGCGTCCAGCACCGGCACCTCCGTGCTGCGCGAGCGGCGCACCGGGGCGGCGGGCGCGGGGCGCTCCTTCGCCTCCTGCGCCAGCTTCAGCCGGCGCGCGGCCAGGTCGTCCCGCAGCTTCGCGTGCGCACCCGGCTCCACGATCTGCTTCGCCAGCTCCAGGCCGTTCATCGCGTCCTGCGCGTAGGCCACCGTGCCGCCGCCGTAGGCCGGGGCGATGTTGCGGTCCACGAAGTTGCGGCTGAGCGCGGCGCCGCCCACCAGGATGGGCGTCTCCACGCCCGCGCGCTTCAGGTCCTCCGCGGTGGCCACCATCTGGTGCGCGCTCTTCACCAGCAGGCCCGACAGGCCCAGGATGTCCGGGCGGTGTTCGCGCACCGCCTGCACCAACTGCTCGGGCGGGACCTTGATGCCCAGGTTCACCACCTGGAAGCCGTTGTTGGCGAGGATGATCTCCACCAGGTTCTTGCCGATGTCGTGCACGTCCCCCTTCACCGTCGCGAGGACGATCTTGCCGCGCGACGCCGTCTGGGTCTGGCTCATGTGCGGCTCCAGGTGGCTCACCGCCGCCTTCATGGACTCCGCGCTCTGGAGCACCTCCGCGACGATGAGCTCGTTGGCGCCGAAGAGGCGGCCCACCTCGTCCATGCCCTTCATCAGCGGCCCGTTGATGATGTCCAGCGGCGACATCTCCTTCATCGCCAGGTCCAGGTCCGCCGTCAGTCCGTCGCGCGTGCCCTCGATGATGTAGCGCTGGAGCCGCTCGTTCAGCGGCAGGCTGCTCACCTGCGCGCGTGCGGGCTTGCGCTCGCGGAAGTGCGCCGCGAAGGGCGTCACGGGGTCCGTGCCCCGGTTGTAGAGGAGGTCCTCGGACAGCCGGCGCTCCTCTTCCGGTAGCGACGGGTAGCGCTCCAGCTTCTCCGAGTTGACGAGCGCCATGTCCAGGCCCGCCTGCACGCAGTGGTACAGGAACACGGAGTTGAGCACCTCGCGGCCCGCGGTGGGCAGGCCGAAGGACACGTTGCTGATGCCCAGCACCGTGCGGCACTGCGGGAAGCGCTGCTTGATCAGGCGCACGCCTTCAATCGTCTCCACGCCGCTGCCGGTGTACTGCGCGTCGCCAGAGGCGCAGGGGAACACGAGCGGGTCGAAGTACAGGTCCTCCGGGCGCATGCCGTACTTCTGGGTGAGCAGCTCGTAGCTGCGCTCGGCCACGGCGAGCTTGCGGTCGCGCGTGACGGCCATGCCCACTTCGTCGATGCAGCCCACCACCAGCGCCGCGCCGAACGCCTTCGCCAGGGGGACGACCTTCTCGAAGCGCTCCTCGCCGTCCTCCAGGTTGACGGAGTTGATGATGGCCTTGCCCTGGCAGTACGTGAGCGCCATGGCGATGACCTTCTCGTCCGTCGAGTCGATCATCAGCGGCACGCGCACCTTCTTGACCACCACCTCCAGGAAGTGGCGCATGTCCTCCAGCTCGTCCCGGTCCGGGTTCGCCAGGCAGATGTCGATGACCTGCGCCGCGCGGCGCACCTGGGCGCGCGCAATCTCCGACGCGTCGTCGAACGCACCCGCGACGATGAGCTCCTTGAACTTCTTGCTGCCGATGACGTTGGTGCGCTCGCCCACGATGATGGGGCGCTGCTCGTCCGTCACCTCCAGGTAGTCCACGCCGGACAGCGACGAGCGCGGCTTGGGCGTCT
>NZ_JAFIMU010000010.1:300000-540956 GCF_017302985.1 Corallococcus macrosporus
GGAGGCCCAGCCGCCCGAGGTCCGCTGGGTGAAGGAGCCCGACCTGAAGGCGGTCCCCAAGGGCGCGACCCGCATCGAGATCAACGTCATCGACACTTCGCTCAAGCCCCTGGATGCGAAGGACGACAAGTCCGTGGACGGCGCGCTCGCCAAGCTGCCTCCCGCGGATCAGAAGCGAATCAAGGACGCGGCCCGCAGGGAGTTCAAGGAGCGCGCCAATGGCGAATATGACCCGACCAAGGCTTCGTCCCAGGAAAAGGCCTACCTGAAGAACCTGGAGGGCGCCGAGCTCCTGAAGGACCTCTACGACAAGCTGCCCCCGCACGTGCGCGAGGCCCTCTTCCAGAAGGGCGCCCCGCCGCCCAAGGACTACACGGCGGCCATCCGCGCGGCGGAGTCGCTGGCGAAGCTGTCCCCCTCCGAGTTGGAGGACTACCTGTCCAAGACGACCGGGACGAGCTCCGACTGGGCCGTCGTGGACGCGTCCGTCGAGTCCTACCGGGCCGACCGCGCGCAGCGGCTCAAGGGCGCGGAGGCGCTCGACAGCGCGTCGAAGCGGATCGAGGGAACCGCCGCCCTCTACGTGGCGCTCAAGGAATACAAGGCGGCGCTGTTCACGGCGGCCTCGACGGAGAATTCCTCCGCCCAGAAGCGCCGCATGGACGACGTCGACGTGATGGAGCGGAACCTCACCCAGGAGCTCCAGCGGCACGGCATCCCGAGCATCCCGGCCTTCGAAGGCATGCTGCGCGACTACCAGACCGCCTTCGAGAAGGAGACGGTCGCGGTGGCCAACGACCTGATGGCCAGGACGGACCACGTCCTGCACGGGTTGCAGGACAAGTACCAGGACGCGGGCGTCGTCCAGGACCTCTACCAGCGGCTGTCGAAGGCGCGTGAATACGAGGCCCGTGCCGTGGCCCTGGAGAGCACCGCGTCCCTCCAGGGGCTCGGCGCGGACGGCCCGGCGACGATGCGGCTGCTCCAGCAGGGCAAGCCCCCGGAGAAGCTCCGCGCCGAGGCGAACTCACTCCGGGAGGCGGCGCGCGCGGAGGCCGCCCGGCTCGTCCAGGACCACCCCATCCTCCGGGACGACAAGCTCCAGCTGCGCGACCTGGTCCAGGCCCGCCCGGAGGCCCTGCAGTCCCTCATCCAGGAACACCTCGCGTCGCGCCGCGATGACGTCCGCGACACGCGCATCAACCTCCAGAAGGACCCGGGTCTCGTCTATGGCTTCGATGCGCTGCTGAAGGCCTCCAAGCAGGTGCAGGGCATCCAGCCCGGCTCCGTGCAGGACCTGGTCATCAACGACGCCGACGCGAACGCCCGGTTCAAGAAGTTGATGGTCGACGTGGGCCTGGGCGCGCTGGGGCTGGCCGCCGCGCTGCTGCCCGGGGGCGCCGTGGTGACCGCCATCCTGACCGGCGCCGTGTCGGGGGTTCAGATCTCCCGGAGCGTGGAGGACTACCAGGTGAAGGACGCCGCGTTCGGCGCGGGCATGCTGAAGGACGACCCGTCCATGGCGGACGTGGTGCTGACCGTGGCGGGCGCGGGCCTCGACGCCGCCGCGCTCAGCTCCGTCCTGCAGGCGGTGAAGGCCTTCCGGATGGCCCCGGTGAAGGATGCCGGGAAGCTGGCGAAGGAACTCGGCGACGTGACCGGCATGAGTGAGACGCTCATCCGGCGGGTGGTGGCGGCGGAGACCGGGGCGCTCCCCCAGGTGACGTCCAAGGCCGCCAAGGACCTGGATACCGCGCTGTTCGACCTCTACAAGGTGACGAAGAGCCCCGACTTCGCCAAGGCGAGCGCCGCCGCGCGCCGGTCGACCTACCTGCAGGCGGTGACGGACGTCGGTGCGGATCCGAGGGTCCGCGAGGCGATGGAGAAGCTGACGGACCCCATGATCCGCGAGCTCTTCATGAAGCCCGAGGAGCTCCTGCGGGCCGCCGGCGCCAGGGACCCGAAGCGCATCGACGGCCTGGTGAAGTTCCTCGAGCTCCACGTGGGGAAGAACAGCTCGGACCTCAGCGTGTCCAACGAGCTCAAGAAGCTGGCCTCCATCACGGCGGATGGCGCCACGGGCACGGGGCCGGTGACGAACCCGAAGGAGATCCAGCGGCTCTTCCAGGAGAAGTACGGGGCGAAGGAGGCCGTCTACTACCGGGGCATCCGCATCCCCGAGAACGGCAAGTTCCAGGGGACCTACACGGGGGCCGGTAACGGGCAGATGCTCAGCCGCTCCGCGGACTCGGCGCTGACGTACGCGAAGCAGGCGCCAGGGCTCGACAAGGGCAATGCGCTCGCCACGAAGTGGGTCATCGTCGAGGTCCGCGTGCGCCCCGAGGACATCGCGGAGGACATGTACGGGACGATGGAGCACATCATCGTCAAGCGCGACGTGGACCTCACGAAGCTGCCCGGCTACCGGCAGCTCAGCGCGAAGGAACTCCAGGCGCTCGACAAGAAGGCGCGGTGAGGGCCGCCCCTGGCCGCGAGGTGTCGTGTGACAAGGCTGACACAATCGCAGTCAGGGGGTGTGTCAGGAGCGTGTGATACAGGGAATCCCTCACCTGGAGACTCCCCATGCGTCTTAGCGCCCTTGCCTTGACCTGCTTCACCGCACTCGCGGCCTGTGACAACACCCCCATCGAATCCGAGTCCCCGGAGGCGCTGGGGGTCAGCACCGCCGCGGAGACGGCGACCCGCCTCTACGCCACGGTGGGCGACAACGAGCTGAGCTTCGAGACGCTCGGCACCTTCGAGCAGCGCGACGGCGTCCGCGCGCTCATCATCCGCGCCACCGCGAACCGCTACCTCGCGGACGTCCTCAGCTTCGTTCCGGACGACGCCTTCGGGGACGCGAACGTCATCAGCGAGCGCCGGTTCGAGATCGTCCTGCACGAAGGGCACGAGCTCAACACGGTGCTCTCCGGGCTGCCGCTCTTCGTCAAGGTGACCACGAACACGGGCACGCCGCGCTCGTACACCGCGCGCATCGTGGTGGCCCCGCGCTTCTACGACTTCCGCGGCGACTCGGGCATCTGGATCGACGAGGCCGTCACGCCCCGCTACGTCATCCAGGGCAACGACAACCTGCTCTACCGGGGCCGCGCCTCGGTCTCCGGCTACGTGGACTGGCTCACCGTCACGGCGCCCGACGGCGTCCCGTCCGTCTACGGCCGGCCCAACTACAAGCTCGACTGGACGTACACGAAGCTGCACGAGGCCATCGACCCGCACACGGTCCCGCTGGCGTTCAGCGCGGGGGGTGACAACGGCGCGACGATGCAGAAGACCGCCCGGCTGGTGGCGCGCGTGACGGAGTTCGCGCTCACCGACGGCGACGCCTACGACGTCTGGCCCAGCCCGCCCTGCGACCCCGTCGTCTCGGCCTGCTACCACTCGCAGCCCACGGGCACGACGGACTTCAGCCAGTGCGGCACCTACCGCCAGGTCCTGCGCTGCACGTACTGAGCGGCCCGCGGTAGGTGTAATCCAGCGGTTGTCGCCTCACTCCCGGGCGAGCACCTCCAGCAGCTTCCCGGTGATGCGTGACACGTCGGCCCCATCGCGGTTGGTCAGCACCGCGATGGAGGCCTTGCGCTCGGGCAGGTAGAGGGCCAGGGCGGAGAACCCGGGGATCTGCCCGTCATGGCCCTGGCCGGGCCCCACGGGAGTGAGGGCCTGGACCAGGCCCAGGCCATATCCGGGCATCGTGGGGAGGGGCGTCGCCACCCAGTCGGTCATCTCCGCGAGCTGCGCCGGGGCGAGCAGGGAGCGCTCGAAGAGGGCCTGATAGAAGGCGCTGAGGTCGTCGGCGCTTGAAGTCAGGGCGCCGGCCGCGCCGGCCGCGGACGGATGGAAGAAATCCGTGAGGTCCCTCCAGGCACCCTCGCCCGGGTCCCGCGAATAGCCCCGCGCGGTGACGGGCGGCAGTGGCTCGGCGCCGTCCAGTCCCGTGCTGTCCAGCGCAAGGGGCTCGAGGATGCGCGTGCGAACCAGCTGCGCCAGCGGCGTCCCCGTCACCGATTCGAGGATGTGGCCGAGGAGGATGTAGTTGGTGTTGGAGTACTCCCAGCGGGCCCCTGGCTCGAACACGGGCGACTTCGCGGCGCCGTAGGCAAGGAGCTCCTCGGGCGTCCACGTCTTGCCGGGGCGCGCCTCGGCCTCCGCGAAGAAGTCCCGACTCTCCGTGTAGTTGAAGGCGCCGCTCGTGTGATTGAGGAGCTGCCGCACGGTGATGCGGTCCGCACGGGGGAAGTCCGACACCCAGGTGGCGAGAGGCGCGTCCAGGGACAGCCGCCCCTCGGCCTGGAGCTGCAGAGCCACCACGGCGATGAAGCTCTTGGTGACGCTGCCCACGCGAAACCGGTCCTCGACCTTCATATCGGTGGCGGGCTCCACCTTGGCAACGCCCGCCGAGCCCCGCCACGTGCAGTCCTGGAACCGCAGCGAAGCCGTGGCCCCAGCAAGCTCCGCGTCCAAGGTGGCCTCCTCGAGCGCGTGCTGCAACTGGGGCGCGAGCCGGTCACAGAGCGGGCCGTCATCCTTGTCGCAACCCGACAGCCACAGCAGCAGCGTTGCGCCAAGCACACGTCGACCCGACCAATGGGTGAACATCCGAAGTCCTCCTGGAAGCTGCGCGGTATGCGTATCAATCACCGGAGACCCGCGCAGCTGTTACCCGGTAGCCGAAGCGGCAGTCGCCATGGTTCCCAGGACTCGAAAAAGAACGAGCCGCACCTTCAGACCAAGGAGCAGCTCGGTCCGCATCTCTCGCAGCGCCCCCGCTCGACCCAGTGCGCCTGGGGCCTCCCCTACCCGCTGCCCACTGTTCATGCTTGGAGGATACTGCCGCAAGCCTATCTGGGAGGCTTGCCTGTCCCACCACTCGTCGCAGGCTCCGCAGACTGGAATGCACTGGGGGCATCGCGGCGGTCAATGCGGCGCCTCACCGTATCGAGACATATGACTTCGTTCGACTACCGACACGACGCCGATGCGGCACGCGAGATCATCGCCATTGCGCAGCCCTCTCCAAGGGCACGGCGGGCTGCCCTCGATTTGCTCGCCGAAGGGATTCTGGCAGCCCATGCCGCCCACTCCGGGTCCTGGGGCGTGACACTCAACCGAGGAGCGGATGCCGCCGTCCGCCTCAGCGTCGGCCCCATCGAAGTTGTCGTGCTCCACCACGACGGCTCGCTCCGGGTAACCGTCCACGAGGACGAGGCGGAGGCACTGCGCCTGCGCGGGCTGCCCGGCATGACGGTGCACCCGGCCGGCGCCTATGCCAGCACGCCCTATGCGGCTTCCACGGTGACGTCCGCCGAAAGCATCGAGACGGCCGCGCCTCTCCTCTTGCCCGGTCTCGTCCACCTCGCTTCGGTGCGCGCCGCCAGTCACGAGGGCTTCCGGTGGACAGGCTCCCATTCCCCCGGTGTCATCAGGCACCTGCAGCAAACGCTCGCGCGGAGCATCCCCTCGCCGAGCTACACGACGCCCGTCAACGCGGAGCTGCCCCTCGCGCCGGCGAGTCCGTCCGCGTACCTCCTTATCTGGAATCCGGAGCGCTGGCCCTGGGTGCATGGCGCCACACAGGCGGCAGCCGTACGTGCCGGAGAGACCGTCACCGAGGACTGGAGTACGGGCGTGCGCCGCCGCATGCCCGTGGGCAGTCGCCTCTTCCTCATGCGCAAGGGAGCGCCTCCACGAGGCCTCATCGGCGCGGGCTGGTCCGCGGGCGAACCCCGCCCTGGCCCCCACTGGGGCGATGAAGCGGCGCGCGAGGCCCTCTACGTTCCCTTCACCTTCGAGGAGTTGTTTGACCCCTACTCCACGGACCTGCTCCCCGTGGAGGGGCTTTATGAGGGTGCCACCGGACGGGTGAACTGGGATACGCCCGGTGGAGGCATTGAGATTCCAGCCGAGGCACTCGCGGAGCTGGAACGACGCTGGGACGAGCACCTGCTGAAACGGGGCTACCTGACTCACCCGCCGGCCGAAACGCAGGAGCGCCGCCTCGAGGCGGTGCGCCGCAAGCAGCGCGATGCGCGCTTCCGCGCCGTCGTCCGCGCTCACAGTGGCGGCCGGTGTGCCGTGTGCCCCGCGGAGCTGAACTACGAGGAAGCTAACATCCTCGAAGCCGCGCACGTGCGCGCCGTCGAAGCCGATGGCGTGGACGCGCTCTGCAACGCCCTGCCACTCTGCCCCAACCACCATCGGCTCTTCGACGGAGGGTTTTGGACCCTCGAAGGGACGCAGGTGGTGTTTTCCAAGGCACTCGCGGAGCCCCTCCGGCGCACGTTCGCTTCAGCCCTCACCCTCGGGTGGAAACTCGAGCCCATCCATGTCCAATGGCACCGCACCATGCGATTCCGCAAGTAGCCTGGTGCGTGAGCCCTTCTTGAGCCCCTCTTCCCTTTCTGCGCACAACAGTCTGGAGATGTCCTGGCTGGAGCTCAGCGCTTCAGCCAGGTCAGCTTCCAGAGGTCGTCGAAGAACTCGCTCGCGCCGCCGTCGGACGAGGCCCCACCGTTCAGATACAGCTCATAGGCGGTGGGCGTCTCCCGCACGAAGGAGATGCCTCCGACGCGGGCCGGGGGGATGGGCGAACCCGAGGCAATGGCCACCTCGGTCCACCGGTTGTCCTTCACCGAGTAGAACCACAGGTCGCTGGAGAGCCCGTCGAAGCGCTGCCCCCCGACGACGACCAGCCCGCCATGGACGGTGTCGAAGAACGACACCGCGTTGTCGCGCGGCGAAGGCACGGGCCCCGCCGGCTGGAGCCGGGTCCACGCGAGCGTTTCGAGGTTCAGCGACCAGAGGTCGTTCTCGTAATTCGTCGGACCGAAGAGCTCGCCGGCCGGCGTATCAGGGCCTTGATCCGCGCCCAGGCGGTAGCCCCCAAAGACAATCAACGAATGGCTGTCCGGATCGTACCCGCCCGCGGCCCAGGCGCGAGGCGCGGGCTTCTCACCGGTGGTCGTGACGAGCCTCCAGCCCGTGTCCTCGTCATGGACGGCGACATCGTTGCGAAGACCGGTGGGCGTCGTGGCGAAGCGCGGAAGCGTGTTGCCCACGCCGCCAAACGCATAACGGGTCTTCTTGCCGGACTGGCCCGCCCTGGGCACCTCCACCACCAGGGCGGAGGAGCGGCGCACGGCGAACGGATCTCCCAGCTTCTCGGAGGAGGCCTGCTCCCACTGCTGACTCCGCACATGGTAGGTCCACATCTCGGGGAACATCTGGTCCGAGCCCGTCCGGAACCGGCCCCGCCCTCCCACGACGCTCACGCAGTCGTCGCAAGGCCCCGGAATCATCACGGCCTCCGCGCGTGCCGTGGGCACTGGTGAGGTCAGCTTCGTCCAGGTGGCCGTGGCGATGTCGAAGGCATGGAAGTCATTGACGGTGAAGTCGTCCGGGAAGTTCCCGCTCTGGCCGCCGAAGCGGTAGACGACGGCCGGCTCACTGCTCGTGAGGGAGAACGACGCACTGGCCTCCCAGAGCGCGGGCGGAACGTCTCCATGCTGCTCGACGGCCTCCCAGCGCGGGCTCTCGCAGCACTCAGGCGGCGAAGGCTTCTCGGAACCACAAGCGGTCAACACGAGCACGGAGGCGAGGCCGCAGCCGCGAAAAAGGTGGGCCAGGCGGGAGCGTGCGTGGAAGGTGGACGGGGTCCTGAGGGTCATGACCGATCCATACCCCTGGACGCGCGCTCGGGCATACTGCGCGTCCCAATGCCTTCACCCTCCTGGCGCCGCACCTTCGGCCTCACCGCCATCCTGGGCCTCTGTGCTTGCGGTGGTTCCGACAGCAACGTCTACCTGCTCGACTTCGGCTACCACTCGAACACGCTCGTGATGGGCACGAGCAGCGTCGAAATGGCCCCGGACGCCTTCCGCTCGGCCGACCATCTCTTCTTCAAGGTGGAGAGCCTGACGTACAGGCTGGCGGACCTGCGGATGGACCTGCCGCCCGAGCTGCGTTGCAAGGACGCCGAAGAGGTCCTCTCTCCAACGGTGTCCTGTGAGGACGCCGTGGCGGGCATCCCTGACTCGCCCTACCTCCCCGGCTCCGAGGAGGGCCCCCGTGGCGCGCTTCACCTCCCGGGCCCCGTGGAGGTGGGCACGAACAAGACCCTGACCGTGAGGGGCGAACAGGTGTTCATCCCCCGCGTCGCCTACGACGCCATCGACACGCGGTGGGACCCGGGGACACCGGAGCACCCCAGCTTCCAGCTTCGCGCGCGCTTCATGTACTTGGGGAAGCCCCGCATGCTGGAGTTCGCCTTCCAGTCGGACGAGCCCATGCGCTTCGAAATCCAGGGCATCCCGATGGGTCTGCCCAGGGAGTTCGCGGATCATCCCGCCGCCTTCGGCGGGACCCTGGACATGGACGACTGGCTCAAGGGCACCGACATCGGTGGCTGCCTGGCCACGGGGGACCTGACCCTGGACGGGAACGTGCTGCGGCTGGAGACCGGACGGGGCGCCTGCGCGGATGCCGCCACCTACCTGCGGCTCAGCATCCAGCAGAGCGGGAACCTGTTCGCCGGTCTGCGCCGGTAGACACGAACGTCGGCACGCGGCGGCTTCTCAGAACGGGGCGCCGACGACGTCGACCTTCACCTTGCCGCTGTTGATGTTGACGACCAGCGTGCGGATGACCTCCTGCCGCTGCTCCGCGGTGAGCTGGGACAGCAGCGGGCGCAGCTCCGCGCGCTGTGCCTCGCTCCACCGCCCGGTGGCCACCGCCTTCTCCACCAGTGCGCTCCCCTGGCTGAAAGCGGCCATGCTCTCCGGGGTCGGCTCCGGGAGCTTGGGCTCCGGCGCGGCGGGCGTGGGCGCGGAGGTGGCGGCGCGCAGTTCCTCCTTGAGGATCTGACGGATCTCCTCACGCAGCCCGGAGGTATCCACGGCCACGGTCGCGCGCAGGGGCGGCCCGTCCGAGGTGGGCTGGCAGGCCTCCAGCTTTCGCAGGGCCTCCTCCAGCCGGGCCTCCTGCCGCGCCAGCGCGTCGGACCGCACGGCACTCCCCTCCCCGGGCCCCAACACGGCAGCGGTGCCGAAGCCGATGGCTCCGGAGAGGATGGCGACGCCCAGGAAGGGCCACGGTCGAGTGGTGCTCATGGGCGTGTTCCCACGCTACGGCGCCTTCGGCTCGTAATACGACATGGTGTAGACGGTCAGCTCCGTGCACTCGCCGGCCGTGTTCCATGCGAAGAGCACGTACGAGTCGCTGGCCAGCGAGCGCGCCGCCGCGACGAAGCTGGGCTTGGTGGAGTAGCAGGTGGCGAAGTTGCCCAGAGCGTCCTCGGCGTAGACGTTGACGTCCTCGCCGCCCACGTAGATTCGCGTCGTGACGCCGATGTACTGCTTGTTGTCGGTCGAGTTACGCGCGGAGCCAAGGCTGCCGTACGCCATCCGGGCCGCGGTGCTGATGGTCACGGGAACCGGGAGCTTCAGACCGGCCCACGCCGTGCCGCCAAGTCCCAACGTCGCAACCGCCAACCCCGCGAGGAGTGTCTGCTTCTTCATGGTGTTTTCCCTCTGGAACGACGCAGCCGAAGAGCCACGGTGAGCGGGCCTGAGTAGCGGACCGCTTCACCCGGAGTCAAGCTGGGAACACCTGGATTCTATGCGAATCGCGGTTCGAGGGCGTGACGTCAGCCCGCGCGGGCCTGGGGGCGTGCGGGCATCTCCAGCTGGGCCTGCACGAGCCGCGCGTAGGCGCCGCCGCGCGCGAGCAGCTCCGCATGCGTGCCCTGCTCCACGATGCGGCCCTTCTCCATGACGAAGAGGATGTCCGCGCCGGCCACGGTGCTCAGCCGGTGGGCGATGGTGACGCGGGTGCATGAGAGGGACTGCAGCGCCTGCTGCACGCGCCGCTCGGTGACGGCGTCCAGCGCGCTCGTCGCCTCATCCAGCAGCAGCACCGAGGGCTGGCGCACCAACGCGCGCGCCAGGGCCAGCCGCTGTCGCTGTCCGCCGGACAGGCTGGCCCCCTGGTCTCCCAGGGGCGTGTCGTAGCCCAGCGGCAGCGCGAGGATGTCCTCGTGGATGCCCGCGCGCGTCGCCGCGTCCACCACGGCCGACAGCGGGATGGACGGATCCGCGAAGGCGATGTTGCTGCGCACCGACGCGTTGAACAGCCGCGTGTCCTGCACCACGATGCCCAGCTGCCGGCGCACCGAGTCGCTCTCCAGCTCCGTCAGGTCCATCCCGTCGAAGCGCACGCGCCCTGCCTCCGGCCGGTACAGCCCCAGGAGCACGCGCGCCAGCGTGGACTTGCCACCGCCGGAGGGGCCGACGATGGCCGCCCACTGCCCCGGAGCGATCCTCAGCGACACGTCCTGCAGGCACGGTGACTCCAGCGCGCCGTAGCGGAAGCGGACGCCCTCCACGGTGATCCCGCCCGCCAGCTTCGGCGCGGGCCGCACCTGGCGCGCGTCCTGTTCCGGGGGTGTTTCGAGCAGGTCGTCGATGCGCTCCAGGTAGCCACCCGCGAGCTGCAGCTGCCCGCCCACCGCGACCAGGGAGGCCAGGGGGGCCAGCGCGCCCAGCGCCAGCGCCTGGGCCGTCAGCATCGTCCCCAGCGTCAGCTCGCCGCGCAGCACCTGCCAAAGCCCCGTGCCCAGCAGCAGCGAGGGCGCGCCCACCTGGAGCCCCGCCGCCAGCGCGTCCACCACGCCCTGGTAGTAGCGCTTGCGCGAGGAGGCATTGAGCTGCCGCGTGTACAGCTCCCCCCAATGGCCCACGGCCTGGCCCTGCGCGCCCGAGGACTTCAGTACCTCCAGGCCGGACAGCATCTCCACCGTGAAGTCCTGGGACTTCGCCTGCGCGTGCATCTCGCTGGCGAGCAACTCCTCGCGCCGCCGCCGCGTCAGGAGGAGCACCAGCACCTGCGCCGCCGCCACGCCCGCCACCACCAGGAGCAGCGGCCGGCTCAGGCCCGCCAGCATCCCCACCGAGGAGAAGATGAGCAGCCCGTCCAGCATCACCGCCAGCGTGGCCGCGCCCAGGGCTTCGCGGATCATGGCCAGGCTGTTGATGCGCATCATCAGGTCGCCCGACGAGCGTTGCTGGAGGAAGGCATAGGGCAGCGACACGAGGTGCCGCACCAGCTCGCCCGCCATGCCCACGTCCAGCTCCACGCGCAGCCGCACCAGCAGGGCCGAGCGCAGCGACGTGGCCAGGACGTGGCACACCAGCACCAGCCCCACGCCCACGCCCAGCGCCGCCAGCAGGCTTGCGTCCTGACGCGGCACCACCCGGTCCACGGCCATGCCCGTGAGGAAGGGCAGCACCAGGGACAGGGCTTGCAACACCAGCGACACCGCGAAGATGCGCGCCCAGTTGTCCGCGTGGCCGCGCAGCAGCGCTGGCAGGCGGCGCACCAGGGCCGGCCGCGTGTGGCTGCCCTTGAGCGCGGGGGTGGGCTCGAACAACAGCGCCACGCCGGTGAAGGCGTCGCGGAACTCGCCCCAGGACAGCCGCCGCCGTCCCAGGGCGGGGTCCACCACGTCCACCCCACCCCGCCACAGTCCGTCGAAGACGACGTAGTGGTTGAACTCCCAGTGGAGGATGGTGCCGCGCTCCAGCACGGGCACTTCATCGATGCCCAGGCTGACCCCTCGCGCGTCCAGGCCGAAGCGCCGCGCCGCATCCACCAGTGCCAGCGCGTGCGCTCCTCCGCGCCCCGCTCCTACCGCGCCGCGCACCTCCGCCGGACGCGCCGGGGCGCCGTGGTACGCCAGCACCATGGCCAGGCACGTGGGGCCGCAGTCCGCCGCGGTGAACTGCTGGAGGAACGGCACCCGGCGCCACCGCCGTCTCAGCTCACGCCACCGGCCCATGCCTCACCTCCGCCCGCCGCGCGCCTGCGCCCACAGCGCGGCCAGCAGCGACTCCGTGCCCACCTGAACTTCGACCGTGCCCGGAGTGCCCGGCGCATCGCCGCTCGACGACGCGACGTCACGGGCCCGGACGAGCACACCCGTCACAAGCCTTCCGAGCCCCGCGTGAAACGACGCTGGCTCGCGACTCCCCGTGTCCACCCACTCCACCTCGTAGTCGCGCATGCCCTGCGGCGTCCTCGCGCGCACACGCGTCCCCGGACGCAGCGCGCCCTGGTGCACAGCGGGCACGGTGAAGAACAGCCGTGTCCGCGCTTCACTCGCGGGCCGCGCGTCCAGCGACGGACGCATGGGCGCGCCCTGGGACAAAGCCACCACCCCTGGGACGCTCACCACGTGGGCCACCGGCACGCGCGCCGCGAAGAGCCCCAGGCCCGCGAGCGCGAGCCCCAGCGGCAATGGCAGCCAGCGCACCCAACCCGGATGCTCCAGCTTCACCCGCTCCGCGACGGCCCCTCGCGCGTGGCGCTCCAGGGCCTCGCGCCGGAAGGGCGTGCTGCCTCCGTCAGCGGCCATGCCACGACTCCAGCGGCGGGCGGAACGAGGCGAGCAGCATCCGGTCCCACGCGGGCTCCTCGTCGCTGATGGCCGCCAGCAACGCGAGCGCGATGCCCACCGAGCCCGTCAGGAAGCTGGCGTTGTCCTCCACCCGATCCGGGTAGACCTCGCGAGGGAACCACACCGAGTAGCCACCGACGCCCTCCCCCGGCACGCGCCGCGCCAGGAGCCGCGCGAAGCACTCGCGCGCCTCGCGGCCGAAGGCCTCTTCCCCCGTCATCCGGTACATGCGGTGGAACAGGTGCGCGAGCCCCGCCTCGCCGTGGCACAGCCCGCCGTCCATCACGTCGCGCGTCTCCTCGGGCCGGCGCACCGCGCGCAGGCCCGTCTCCACCGCCACCTGCTCCCACTCCGCGTTGCCCACCGCCCGCGCGGCCATCAGCAGCGTCGCGGCCACGCCCGGATCCCCGTAGCACCACGCCCCTCGCGACACCTGGGAGCGCCGCACCTCGTCGTCCGCGTAGTAGGCGAAGGCGGACAGCGAGCTCGCGGGCTGCCGCTGCGCGAGCAACCATCGCACCGCCTCCTCCAGCGCGGGACCCACCCGAGCCCGGTCGATGCCATGCGCCCACGCGGCCGCCAGCAGGCCCACCACGCCCGGATTGCCGTGGGCCACGCCCAGGTTGTAGCCGCCGTCCTGCTGCTTCTTGCGGGTGGACGTGGGGATGAGCTCCGCGGGGGTCCGCCACGCCCGTCCCTGCGGCCCCAGCTCCGACATGGCCAGCAGGTGGTGGACGACGCGCTCCAGGCACCGGCGCGCCCGCGCTCCCGGCAGCCGCTCCAGCGCGAAGACCCCCAGCCCCACCAGCCCGGCGATGAGGTCATAGTGCTGCCCCCAGGACTCGACGCCCAGGGCCGCCTCCAGCGCCGCCTCCACGTCCTCCAGCGGGTCGTCCTCCGTGCCCAGCGCATCCGGCAGCAGGTGCGCGCCCAGGTGGTGCGTCACCCACGCGACCTGGACGAAGCCGCCATGCAGCGCCGGGCGCATCCACTGGCGTCCCGCCTCCTCCAGCGCCCCGTCCAGGAAGCGCGAGGCGTGCTCCGGGTCCTCCCCTCCGGGCCACACGCGCGCCAGGTAGCCGTGCAGCAGGGCCTGGCTGGCCAGCCGCTCCGCCATGCGCGCGCCCTTGTGGGTGAAGGGCTTGTGCAGCTCGGTGGTGATGGCACGCACCGTCTCCGCGGCCTGATCCGCCAGCGAGCCGGAGAGCAGCGGCCACCCCCGGGGCGCCTCCTGAGAAGAACGGGCGGAATGGGCCATCATGAGCGCTGCTCCTTGGCGCGGGCGCGCGCGAGCTGGGACTGGTACGTCCGGGCGAGGAAGTCGTAGAGCACCAGCTCCTGCGCGCGCGCCGCCGAGCGCAGCATCCGGTTGGCGTGCATGTGCAGGAGGGTGCCCGCCAGGGCCATCAGGGACACACCGAGCCGGCCCTCGCGCGAAGCCGCCTCCAGGCGCCGCCGCACGGGGACCAGCCGCTCCGAGCGCTCATGCAGCACGGCGAGCCCCTCGACGAGCAACGGGTTCGCCTCCGCGTCCGGAGTCCACGCCGCCTCCAGCCCCGCGCGGGCCTGGCGGTAGCGGGCCCCGAGCTGGTGCGTGAAGGCCGTGTCCATGTGGAACTCCCGCCCGAAGTAGTCGCGGGAGCGCTCGGCCACCGTCAGCTTCGCGCGCGGGTCCAGGCCCAGGTCGTCCAGCAGCAGGTCCAGGCCGCGCAGGGTGAGCTGCCACCGGGCCTCGGCGCCCGCGTCGCCGTCCAGCAGCGCCATCAGCTTCAGCACCGCCTCGCTGTCCGCGTGGAACAGCTCCTCGGCCAGGGTCATGCCCTCGGGGCCGCCGTAGCGCTCCAGCTCGCGCTCGTACGTGTCGAGCTGCACCTTCCACACCACGCCGTCCCGCGCCAGCGGCGCCACCGCGGCGGACAGCGCGGGCAAGGCGTCGCGGTGCAGGCGGGCCGGATCTCCATGCAGCCGCAGACGCACGTGCCAGTCCGGGTCCTCGAAGCGGATGAAGAACCAGCGGTCCACCACGCCCTCGCGAACCAGCCGCTCCATCAGCGGCGCCACCGCGTCGCACAGCACGTCGTCCGCGCCGGCGGTGCCCGCGTACAGCTTCGCGTAGAGCCACTCCGAGCCGGGCGCGAAGTGCCGGGGCGCACCGGCGGCGGGAATCGAGCGCGGGGCCAACGTGGAGGCCGTGGGCTCCTGACGCCGCACCATGGGGAGGAACAGCTCGTGGACGAAGCGCCCCTCCGGGCCGTAGGCGCACAGCGCGTCCGGCCCGACGAGCTGCTCGCGCAGCACGGCGCGGCCGCTGTCCTTCACCAGGGACGCGAGCGTCTCCACACACAGGACGCTGTCCAGGTCCAGCGGCAGCACGTTGTCGCCATTCACCAGCGCCACGTGGCGCGGCAGGCCCAGCCGCTCGCGAAGCTGCTGCACGGCCCGGAAGCACTCCTCGCCGCGCGCCGCGCCCAGCGGCTTGAGCACGTCCGGCCCCAGCCGCCACCTCGCCAATGCCAGCACCACCCGGCCGGACGTCACCCGTGGCAGGAAGTCCAGGCCCTCCAGCGCGCCCCAGCTCCACGACAGGCCCACCGCGCGCCCCTCGTGCTGGAGCATGCACAGGAAGCGGTAGACGCCCAGCCCCCGGGAGAAGTTGTGCGCGGTGGTGAGCCGCGGCAGCACCTCGCGGCCCAGCCGCTTCGAGCGCAGCACCACGCGCCCCTCCACCACCGACACGCGCAGGTCCTCCACCGGAATCTGCCCGGCCCCGGGCGCACCGGAGGCCCCCAGGAAGGGAATCTCGTGCCCGCGCAGTTGGGGCCGCAGCAGCACGTTGCCGATGCGTCCCTCCGGCAGGTGCACCACCTCCGCGAAGACGGCGTCCGGGCGAAGCGCCTCCTCGGCGCGCAGGTGCCGCTCCACCGCTTCGCGCAGCGCCTCGTCCCCATGACAGAAGCGGCCCAGGGTGTTGGCGCCGGAGGGCCCGCCCGCGCCGCGCAGCACCAGCGAGAAGTCCCCGCGCGCCAAGGCCTCGTCCGAGGCGGCCATCACGCTGAAGCCCACGGAGAGGGCATCCGGCGCAGGCGCGGCCTTCTCCGAGGACAGCGCCTTCAGGTCCTCCTCGCCCAGCGTCAGCACGCGAGCCCCAGGACTCGCGGTCAGCCTGCGCATCAGGTGCAGTTCGCGCGCGCCGAACGTCCCTCCGCCTTCCGTCGACGCGGGGAAGGCCAGCCCGCGCAGCAGCGGCGCCCCATCCGCGGCGGGCGCGTTGGACACCTGGAAGCCCACGCCGGACTCCTCGTCGAGCGCCTCCAGCAGCGGCACCTCGCGGCCCTCGTAGCGGCGGGTGAAGGCCTCGCAGAAGGCGCTCAGCGCCGAGCGGCCCGCTGGAGGCCCCATGCGCCGCACGAGCTCCACCGCGCGCGTCACCTCCGCCAGCACCTCCGGGCCCAGCGTGGCTCCGGGCGCCGGACGGTAGAGGTCCACCTGGAAGAGGCGCGGGAGCTCCACCTTCACGGGGAGCGCCTCCAGCCGCGTGGCGATGGCGAGGTAGGCCTCCTTCGACCGGCCGGGGCCCTCCGCGTCCAGCCTCGCGAGCTGTCCTCCGACGTCATCCAGGCACGTGGCCGCCTCCAGCGCCACCCGCGCGGCCTCGGCGGGGCCCGCGTCCTGCGCCAGCACGCGCAGCCGCTCCACCAGGTACGGGAGCGGCTCCGGCCCGGTGACGGGCACGGCCAGCTCCGGCACCAGCAGGTCGTTGTCCACGAGGGACCGCACGTATTCAGCGGCCTCCTGCGCATCCACCTCCGCGTCCAGCGCCACCAGCGTCCGCACCAACTGGTCCGGTCGTGCCCCTTCGCGTGCATGCTCCAGGACCGCGTTCAGGTACGCATCCGGCCGCACCGAGGACAGGTGGTGCCGGCGCACCGCGCCCACGTGCCGCGTCTCCACGTAGCGAAGCCGCCCGGCCGCGCGATACAGGCTGCCATTGGGGCGGTAGCGGAGCACGTCACGCAGGGCCGGGTGGCGCACCAGCGCCCCTACCAGCCGCGTGAGGTAGTCCATGTCCAGACGGGTGTCGCGCTGGCACCCGCGCGCGTCCGCCACCTCCAGGTGCGTGCGCGCTCCCAGGTGCCCCACGGAGCACGACGCGAAGAGGCCGAAGGGCGTGCAGCGCCCCGCCATGCGCAGGAAGTAGCGCACCAGGGCCCGCTCCACCTTGAGGCCATACTCGCTGTCAGGCGCCTGGAGCCAGAGCGGCAGCCCCTCCTCCAGCGAGGGCGACGCGACGAAGAGGGCCTCGCGCACCTCCGGCCGCTCCACGTACGCGCGCAGCCGCGTGCGCAACAGCGTCCGGTCCGCGTCCAGCGCCTTTGAGAGGGATTGCGGTTCGTGCGGCGCGGTGAGCTGTGCACTCCACTGCTCCACTGCGTCGAAGGGCAGCAGCGGCGTGCGCAGCACGAAGAAGTCCGCCGGTTCCATCTGGGATGGGGCGGGAGCGCGGCGGGGCTGGGACATCGCGACGGACCTCTCGAACCGCATGCGGGAAGAACCCCGGGCCGATGCTCGCCGGCCCGGGGCAATGGCTCACCCTGCGCCGGAGGCGGACCTCACCTCCGAGCGCACGGCGCGCAGCACATCAGTAGCAGCAGGTGAAGTACTCCTGCGTCTGGCAGGCCGCGTTCGTGTAGCAAACGGTGGCCTCCGTCGGGTCCGTGCCGTCGCAGTCGTAGACGGAGGGCGGGATGCCACCGGCAACCTGCTTCAGCTCGGTCTCGTTCAGCGCGCGGAGGGTGTCCTTCGACAGCGTCAGCTTCTTGGAGGGCTTCTTCATGTTTCGTTCCTCGGGGGTCAGGCCGTACGAAATTGCACGGTCGAAACGAAATACGAAGGCGTCCTGAATTTCTGGTCGTCGTCTGCTTTTGATCCCTTCTCAATGCGCCGCGTCCCGCGGGGGCAGCCACGTGAGCGCATTGCGCGTCCACAGCTTGCGGAAGAGGGCAACGAGCTTCGCGCGCTCCTCGCGGGTGTGCATCTCGTTGGCGTCCGCGATCTCCCCGATGCTCGCGGTGCCGTCCGCGAGCCCGAGCAGCTCCCGCTCCATGTCGCTGGCGCCGCGCCCGATGGGCAGCAGGAAGCGGGTCGGATCCACACCGGTGGCGCGCTCCAGACTCCGCGCGGTGGGGCTCTCCAGCAGGTGCGGGTGCACCCACGCGCGGCTCCAGGACCCCACCGCCAGCGGACGCAACGACTCCACGCGCTCGGGCGGCACGTCCGCGCGCAGCACCTGGAGGAGGGGCTCCAGGTTGAGCAGGGCCCGCGCCAGCGGCGGCGCCATGCCCGCGGGCACCGGCGCGCCCGCCATCGCGCGCACCGCGAACACGGCGGTGGCGATGGACACCATCACCCCCGCGTTGGAGGCGCCCACGTGCAGCGGCCCCCCGGCCAGACGCACGCGGCGGCGTCCCTCGAAGACGAGCGGCCACAGGTCCGGTCGCGACTCCACGGCCAGGCGCTCCTGATCCGCCGCGGTCCCCGCCGGGTGCGCCTGCTTCGCCTCCTCCAGGCTGACGGACCCGCTCAGCCTGCGCGCCTCCTCGTGCGTCAGCACCCGCGCGCGCGTGAGCAGCTCCAGCACGTGCGGGGACAGGCGCGCGCCGCACGCGGCCACCAGCACGTCGCACGGCAGGTGACGCGTCTCGCCGTCCTCCTGGTACGTGACGCCGTCGTGGATCACGTGCACCGCGCGGACGTTTGGCACCAGCCGCGAGCCCGTGGCCTCCATCAACCGCTCGAAGTGCGGCAGCCGGTGAAGGCCCCGCGCCTCGCCGCGCATCAGCAGCGTCACCGGCTGGCCCGCCATCATCAGCGTGCCGGCCTGCTCGAAGCCGGAGATGCCGCCGCCCAGCACCGCCACGCGCCGGCCGGCCACCTCCGCCGCGGAGCGCAGCCCCTCCCGCACCTCCACGCGCGAGCCGGGCTCCACCGCGTCCGGAGGCAGGGGCCGCCGCTCATACCAGGCGGTGACGAGCACCTGCTCGGCGCGCACTTCGCAAAGGCCCTCGGGCGTCTCCACCACCACCGTGACGCCGTCCGCGTCCGGGCGCAGGTCCACGCAGCGGTGGCGGCAGCGGATGTCCAGGCGCCCCAGCTGGATGACGCGTGCGTAGTAGTGCAGCACGTCCTCGCGCGAGCACTCCAACGCGTCGCGGCAGTCCAATGGCAGCCCTCCCACCTCCCAGTGCGAGGCGGGCGACAGGTAGACGAGGCCCTCGATGTGGGCCTGCAGCGAGGCCAGGGGGGTGGCGCCGGCCTCCAGGGCCAGGGCGGGGATGCCTCGCTCCCGGGCCTCGAAGAGGGCCGCCACCGCGGTGGGCCCGCCGCCAATGACACACAGCATCGTCGTCAGGTTCGTCATGCGCACGTCAACCTATACGCTCCGCGGATGCGCCAGTGGCACGGCCCCCTTGAAAAGAATCGAGCCAGGGTGGCCGCCTCGCTGCGTATGCGACGTGGACAACCGGTGAGCGGGGAATCGCATGCGCATCTTCCAGGACATGGGAAGGCTCCTCCAGGAGCGGTGGCTGAAAGCCCAGCACAGCGAGGAGGCCTTCCCCGACATCGCGGCCGAGGTGCTGCGCGAGCTGGCCCCGCATCAGGCGTTCCAGACGCTGGAGCCGCTGGAGTGGCTTTACGGGACGCGCGACTTCCCGAAGCAGCTCACCACGCGGCCGGGCTTTGGCCAGCCCGCGCTGACGGTGTTCTCCGACTCCCGCCTGCTCATCGACCTGTACTACTGGGTGGACGGCACCACCGACATCCACCAGCACGGCTTCTGTGGCGCCTTCCAGGTGCTCCAGGGCAGCAGCATCCACGGGCACTACCGCTGGCACGAGCGGAACAAGGTGAACAGCCGCGTCGCGTTCGGCGACATGGAGCTGTTGTCGGTGACGGGGCTCTTCAAGGGCGACATCCAGCGCATCCTTGGGGGAGACCGGTACATCCACTCCCTGTTCCACCTGGAGCGGCCATCGGTGACGTGCGTGGTGCGCACGCTGCACTCGCCGGAAGGGGGCTACCAGTACTCGTACAAGAAGCCCCACCTGGCCTACTACCCGGGCGTCGAGGACGCGCACACCAGCAAGGTGCTCCAGTCCCTGTCGCTGCTGGCGGAGCTGAAGCCCCCGGAGCGCACGCGGCTCATCTCCGGCCTCATCGAGCGCTCGGACATCCTGACGTGCTTCCTCGTCTTCGAGCGGCTGCTCCAGTTGCACAAGAAGCTGGAGGCGCTGGACCCGTACTGGGACGTGGCGGTGCGCGCGCATGGCGGGCTGGCGGAGGAGCTGCGCCCGGTGTTCAAGGAGTACATGCGCCAGGCGCTGCTCATCGACCGGCGGGGACAGGTGAAGGACCCGGAGCACCGCTACTTCCTCGCGCTGCTCTTGAACGTCGAGCGCGGCGAGCACATCCAGCAACTGGTGCGTCAGCGCTTCCCGGACCGGGACCCGGTGGAGCTGATCATGAAGTGGGTCACCGCGCTGACGCAGCCGGTGGAAGCCGGGGGCCGCGCGCGAGACTCACTGGGGGTGCCGCTGGACGAGTCCGCCCTCATCGTCTTCCGCGAGCTGCTCCACTCCCGTGGCCACGCGGAGGTGATGGCCCGCCTGAAGGAGTCCTTCGACGACGCGGAGGTGGAAGGCCAGTCGGACGACATCGCCGCGCTGGCGGCCTCCCTGCGCGAGTCCACGCTGTTCCAGCCCCTCTTCCGGCGCTGAGCGGGCCCGGGCGCGGCATTCGCGAAAAAGAATGCAAAAGAATTCCGAAGGGTCCTTCCCTGGGGAAACAGCGGTCCGCACCCGCGCGGCCCGTTTCCACCAGGAGCCTTCATGTTCCGCGTTCCGACCCTGTGCCTCTGCCTCCTTGCCTCGCTCGCCATCGCCGACGAGTCCTCCTCGAAGCCCGCCCGGCTCACGGTGGCCCAGAAGAACGGCTGGGCCACGTACGACGCGGAGCTGAAGAAGAAGGAGGACGCGGTCAACAAGGCCTGCGGGTCGTCGGTGAAGAGCAGCTACGACCGGTCCACCTACCCCGCCTTCGACCCGATGAAGGACCGGACCCAGAGCGCCTGCCAGATGGCCGTGGGCACCCTGGTGGAGGTCTGCGGCACCGCGGATGGCAAGGCGGCGGTGAAGGAGACCGTGAAGAAGACGGTCTGCCGCCTGTCGACGGAGGGCACCAAGGTCTCGCTCGATGGCAGCGTGATGACCATCTACATCGACCCGGAGAACACCTCCATCACGGGCAAGCAGCCCGGGAGCTACAGCTGGAAGAGCGCCTACGAAGAGGTGCTGTAGCCAGGGCCTCGGGCCGGGCCGCTACCGTCGCGCCTGGGTGCGAGCAATCATCGCGCCCACCGGGACACCGGCCTGCTCGAACCGGACCGCGGCGCGCTCCAGCGCCTCGGCCAGCGACGCGACCTCTTCATGTTGATCCGCGGCGGGCCGGACGAAGCTGGTGACGGCCCTCGCGAGCCTGGCGGTGGTCGAGTTGACCACCACGAAGAATCCCTTGCAGTACTCGCGAGCCAGGTCGGCGACCTCGGTCTGATGATCCGCCAGCATCATCCGCTGTGAATGTGTCAGCGGACGGGAGCGGGAGAAATCAATCACCAGGACATAGGGCTCGCGTCGCTTGATGAGCCGGGTCAGGCTTTGAAGGATGCTCGCCATCTCCTGGTCCGTCGTGGTGTCGCTGCGCTGGACGATGACCAGGGGCCAGAGTGATTCGTCGAGGATGTACATAGGGGAGATGCTTCAACCGGCGAGGACAGGGCCAAAGAGATGTAAGCCGGGAACGCGGAGCCGCGTCAGTGACCTCCGGTGAAACAAACAACACCCGGGTACTGGTGTGATCGAACGCCGGAAACGGTGTAGCGCGCGGACCTCAAGCTGTGGTGGACACTCCCCGCTCCGCCACGGCGCAGGAGCTTGGAAACCGCCTCCTGCACACTCCGAGCGTTAGCGTGAATGGCCCATGGCATATGGCTTGCCAACGGGCTGCGCATGCCTCATCGAAAGCTCCCTCCCCCAGGGCTGGCCACCGCGCGAGACGCGTGCGCGCTGCTGTGGCTCCTCCCCTTCCTTTTCTGCCTGGGCTGCTCCGGCAACATCGGGCCCGCGGGACACACTCCGAATGGCGGGGATGCCGGCTGCGTCGAGCCCCCGCCCGCGGATGGCTCCGACGCGGGCGTGCCGGCAGACGTGCTCATCCCCAGCCGCCTGCTGCGGCGCAGCGCGCTGGCGCTGAGAGGCGAGCCTCCGACGGATGAGGAGTACGCCGCGCTGGAGGCCGCCGGGAGCGAGGCGGCGCAGCGCGCCTACGTCTCCGCCTTCGTGGACCGGACGATCCAGGAGCCCACCTTCTACCGGACGCTGTTCGAGACGGCGCGCGACTGGTTCAACATCCCGCCCGTGGGGCCAACGGCGGATCCGCCGGAGTATGGCCTGCAGCAGCAGCGCTCCATCGTCCGGTGCCCCGAGGGCACGCCGAAGGCGGGAGCGTGGAAGTACTTCCGCGACGACAAGGATGCCTGTCAGGGCCTGAAGCCGGATGGCACGCCCGCGGAGGAGCGCTCCCTTGAAGCGTGGTGGGCCCCGGGCGCCACGACGAGGCTGGTGGGCTTCGCGGCGAGCGTGTCGCCCACGGGGCAGAGCTACGACGCGAGCGGATTCCCGGTGACGGTGAACTGCGCCACCGCGGGCCCCGTCGCGAACTGTGGCTGCGGGCCCGCCGCCGCGCGCTGCCACGCCGACACGGGGAGCTATCCGGGCTGGGAGGACTACGGGCTTCACAGTCCACAAGGGCAGCGGCGACTCGTCGCCGAGGAGCCCGCCCGACTGTTCGCGCACCTCGGCTGGCACGACCGGCCGATGACGGACCTCATCCTCGGCAACTACTCCGTGGGCCCCACGCGCCTGCAGGCCGCCTACGTCATGCAGGGCCTCGCCGGCGAGTTGACGTACCTGCTGGAGGACGACTCCTGGTGGAGACCGTCGCGCTTCGCCAGCGCACCGGTCGACCCCGACCACCGCCAGGGCGACCCCACGGCCTGGCGCGAGTACTCCGTGCCGGCCCGCAACCCCTTCTTCCTGGAGGAGCGGGACTACCGGTACGACCCGCGCACGCAGTCCACGGCCATGAAGGGCATCCCCGCCGCGGGCATGCTTACCAGCCTCGGCTTCCTCAGCGCCTACCCCCGTGAGCGCGTGCGCGGCGCGCGGGCGCTGGAGATGCTGGCCTGCGAGGAGCTCTCCCCGCCGCAGGGGCAGGAGTTCAACGAGTACAAGCGGGACCCGGGCACGGAGGGGACCTGCCAGCACTGCCACCGACGGTTGGACCCCGCGGCCATCCACTTCAAGCGCTTCGCGAAGGTGGGGCACGGCTTCGAGGGCCACGGCGCGACCTACCCGATGCCGGGTGTGGGCAAGGTGTGGCACTGGCCCGCGCGGTGGCGCACCGGCGAGTACCCCTATCACTCGGACCCGTTCAGCCACTGGAACCGCTGGTACATGCCGGACACGCTGCTGACCCCCGTCACGCAGGCCCAGGCCGACGCGAATCCGGAGGCCGTCTTCATCGACTTCCTCCCGGCGGAGCACACCCTGCTGGGCCAGACGAGTGACGGGACGGTGGGGCCGCTGGGTTTCGCCAAGCTCATCGTCGCCTCGGGCTCGTTCGACCGGTGTGTCGTGCGGCACCTGCACGCGCAGGTGATGGGGCGGGACATCGACCCGGCGAAGGAGGCGGGCTACCTGGAGGACCAGGTGGCGCGCTTCATCTCCGGAGGCCGCAAGGTCCGCCCTTACGTCAAGTCACTCACGCAGTCCGACCTCTTCCAGAGGGGGCGCTGACATGAACCGCTATGCATGGCTCCTCGTACTCCCCTGGATGGCCGCCTGTAGCTCGGAGGTGACGCCGTCCACATCCCGCTCCCAGACGCAGTCGGCGTGCGGCACGCCGGCGACCTCGGAGACCCTGCGCGTCATGGAGGGCCTCAAGCCGCACTGCGAGGGCTGCCATGCGCAGGGTGCGCGCGGCTACTTCGCCTCGGTGGAGGCCTTCCAGGGCCTGCTCGTCGCGGATGCGCGGCTGGTGAAGGCCGGCGACCCCGACGGAAGCGAGCTGCTGCGGCTGCTGGAGGGCCGGGGAACCGGCTCCTTCAAGCAGATGCCCATCGGCCAGAAGACCTACGGGCAGCTCGTCTCGGAGGGCACCGCGAAGCTCACCGTGGAGGCGGTGCGAGCCTGGATTCAAGGGCTCGGCACGCAGCAGCGCGATGCCCGGCCGGACCGCGACGCCCCGCGCATCACCCGCATGAGCGCGGACCAGATGCAGCGCGCGCTCTACCAGCAGCTCGGGCTGGGGTACGACGACTTCTTCGTCAATGCGAAGGAGTTCGGCTTCGACATGGCGGAGTCCCGGGGCGAGGAGTACCTCCCGCTCCAGTCGCCGGACGCCATCCCCGCTCCCCGGCAGTACATCAGCGGCGAGCGCTTCCATGGGCTGGGGGGAGGCTCGGTGATGAATCAGGTCTCCGCGGACCGGACCCCTTCGCCCACGCTGGCCCTGACGCTGACGCAGGTCTCCCAGCGCTGGTGCCGCAGGGCCCTGGCCCGGCAGGACAACACGGCGCTGTTCCCGAACGGCGCGGCGCGCACGGCGGACCCGGCCGACGTCAAGGCCACGCTGAAGCGCTGGTCGCTCCACTTCCTGGGAGAGCGCTTCACCGACGCGCAGGTGGACGAGCTGTACACGGACGTCTTCGTGCCGCTCGCGACGCCGACTGACACCGAGCCCGCCTACGTGGGGGCCTGCTCGTACTTCATCCGCCACCCCCACTGGATCTTCTACTGAGGCCCGCCATGAAGCTCTCTCGTCGCAATCTCTTTCAAGCGGCCTTCGGGGCCGCGCACGTCGGGCTGATGGCGCGGTATGGCCTGCCGTCGGCGATGGCGCAGTCGGCGTCGGGCCGGCCCACGAAGATGCTGGCCATCTGGCTGGTGGGCGGACTCCATTGGGAGTCCTTCTTCGCGCCGATGACCCGCGCGGGCATCCAGAAGTTCATCCCTCCCGCGCAGGGAGGCAACTACGCCTACGGGTACAACCCGGAGCAGGTGGAGCACCTGGACCGCTCTCCGGTGGACCTGATGTCCCCCGGGCCCGTGCGCAAGCTGCGCGTGCCCGTCTACTGGAACTGGGCCAATCCCTCGGACAGGAACGGGAACAACCCCGTCGTCGGCAACGCCCAGGTCTACCGCCCGGAGGGATACGTGTGGGCCAACCCGGCCTACAAGCTCTACGAGAAGGCGGTGCTGCTGGTGGGCGCGGACCAGGGGACGGCGGCGCACGCGAGCGGCCTCATCGCGAGCATGTCCGGTGTCGCCGGCTCCACCTTCCGGGCTCCGTCGGTGCAGGCCGTCGTGGCCAACGCGATGGCGTCACGCTTCCCGGACCGGCCCCTGCCCAATGTCGCCCTGGGTGGGCCGCTGCCGATGGCGCTCGGGCTGCCCGCGCTGGCGAACCCGACGCTGCTCTCCTCCAGTGCGAGCGTGGAGCCCACGCTCTCCGACCGGCGAGACGGCACGTGGCACGGCCTGCGCGCGCGCAAGGACGAGCCGGCCCTCGCCTTCGATGGCACGCCCATGTCCGGCGCGGTGCCCGCGACAGCGGTGGACTCGGCCCTGCTCAAGGCGGTGCGCCGCGAGCGAGGCACCTCCAGCGCCGGAACGGACGGGTACCTGGAGCAGCTCTACGACACGTACAAGGGCGCCAGTCGCACGATTCGCCGGGACATGCTGTCGGTGCTGGAGAAGACGCCCGCCTGGGAGAAGCTCAAGGCCGACCCCGCGTATCCCGAGGACTGGATGGCCTGCACCGGCTATGCGGATGCCTGCGGCACGATGCCGTCGATGGGGGACTATGCGTTCGCGCTCCAGTTGCTGAAGTCCGACCTGGTGTCGACCGTCAACCTGCGGGCAACAAGCATCGAGGGTTTCACCTTCGACTCCCACTTCGTCAACGGCCAGATCGTGCATGCGCAGTACCTGCGCATCGCCCTGGAGATGGTGGGGCGCATGTGCCTGGAGATGAGCCTGACGCCGAGCCGCTCGGATCCGTCGCGTTCGCTGCTGGATGAGACGCTCGTGTACGTCTACAGCGACTTCGGGCGGACGTTCCCCAAGGTGGGCAGCGACCACCACCCCGCGACGTGTGCCCTCCTGGTGGGAGGCGGCATCCAGGGGAACCAGATGATCGGCGGCTACGACGAGAGGATGGACGGCTCGCCCATGGGCATTCCGGTGAGGCTCGTCGAGGAGTCCGGGGACATCACGACGCGGACGCCGACCTCGCAGGACGTCGCGGCGACGGTGCTCCGCGCCTATGGGCTCGTGCCCGGAAAGGACTTCTTCATCCCGGGCGGCTACGGCGTCTTCGACGGCGTCGTGAGGAGCTGAGTCAGTACCGCGGTGCCCCCCCAACAGGACTGGACACAGATGCCCTCCCCCTCGCTCGTTCGAAGCCTTGTCCTCGGTGTGTTGATTCTGGGCTCCGCCGGCTGTTCCGGCGGTTCCACTTCGTCCAATGACGGCGGAGTCGTCGCGGAATCTGATGCGGGAACCGACGCCGGTGTCGATGCAGGTGCCGACGCCGGTGCCAGCGCCTGCGCTCCGAGGCCCGCGCCGCCCGCCGCGCCCACGCAGCTCGTCGCGGCGAGCGTCTCCCCCTTCGAAGTCTCCCTGACGTGGGCGCCGTCGACGACCGGCTCGGTCAAGCGCTACCGCGTGTTGCTGGGGGCGGGGCAGGTCGGACAGGTCGAGCGGCCGGCCTTCGCCCACCGCCCGGTCGTCCCGGGCGAGACGTACACGTACACCGTCACGGCGCTCACCGACGAAGGGGGAGAGAGTCCTCCGTCCAATCCGGTGACGGTGACGATTCCGAACCCACCCCCCGATGCGCTCTCCGCGTTGGAGCCGGGGCACTGGTACGCGTTCCCGAATTCGAACCTGCGGGCCGCGGCCCTCTCCCCCGAGCTGCATCCGTGGCTCGGCTGGGGCGAGGGCATCAGCGGAATCATGAACGACTGGTCGAGTGGTGCCCTCGACACCCAACGCGACCGGCTCTACATCACCGGCGGCGGGCACAACGGTTACTTCGGCAACGAAGTCTACGGCTTCGATCTGCGGACGGGCGCGTGGGTCCGCCTGACCGACCCGGATCCGGTGAGCCCCGGAGCGGAGTGTCCCGACCGGGCGCTGGGCGTCAATTGCGCCATCCACACCTACGATGGGCTCGAGTACCTGCCTCCGCCCTTCGACCGGTTCCTCGCCATTGGCTGGGATGGCTGGCCTCAGACAGCGCTCAACCTCGACACCCGGCGCTGGGAGAACCACCCCGAGCTGCCACAGCTCGGGACGCGCACCGGCGCCAACTCCGCCTACGACCCCAACACCCGCGTCCTCTGGTACCACTCCGGCGCGGAGGCGGTGTCGGTCTGGGATCCCGCCACCGGCAGGTGGACCATCCGCGGCGAGCCGGATCAGCTCGGCTATTACAAGAACGCGGTCGTCGATCCCCGGCGCAAGCTGTACGTCGAGGTCGGTCAGGGCTCCACCGACACCTGGACCATCGACGCGCTGGGGAAGTTCGTTCCGAAGCGCACGCGGCTGGTGACCACGGGCGCGCGGGAGATTGAAGCGGTGGGAAATCCCGGCGTCGACTACGACCCGGTGACCGATCAGCTCGTGGCATGGAGCGGCGGCGGGGACATCTACACGCTGAACCTCGACACCCGCGTCTGGACGAAGCGTGCGGCGCTGGGCACGGTGGTGCCCGGACCGGCCAACCTGAACGGGACGTTCGGGCGGTTCCGCTACGTGCCGAGCCTGAATGTCTTCGTGGTGGTCAATACCGTCGACACCCAGGTCTTCGTCTACCGGCTCGATCCGCGACCTGCGCGCCTGTTGCGGCGCATCGACGTGACGGCGCCTGACGCGAAGGTCGAGGTGAACTCGACCGGCAAGCTGGGGGTGACGGCGGTGTTCCAGAACGGGACCTCGGTCGTCCCCACCTCGGGAATCACGTTCAGCTCGCTCGACCCGGAGGTAGCGACCCTGGATGAGGACGGCACCTTCCGGGCCATCAACCCGGGCCGGGCCCGGCTTCAGGCCAGCTACACCGACCCCCTCACCCGGCGCGGGCTGGTGGGCGCCCGGGTCATCGAAGTGGTGCCGATGACGGGCGACGTCGTGCTCGATGCGTTGACGATTCAGCCCTCGTCGACGCTCACGGTGGCTCGCGGCGGGACGGCGGGCCTCACGGCCGTCGGCGCCTACCACCGCGGCGCCGACCTCTTCACCCGCGACGTCACCTGCGAGGCCACCTGGAGCTCCGACGGCGCGTCGATCGCCACGGTGGCCGACGGCACGGTCAGGGGAGTGTCGGAGGGAACGACGACGCTCCACGCGAAGGTCGGGACGGTGGATGCCCAGGCGACTCTCGAGGTCATCCCGCGAGCGACCCAGGAGCTGATCGCGCTGAACTTCCAGCCTCCTGGCCCGCCGATGGTGACGGGCTGGGCGGTGGCCGACGACTCCGCCTTCAACGCGACCCGCGGCTGGGGCTGGCAGGACGCGGCCGGCCTCCAGACCCGAGGCGACCGCAAGGGCACCCAGGATGCGCGTCTCGCCAGCTTCGTGCTGACGACGCAGACCGGAGCCAGGTTCCGGCTCCAGGTTCCCGATGGCCGCTACCACGTGGCGGCGTCCGTGGGAGACAACAACTTCGGCGCGGGGCTCGCGAGCGTGGAGCTCGCGGGCTCGGGCATCGTCTACGGCGTCGGCACGGGGAACACAGCGGGGGGCAGCATCGTCGAAGCCACTGGCGGCAAGGGCCTCGTCTTCGACGTCGTGGGGCCCATCAACTGGCTCGCGGTGATGCGGGTCAACGGCATGGACTTCAACGAGGTGCTCGCCGCGGCGAAGACCTGGTAATCGCGCCATCGGGGCCGCTCAGAGTGAGGCGGCAATCCCGGGGGTGAGCCAACGCACGCGCGGGTCGCTTCCCAGGACCTCGCGCGCCTGGGCCTCGGTCGCCAGCGGCTCGAAGGTGCCGAAGTGCATGGGCACGATGACGGAGGGGCGGAAGTACTTGCGCACCGCGAGCGCCGCGGTCCTGGGGTCCATGCCGTAGCGGCCGCCGCCCACGTTGAGGAGGACGATGTCCGGGTGCAGCAGCTCCTGCACCAGCGCCATGTCGCCGAACAACCAGGTGTCACCCGTGTGGTAGAGCGAGCGCCCCCCGGGAAGCACCAGGACGTAGCCCAGGGGCCGCCCGTCGGGCTCGCACGAGTGCATGGCCGGCACCGCGTGGATCGTGACGTCGCCGATGCGCGTGGAGCCGCCGACGTTCACCGTGTGTTGCTGGGCCTCCGGCACCTTGAGCCAGCGCAGCGTCTCCCCCGTTCCGACGACGGGCGCCCCGCTCAGGCGCGCCAGGGTATGCACGTCCTGCGCGTGATCGCCGTGCGAGTGCGTGAGCAGGATGGCCGCTGGCGGCGTGCGAGCGAGGCGCGTCAGGTCCTTCCAGGCCTCGGGTGCACGCGGGTTCTCCTTCAGCCAGGGGTCGATGAGCAGGCGCGTGCCTCCGGGCGAGACGACCTCGAAGCCGGCGTGGCCGAGCCAGGTGACGCGGAACTCCTGGGGCGGCGGGTTCGGCGCGGCGCCGAACAGCGCCGCCATGAGGGACAGGGAGAGGAGCATGGTGCGGGGCCTCGCATGGCTCCGGCGGCGGGACCGACCCGACGGCGGGCTTCAGCGGCGAGAATGTGTCGCCCGCTCCGCGCCCTTCTTGGGCGAAGTTGACGTGCCGCGCACGGCGCGCGCGTAGGCCCCCGGGCTCGTGCCGACGATGCGCACGAAGTGCCGGTGCAACTGGCTCTGATCATAGAGCCCCACCTCCAGGGCCGCGCGTGCGGCGGGGACGCCCCGGGCGAGCAGCTCGCGCGCCCGCGAAACACGCAGGTGCGTGAGGTAGGCATGGGGCGTCAGTCCCAGCTCCTGACGGAAGGTGCGCAGCAGGTGGAAGCGGCCCAGGCCCGAAGCCACCGCGAGCGCCTCCAGGCTGACGCCTTCCACGACCGAAGCGTGCAGCAGGTCGCGCGCACGCAGCGCCGCGCGGCGTGCCCGGGGGACGGACTCCGCTGACGCGCGAGCGCTCAACAGCGCCGCGAGCATCTCCGCGAGCAGGCCTTGCAGCATGAGCGCGTCACTGCCTGGATCCCGCAGCGCCGCGTGCAGGGCCAGCGCCTCGGCGTGCCCGATGCCGCCGAAGAGCGCGGGCATGCGGGGCGGTGCGCGCAGCCCCAGCTCGCGTGCGGCGCCCTCCACCACCGGCGCCTCCAGGGTCATCGACTGGGCGGTCACTGGCGAATGCACACGCAGGTCGCGGTGCACCTCTCCCGGCTCCTTCAGCTTCAACACGCCCTCGGACTGCGTCCACGTCCGCCCGCGGTACCAGAAGTCGAAGGCGCCCGCGTAGACCACCGTGACGCCGTAGCGCGTGGAGACGCCGGACCACAGCCGCGTGTCACCCGCGACGCGGACCCCTTCCACGCCCGCGAGCCGCGAGGGCAGCACCACCAGGCCAGGAGCGTCGCGCCGCATCGTGACGCCAGTATGGAGCAAGTCCGGGCAACGCTCTGCCCGCAAATCCTCTCATGCGCTCCCTGGCACTAGAGGATTCTCGCTGCGAGCGCTCAGCATTCCTGCATCACTGCCGGACTCGCCGACTCATTCTATTTGAGTGGTCCGGCCCTGCGCATGGAATGAAATTGAACATGAACAGGACAGCCACTCAGACAGCCCCGCGGCACGGTCTCTCTGTCTGGATCAACACAAACCACAGCCCCACCCCACTCATGACCCAATCAAAACTCCTGATGGCGGCAGTCCTGGCGGTGTCCCTCTTCGCGGCGAGGCCCGCCTCGGCGCAGGTGCATATCAACACCATCACGGCACCCAACACCATCACGGATCCCCTCGCCCCCTTCACAATCACCTACACCCTCTTTGGAAGTTCATACATGGCCTCGGCCAATGTGAGCTTCTATCTTGCCACCACTTCGACGCAGTCCAGCGGACGTGTGCTGTTGGCCAGTTCCCAGATCTACCTTGGCTCTGGTAGCGGGCTTCATTACCCGCCGTCTGGACCGCAGACGCGCCAGTTCTACCCCGCCTCCTTCCAGGCCGCCGCGCGGTCCCAGTTCAATGCCATCATGGCGGCTTGCCAACCGCAGACCTGGTACATCCAGGCTGAAGTGGACTACACCAACACCCGCGGTGATGACACCCTGATTGGCACCTACAAACAGCCGGACTTCTATTTCACGGCCGGGACGCTGAGCCCTTCGACGATTCAACCGGGAGGCACCACCAGCTTCTCTTTTGATCTCTACACCCGGTGCCCGGCCGCATCCCCGTCGACGGTCGGCGTCTTCCTGGCGGATGCCAACCAGCAACCGCTGAGCTACATCGGCGGGATTTCCATCGGTGCTGGCGCGGGAACCTTCTCCCTGCCTCCCACGTCCATCACATTCTCGCCCTCCATTCCACCCGGTCCCTACAGCCTCGTGCTGATCGCGGATGTGAATGAAGGCATCGCGGAAAGCAATGAGGACAACAACGGGGGGGCTTTCGCCCTCGACATCGTTCCGTATGCAATGGCGGCCTTCGACAGGGATGAGAGTCCGCTGACGCTGGAGGTCCCCATTCCCACCGAAGCCGCTTCGATGCGGAATGCCCCCGGGGGCAACCTGGCGGACAACTACGTCCAGAAGTCCTGGGCAGACTGATTGAGCTGTGTGTCTTACCGGCGGGTTCAGCGCGGCGCGGGCGGCAGCCAGCCCGCGCCGCGCATCGCTTCAAGCGTTACATCGGCCAGTTGCTGATAGCCGGCGGGGCTCGGGTGGAAGCCGTCGGAGGAAAGCCACTCGGCGTGCCCGGCCAGCGAGCGTGAGGCGGGCAGCAGGTCCACCACCAGGACGCGAGGGCCGAAGGCGCGGGCCGTGGAGCTGATGGCTGCGTTCCACGCCTTGACCTGCTCGCGCAGCCTCACGCGCATCTCGGGTGAGGCACGCGGGCCGGCCAGGGTCGCCAGGTCCGGGACGTTGAGCAGCACCACCCGGGCCTCTGTCTCCTTCATCAGCCGCTCAAGCGTGGCCTGGAGGGATTTCTGGTAGCCAGGCAGTGGCACGGGACGCAGGGCGTCGTTCACCGACAGCCACATCGTCACGAGCGTGGGCTTGAACGCGATGGCGCGGGGCACCTCGACGTCCACCGCCTCCGAGAGCGTGATGCCGCTGCGGGCAAAGCGGTCATAGGCCGTGTTCCCGGGCAGCGCGGCGCGCAGGCGCGCGGTCCAGTTCTCGCTCGCGGGTGAACGGCTTCCGACGCCCACGGTGTCGGACGCACCCAGCGCGGCGTAGCGGATGGGCATGCCCAGGGGCTCGGAAGCGCGTGGCGCCTCCGTGGAGGTGGGCGGTTCTGGCGAGGGCTGGGCTTCGGCCAGCGAGGCCGTGCCTGGCCCGAACAGCGCGGCCAGGGGCAGCAGGAGGAGTTTGCGCATGGATGAGAGAGCGGGCCCTTTCGCGGAATGCGTCGGGGAGGAATGGGTAGCCGCGGCTCGAGGCCCGCGCAGCCACCGTGCATGCGCGGACGGTGGCCCGGACGTTCGTCTCGCGAGCAGGCGGCTCAGCGCCCGTGCACCCTGTGTGGCGTCGTCCCTCGCGCGGAGGCCATCGACGCCAGCAGCTCCGGCCCGGGCCAGGCGTTGCCCGGCCGTCCTTCCGCGAGGAAGTCCACCGCGGGCGACAGCACCTGCGGCGCGTAGAGGATGCGGAAGTGCCCCAGCCCTTCCGTTCGCGTGAGCTTCGCGCCCGGCCACGCGCGCGCCACCGCTTCGCCTGCTTCCAGCGGCACCTCACGGTCCCCCACGTCGTGGAAGATGCGCAGCGGCACGTCCAGCCGTGACACGAAGGCAGGCAGCGCGAGGTCCGCCAGCCGCATGTCGAAGCGTGCCTCGATTCGCGCCGCCATCCGCCGCCAGGTGTCCTCCGACAGGCCCACCGTGTCCGCGAAGTCCTGGATGCCCGCCAGCGGATCCGCGGGCGGGGAGATGAAGACCGCGCGCTCCACCTTCATCCCGTCCCTCAGCGCCACCGCCGTGGCCGCCGCGCCGAACGAGTGCGCCACCACCGCGTAGGGCCCGCCCGTCGCCTCGCCCACCGCCGCCACCATTCCCGCCAGCTCCGGCAGCGAGCTGGTGCGCCCGGAGGACGCCCCATGCCCCGGCGCGTCGTACGTCACCACTGAGAGCCCCGCGTCCACCAGCGGCTGCACGAAGGCCGTGAGCTGCCCGCCGTAGCCGCTCCACCCGTGCACCAGCAGGACCCGGGGGCCCTCGCCCCAGCTCCACACCGCCACGTCCTCGCCCTCCAGCTTCAACATCCGGGGCTGACCGCGCGCCAGCACCGCCTCCGCCGTCCGCGAGCGCCGCGGCCGCTGGGGCGTCAGGAACAGCCGCTCCGCCCACGCCGCCGCCAGCCCGGGGGACACCGCTCCCAGACTCCGCGCCGCCGCCCGCACACCCCACAGCGCCATCTTCGTCCGAACGTTCGTGCTATTTTCTACCATGATGAGGTCCTCCTCGAAGGACACGGCAACGACAAAGGTCAGGAAGTGGGGGCGCGAGCGGCGGTGACGAGCGCTTCGAAGGCCCGGTGGGCTCGCGCCTCGGCCTGGGGGTCGCGCATCAACCGCTTCGCGTGGTGGAAGCCCAGCATCACCGCGTACTGGTCATGGGCGAACTGCTCCACGTCCAGCTCCTTGCGGAAGTGCCCTTCCGCCACGGCGATGCGGGCGGCCTGGGCCAGGCAGTCCAGCCAGTCCCGCTGGCTCTGCACCAGCGTGTCCCGCGCGGGCCCGGGCGCGTCGTCCAGCTCCGCCGCGGCCGCCACGAAGATGCAGCCGCCCTCGAGCACCTTGTCCCGGTCCCACGTGAGCCAGCCGTCGAAGAGCGCCCGCACCCGGGGCTCACCGCGGGCCTTGCTCAGCGCCGGGCGGACGACGCGCTCGGTGAAGACGGCGGTGGCCGCCTCCAGGACCTGCACCTGGAGCTCCGTCTTGGACTTGAAGTGCGCGAACAGGCCGCTCTTGGAGAGGCTCAGCTCCTCGGCCAGCCCGCCGATGCTCAGCCCCTGCAGCCCCACCCGGCTGGCCAGCCGGACGGCCGTCTCCAAGATGGTCTGATGGGTGAGCTCGCCCTTGCGCATGACCCTTTCATAGAACGGTCGTGCTTTTTATGCAACCGGGAGGCGTCAGCTCCCCGCGCTTGCGTCCGCCACGTAGCCGGGCTCGGACGGTGCGTCGAAGAAGCGGGAGAGCTCGGCCTGGGCCTCGCGGGCCTGCGCCGCGCTGATGCGGCCTTCGCGCTCCAGCCTCCCGACGATGACACCCGCACGGTTGCGCAGGGATTCGGGGCGCTGGGCCGGCAGCCAGCGGCGCGGTGCGGGCAGCATCCCCGCGAGCATCGCTCCCTGCGCCACGGTGAGCGACCGCGCAGGGACGCCGAAGTGCTCGCGCGCCGCGGCTTCAATGCCGTAGACGCCCTCCCCCCACTCCACGACGTTCAGGTACAGCGCGAGGATGCGCTGCTTGGACAGGTGCGTCTCCAGCTGGCGGGCGATCAGCAGCTCCTTCCCCTTGCGCAGCAGGCTGCGGTCCGTGGAGAGGTAGAGGTTCTTCGCCAGCTGCTGCGTGAGGGTGGAGGCGCCGCGGCCCAGGCGCGCCTCGCGCACCGACTGCTCGAAGGCGTTCTCCACCTCGGTCCAGTCCACGCCCTCGTGCCGGTAGAAGCGCGCGTCCTCGGAGATCAGCACGGCGTCCACGGCGTGCGGCGCTACCGCGTTGAGCGAGACCCAGGCCTGGCGCGCGCGGGGCTTCTTGCCGGCGTCCAGCGCCTCCTCGGCGCGCTGATCCATGAGCGCGGTGGTGCGAGGGTTCTGCGTCCGCAGGGAGCCCACGTCGGGCAGCCGCGCGAACTCCACCCCGAGCCAGAGGGCGAGCAGCAGCCACCCGCCGAGCGCCCAGCGGCGACCCCAGCCCGAGCTCGAGTTGGAGCGCTTCGCCACGACGCGTCGGGAGCCCGTGGTGAGCTGCTTCGTCTTCTGCGTCCGGACGGTGGAGGTGCGCGTGGGGGGCGGACGGGATGCCATCGACACACACATCTGCCCCGGGATGTAGCGGCTGTCCAGAAGACGGCCGGACGGCACCTGGCGGCCGTCGTCAGTTGCACCCCTGGCTCGACAGCCAGTTCACGCCACGGGTCCGCTCGGTCGTCCCGTTCGCCCCGCCGCCGTCCACGTTCGAGAAGGACATGGACACGGAGCTGCCCGTGGACTGGTTGGTGATCTGCATCGTCAGGGTGTTGGGGATGAGCGTGGTGGAGTTCGGGTAGTTCGTCCCGATGGAGTAGCGCAACCGGCCGATCGGCAGGCTCCCACACTTGGCCATCTTGTTTTCGAGCTGCAGCCAGTTGCCCCGGTTGAAGTTGGCATCCTGGGGCACGAGGTTCGCGCGCCCTCCCCAGCCCCCGAGCTGCGAGCCGATGAGGTGTCCTCCGTCGTAGTCGTTGCTGGGGTTCTCCGCGTCACCCCACTGGCCCACGTTCGTCTGACAGGAGTCGATGCGCGGCGCGGCGGTGATGCGCGGCAGGTCCTTGTACGCCCGGTTCGGACGGCCCACGCTGTCGATGTAGTAGTACTCGCCGTCGAAGCTGTGCCATGTGCTCCGGTCCGTCGACGGGAAGAACTTCGGGCAGTCACTGATCAGCTCCGCGGTGACGTCCCCGTGCGCGACGTACCCGACGCCGTAGGGTGTCAGCGCCTCCCGGATCTCCGCCTCCGTGTGGCTCTGGAAGAAGTCCATCAGGCCGTCCGGACCTCCGAAGTCCTGCTCGAGCTGCCAGGCGACGTCTTCTCCGCCCAGGTCCGTGACGCCGCAGCCGCCGAGCAACAGACCCAACACCACCGCGACCGAGAGCTTGTTCAGGGTGCGCATTCTTCCGGCTCCTTTCTCGCGACCTCGACTACCAAGAAACCGAGAGAAATACGAGAGCAAGGAGATATGCACCTTGCGCGAATTCCGCAACGGCCCTGCTACATCATGTTTCACACACTCGCATGCCCTGGAGGTATCACAGCGGCGCGTTCCCGCCCGGGCCGTCCAATCCCTCTCTTGAACCGTCATGAAAACGCCCCCCACGATTGGACGTGGAGGGCGTTCGCGTGAAACCAGACGCGTGTTTCGTCAGCGTCTACCAGCTCCCGTCGTAGCCGGTGCCCGTCCTGAGGGTCAGGTAGGTCTCATCGCAGCGATGGTCGATGTTGCCATTCGCATCGTAGTCGCACTCGTACACGCCACTGCCGATGTAATAGCTGTGACCGCCAGCCTGCAGCGTGGTGCTGAGGTTGCTGTTCATCGACTGGTTGTACTTGTAGTTGTAGAACGTGGACTTGTAGTTCAGCTGGAGCGCGGAGCTCAGGTTGACGGGGATGGTGCGCGCGCGGTCGGCCCAGAAGGTCGCGTAGTAGGCCGTCTCCACGTGGACGTAGTACGTGTCCTCGTAGCGCGCGGTTTCGATTGCCTCCAGGGTGACGAAGGGCACGCCGGCCAGCGCATCGCGGTTCTCGGCGGTGGGCGTGCCGGTCCTCGGCTCCGTCACCTCGGGCTGCTGCGCACCGGGGACATCGGTTTCCGGCTGGCAGGCGAACAGCACGGGGAACAGCGCGAGGGTTGCTGCAAGGAAGGTCTTTTTCATGGGGTCAGGGTGAGGCGTTGGGGGGGATGGCCATGGCGACAAATGCGCCGCCACAAGCATGGCCAGACGAGGCCGGCTGGCTTGCATTTGAATGAGCCGGCGAGGAGGAAACCAATGCAGGAAAACCCACAAATCAGCCAGCAAAAAAAGCAAGACGCACGGAGATGGAATTTGGCGCCCTGGCGGCAAAGACAATCAGCAATAACCAGGCCGCCCTGGTTTTAAGAAGAGATGGGCGGCCACCCGGTTGCCCGGGGAGCCATGAAGCAGTTCCTGAGCGCCACCCTTCCGTCGATGTTCGCGGCGTCCCTGCTGTCGTTGGCCTGTGGCGGTCCGCTGGAGGAGGCCCCGGACGCGGCGGAGACGCAGGCCTTCCAGGCGGAGGGACAGGCCCTGACGACGCTGAGCGTGGGTATTTCCAGCACCATCGGCAAGCCGAACCAGGTGACGCTGACCGTCACGGACTCGCTGGGCGCCACGGCTTCAGCCCAGCGCAACTTCCAGTGCACCACCATCGCGCCGTAGCCGGCCCCACGGTCGCATGCGCTGTGCCGCACCGGACCCCATGAATGGACAGACGTGCGGCATTGACATGCATTGAGGCACGACGGACCTTCCAGGCGGGAAGCGCGGCTTCCCCCTGCACCCGGAAGCCGAGGGCCGTCACGCATGGAAACGACAGGCGAGCCGCCCTTCATCTCCACCGGGCAGCTCCCCGCCGAGGAGCGGGTCCGGGCGCTGGTGGACGAGGCCTACCAGCGCCACAGGGCGAACACGGAAGGCCAGTGCTCCCAGGTCTACCCTGCCCTGGCGCGGGTGGATCCCCGGCTCTTCGGCGCGTGTGTGGTGGGCATCAACGGCAGCAGCCATGGGGCTGGGGACGTGGACCACCCCTTCTCCCTCATGAGCGTCTCCAAGCCGTTCCTCTTCGCCCTTGTCTGTCAGGTCCTGGGGCCCGAAGTGGCCCGGCGCAAGCTGGGAGTCAATGGCACCGGCCTGCCGTTCAATTCGGCCATGGCCATTGACCAGAGCCCGGACGGACGGACGAACCCGATGGTGAACTCGGGAGCGCTGGCGACCACGAGCCTCGTTCCGGGCAGCAGTCCCGAGGCCCGGTGGCGGTTCATCCAGGAGGGGCTGTCTCGCTTCGCCGGACGCCGGCTCGTGCTCGATGAGGAGGTGTATGCCTCCGCGATGCAGACCCACCACCGCAACCAGGGGCTGGCCTTCCTGCTTCACGGACTGGGCCGCCTGGAGGCGGATCCCATCCAGACGACGGAGCTCTACACCCGCCAGTGTTCCCTGGCGGTAACCGCCCGGGACCTCGCCGTGATGGGAGCGGCCCTGGCGGACGGAGGCGTCAACCCGATCACCGGGACGCGCGTCGTCGACGAGGAGGTTTGTCATCACACGCTCGCGGTGATGGCCACCGCAGGGATGTATGAGACGTCAGGGGACTGGCTCTACGACGTGGGCGTCCCGGGCAAGAGTGGCATTGGGGGCGGCATCGTCACCGTCGCGCCGGGAAAGGGCGGGCTGGGCACCTTCGCCCCGCTGCTCGACGTGGCGGGGAACAGCGTGAAGGGGCAGCTCGTCGCGCGGTTCCTGGCCCCACGGCTGGGCTTGAGCCTGTTCATGTCGCGCCCCAACTCCTAACAGCACCTAACGAAAGTCGGGCCGGGGCTGGTCAGTGACAAGGGGCATCCACAGCTTGTGGGGCATGGTCCGCGAACTCGTCCCCGACGCTTTCTGGCAGCGCGTGGCACCGCTGCTGCCACCGCCTCGGCCCAAGAAGAAGCTGGGCCGTCCTCGGGCGGACGACAGGGCGGCGCTGGAAGCCATCGTCTTCGTGCTTCGCAGCGGCATCCCGTGGGAGATGCTGCCTCGCAAGCAGTTCGGCCTGTCGGGCATGACGGCCTGGCGCAGGCTGGAGGAGTGGACCCGAGCAGGCGTGTGGGAAAGGCTCCAGGAGCGGCTGCTGGATGAGCTGGGGCTGCAAGGCAAGGTGGACTTCTCCCGCGCCGCTATCGACTCTTCGTCCGTCCGGGCGTCAAAAAGGGGGCCCTCACGGGCCCAAGCCCGACGGATAGAGCGAAGGCGGGTAGCAAGCATCATCTTCTCGTAGACGCCCAGGGACTGCCGCTCACCGAGTCCGTGACGGCCGCCAACGTCCACGACACGCACGAACTCTTCCCGCTCGTCGACTCCGTGCCCGCGGTGAGGATGCCTTCGGGCCAGCGACGCTTGCGGCCAACGAAATTGCACGCCGATAAGGCCTATGCCTCCAGGAAGAACCGGCAAGGGCTTCGCATGCGCGGCATCACCGCTCGCATCGCGCGTCCAGGCGTCGAGTCCAAGGAGCGATTGGGGCGCTATCGCTGGGTGGTGGAGCGCACGATGGCTTGGAAGAACCAGCTGCGCTGTCTTTGAGTTCGTGACGAGCGCAGGGACGACGTCCACTTCGGCCTCCTCGTCCTTGGCTGCTGCGTCATGCTCCTGCGTCGCATCTGCCCTGGTATTTGTGACGATCCAATTCGGATTCATCGACAACAGTGAAGGAGCCAATCAAGGTGCCGGCGGCGCCTACGTCGGCGTCCCCGTGTACCAGCCGGGTTCGATCACAGCGCATTCTGTCACCCTGCCCGTCAATCCCTGGGGGGCTGGTGCGGCCCTGATGTCGAAAGCCGCCAAGGACGGCGCGGCCTCCAAACGGGACACCGACTCCCTCCTGACCGAGCGCACAGTGAGTGACGCCGAATGGGAGAAGCTGCTGGAGAAGCTTCCCAACTGGGACAAGCTCAAGGACCTCGTCGGACGCAAGGTTCCGAAGGAAGGAACGCCCGCGCTCAACGCTTTCAAGAAGGAGTTGGAGGCAGCAGGCTACCGTCTGGAGAAGATGAACAAGGGCTCCCAGCCCTATCGGATTCGCCGTCCGAACGGGAACGCCCTGAGCGAAGAATACGGAGCGCTCACCGTCACCGAGGACGGACTGGTCGTCCTCAAGGTCGGCAAGGGGACGCCCCGCATCAGCATCTTCAGTCGCTACCGAAAGAACTACCTGGACTGGGTGGAGAAGACCCACGGCGGGGCGGCCCGGAAGGCAGCGGAGATCCGCATTGCTCGCGGGAATCCCATGCACCACCTCATTCCGGATGCAGTCGCCCAGAAGCATCCGCTGATCCGCAAAGCCCTGGAGCGGATCGAGGGATACACCATCGACCGTGGAACGAACATCCTCGACATGCCCTGCAAGGATCCGAAGGGGAAGATCATGCACCTGGGCAGCCATCCCAAATACAACAGCTACGTCACCACCTTTCTCGATGATGCGCTGGAAGCGCTGGATGATGCCCTGGGCAAGCGCAAGCCGGGGTCCAGCCCGATGCCGAGTGAGATCGAAGATGCGATTCTCGAGATTGAGATGAACCTTCGCGATGCCATTGAGTCCGGCAACCTCCCCGTGGACGTCCTCAAGGAGTTGCGCGAGGATGGCATCGTCGTGGGAGTGAAGCTGGCGTTGCTGGAACTCCCCTCCCACGAGGAGTCACTCACTGCATGATGTACGCACTGACGGCCGACATCTCGCACATCGAGGAAGAAGATGTCTTCGATGCCGTCAGCATCGAGTTCGACGGCTTCGAGTCCGTGACGTTCCACAAGCCCGGCATCGACTACCAGCGGGAACGGGGGGCTCCCGAGGTCATTGAGTTCGTTGGCAATCTGGAGAATGCCGCCCGCCTGGACCACCTGTTCACCGCGCCCCGGGCGCTGCTGCTGATCTCCCGGCGCATGGTGCGCGTGCTCGAATCCGTGGGGCCGTTCCGCCACCGCCTCATCCCCACGGTCATCTACTCGGAACGCGTCAAGCACCTGGTGCGTGACCGGTTCACCCGGCAGCGGACCTGGTACCCGGTACAGGACCCCACAATGAAGAATGAGGACTTCGTCATCCTCCAATTGCTGGAGGAGACCGACTGTCTCGACCGGGAATCCACCCTCGTCAAGGGCGTGCCCTTCCACCAATCCGGAGCGGGACTCCTGGGCAGGGAGAAAGCCCGGCCCCTCGTGCTCCGCCCACCGCCGGGAGGCTTTCCTCCGGTGTTCGCCGTCCCCGAACTTGCCTTCTACTGCTTCACGGAGGCGGCCCGGCAGGCATGTGAGCAGGCAGGACTGAAGGGGCTTTGGTGGAGGCCCCAGCAGTAACAGCCCTGCGCCGCCGCGCGACGAGTCCGCGAATGGACGCCTGGAGCCCCCAGCCCAGCGCGACCAGCCCGGAGAGCATGCCCACCGAGTCCCCGATGCGCGCATAGAGCGTGGGCACCCGCCCCACTGGCAGCTCCGCGCGCAGCACCCGCTCCTGTTGCGCCGTGAAGTGGTCCAGCTCGCCAAACACGCGCCCGTAGCCGTCCACCGCCACCGAGAGCCCCTGGTTGACCTGCCGCACCATGCTGAAGCCCTGCTCCACCGCGCGGAACACCGCCTGCCGCGTGTGCAGTGGGCTGATGCCCTTCCAGTCGCTCGACGGCAGCAGGAGCAGCTCGAGCCCCCGCTCCGCGGTGCTGGCGAACACCGCCGGGAAGTCTCCGTCGAAGCAGATGGCGCCTCCCAGGACGCCCACGCCGGGGGCCTGGCTCACCGCCGGCTCCGCGCTGCCCGGGATGGAGTGGTCCGCCTCCCACCCCGGCACCGGCCGCGACTTCACGTAGCGCCACGCCACCGCGCCATCCGGCCCGACGAGGATGAGCTCGTTGCGCAGCATCCGCTCCGCCTCGGGCGTGAGGCTCGCCACCGACATGCCGAGCCACACACCCTGCTCGCGCGCCAGCGCGCTCCCCCGTGCGACGAGCGCCTCCAGGTCCCCGGCCAGCACCACCGCGTTGCCCTCGGACCAGAGGAGGACCTTCGCGCCCTGCGCGGCCTCGCGCGCCGACAGGCGCAGCAGCTCGTCGTTCACCGTGCGCGAGGCCTCCGCGAAGGCGCGCCAGTCCTCATCGGCGAAGACCTCGCCCTTCATGAGCCGGGACAGGCCTGCCTCGCGGCCCGTGGCCAGCGCTCCCGCCACGGTGATGCCCGCCACGCGGACGGGTTTGCCCACGCTCTCCGCCCCCGCGAGCCGCAGCGCGCTGAAGCCGAGGATGGCCACCAGCACCGCCGCGTACACCGCCACCCCGGACAGCACGCGGCGTCCCACCTCCCGGTGCTCGAACGCCCAGTTGGCCACGGTGGCGAACCACACGAGGAGGAACGTCAGGCCCCACAGTCCCGTCACCGACACGAGCTGCACCAGCACCGGCACGCGGGCCTGGGTGTAGGCCAGCACGCCCCAGGTGCCGAACGGGTTGCCCAGGCTGCTGAAGTACTCCAGGCCCGTCGTCGCCGCTGGAAGGAAGAGCGTCCCCGCGAAGGAGCCCCGAGGCCCCACGATGAGCCGGTCCGCCAGGTACAGCCCGGCGACGACCAGCGCGCCGCCCAGCGCCATGCCGAAGGCGCTCGCGGCGGAGCCCGGGAACACGCCCAGGTTCGTCACGCCCGCGGCGACGGTGTTGATCACCAGGAGCCCGACGAAGCCCACCGCGGGACGTTGCCGGCGGGAGAAGAAGAGGAACAGCGCGCCCATCAGCCAGCCGGGCAGCACGGCCCACTCCGTGTTCAGCAACAGCAACAGTCCGGCGCCCACGCCCAGGGCGAGCCACGGCATGAACGCGGGCAGACGCCGAGCTCCTTCGTCCGGATGACCGTTCATCGTGCGCTCCGCTTCTTCGTTGAACCGGTCAGCTGCTGAAGCGCTTCGCGCGCCTCGTCACACCAGCGCAGGTGCGCCTCCAAGCCGATGAGTCCCGCGCGGATGGACAGGTGCTGGTAGGCAAGCTCCGGGTCGCTCTTCCGGGACTGGCGCACGTTCTCGTCGATGATGTGCAGCGCCGCCAGCAGTTCCTCCGCCTCGGCGCGGCTGCGTTCCACCTGGACCAGGGAGTCCTCGGCTCCCACCTGGGCCCCGAAGAAGAGCTTGAGCAGCAGCTCGTTGCGCTCGACGTGCGGGAGCACCGGCCGCCGCAGCCATTCCGCGAGCGCCGCGCGCCCCGCCGTCGTCACCCGGTACACCTTCCGGACCCGCCCGCTCTGCGAGGGCTCCTCCGGAACAAGCTCGACGAGGCGCTCCTCCGCCATCCGCTCCAGCGCCGGGTACAGGTTGCCGTAGCTCTCCTGCCAGAAGTGCCCCACCGAGCGCTCGATGGCACTTCGCAGGCCGTATCCGCTCATCGGCTCCCGGCACAGCATCCCCAGGACCGCGAACCGGCAGGTGCTCTCCCTCGACATGACCGCCTCCTCCGGCCGGATATATCAGGCTGATATATCCGGCCGCCAGCCCCTTGTTCGGCGTCCACCTGGAGGGAGTGGGGCTACCGAGGCTCGGCGGGGGTGATCATCCGGGGTCCAGCATCGGCGTTCGTCCCCCGACACACGGCTGGAGGCGGAGGTTCGACATGCGGGCAGGGGCTTTGCGTTCTCATCGTGACGCGAGTGATTCTTGACGGGACGGATGCCCAGTCATGCAGGGCTTCCGAGGAGAATCACATGCACGCAGTCCTGTCTCAGGTGAAGCCGTCGTGGACGTGTCTGCTGGTGGCCGGCGCGCTGGCCCTCTCCGGCTGCGGCGGGATGGAGGCCCCTTCCAACGTGGAGGGCGAGTCGCCGACGCATTCGGCAGCGGAGTACGAGGAGGGTGACTGCGACGGCCCCAATGACTGTCCGGTGAGCGGACCGTATGTCGACTGTGGCCCGGGCCTGCCCCAGGCCTACGCCTGGCGCACGAACGACGGCGGGTACTGCATGGAGCGCAACGCCTGTGGCCCGCGTGGATACGCCTGCCCCATCTGGTAGACGGCCCGGACCGCGCTCAATCCCTTGCGTGCCTGCGCCGCCGGGAGGTCACGGCCAGCAAGGCCAGGCTCGCCAGCAGCCACGAAGAACCGCCCGGCCCCGCTGAGCATCCGACGCCCTTCTGCTCCGCGGTGAGCTTGAAGCTCATCGCGAGGCTGACCGGGCTGGTGATCCCCTTCTCGTGGGCATGGGCGTTCCCTTGGACAGGTCGGCGTAGGCCGCTGGCGAAGCGCAGGCGCTGAAGTCCGCGCCATCCAGGCTGCATTCAAAACGCACACCTTGCGGACTGGCGAAGACGAACCGGGCCGTGGCCAGGCCGCTGGGACTGCGGGGAACGGATTGCAGAAGGGTGTCAGGCGTTGCAGCCGTCCCCTGGGCCAAGACCAGCGCCTTTACAAAGGCAGCCCCTGCCACGTCCGCTTCAGCGGTGTCTGGCGCAAGCGAATCCCCCAACGGCAAACACTCACGACACGAATCCAACGGCGATGGGCCCAATCCCTGAGCAGCCAATCGTCGAGTGATGGCTTGCGAACAAATGTCATGGGTGAAGATCTACCCACACATTCGCGGCGTGTCACCCCTGCGTGGGATTGGGCCGACAGGGTTCATGGGATATGAAGCTGCCTTCTCCCCAAACCCTCTGGCTGACAATGCGCTTGCTGATCCGACCCATGCGGAAACCCACGACCCTCGTCCATGCGGCACTGGCCATGACCCTGATGTGCAGCGCCTGTGGCGCTCCGGAGGCCCCGGAGAGTGACCGCGGGGAGCTCACCCACACCGCCCGGCGGGACGTCACGTTCGAAGAGTTCCTCTCCACCGTCCAGCAGGACTCGAACGGCCGGTACGTCTACGACGGTGACATGCCCGCCCGTGACCTGGCGGACCTGCGCCGCGCCTGGGAGCAGCTGTATCCGAAGGACGGCGCCCTCACCGTCAGCATGCTCAACGCGGCGGCCGACAACATCTGGAAGTCTGGCGAGCAGCTCAACATGAGCTATTGCGTCAGCAACGACTTCGGTGCGAGCAAACAGGCTGTCGTCAATGCCATGAGTTCCGCCGGGACCGCCTGGGGAGCGCAACTGCTCGTCAACTTTGTCTATGTCCCGGCCCAGGACGCCAACTGCACCAACCAGAACACCAACGTCTTCTTCAACGTCAGCCCCATCACCTCGGCCCCGTACTCCGCCCAGGCGTTCATGCCTGGCCATTCGCGCCCGGATCGCACGATCTTCATCACCAGCTCTGCGTTCAGCGGCACCTGGCCCCTGACCGGGATCCTGATGCACGAGCTGGGGCATACGCTCGGGCTGCGGCATGAGTTCCTCCGCTCCGGCATGTGTTACGCGAGCAGCGAGCCCCAGAACTGGCGTGGCGTCACGACCTATGACGCGGCCTCGATCATGAACTACCCCTATCCCGAGTGCGGCGGCACCGGCGGCACCAGCCTGACCCAGCGCGACGTGGAGGGCGTCAGCCAGCTCTATGGCAGCCGCGTCCTGGCCCGCCCGGTCGCGCCAACGGGCTGTGGTCATCTCCCGGTGGGTAAGGGACTGGGTGTGGGTGAGTATCTCTACTCGTGTGACAGGATGCACTTCCTCACGTTCAGGACGTTCGGTGTCCTTGAGCTGGTCAAGGTGACCTTCACCTCCACCAGCACCATTTATCAAACCACCTGGTCCACCGAGGCCTCGACCGGTGGGCAGGGGGGCTATGGCCTGTACATGCAGGGCGACGGCAATCTCGTCATCTACACCGGCCTGATGCGGCCCCTCTGGCATACTTCCACGGGAGGCCAGCCGGGCTCCTCGCTGGCGGTCCAGAACGACGGCAACGTGGTCATCTACTCGCCGCAGGGGCAAGCGCTGTGGAATACCGGCACGTGGGGGCAGTGACGCCTTGAGTCACCGTTCATGAGCAGTCCAATCGATCCCCTCATGCGCGTGGCCTATCGCGGCGCCTACCACCTGGCACTCGCCTGGTGGTTCGTGCGCCGGCCGAGCACGGAGGGCACGCTCGTGGGGGTGTGGCGGGGCCGGGAGGTCCTGCTGCTGCAGAACTCCTACAAGCGCTCCTTCTCCCTGCCCGGGGGCGGCCGGCACCGCGGCGAGTCACCGGAGGAGACCGGGGCCCGGGAGCTGCGCGAGGAGGTGGGACTGCACGTGCCGGCCTCCCGCCTGCGCGCCGTCCGCGAGCTGCACCACACGGATGAGTTCAAGCGGGACCGGTGTCACTTCGTCGAGCTGGAGCTCGATGCCGAGCCCCGGCTCGTGCTCGACAATCGCGAGGTGGTGTGGGCCCGGTGGCTCGACGTGGAGACCGCATTGCGGCTTCCCCTTATGCCCGTGGTGCGCGCCTACCTCGAGGATGCCGCGCGGCGGCGGGGCTTGGTGCCCTGACCTCCCGTGCGATTGATTCCGGATTCCGGAGCCCGGTCCAGGAACTGGAAATTGTTCGCCGCCGCCCTGCCCCTCCTTCCGCCAATCCCTTGCAATGACTGGGATTGGCCCATGACGCCCCGCGTGGCACAACCGCTGCACTGTTGTTGTGCATGCACGGTAAAATCCTCCTCCTCGATTCGAAGCCCCCGGTTCGCGGGGCAACGGCGCGTCACCTGACGGCCGCGGGCTTCACCGTCCTCACCGCTCGCACGGACGGGCAGGCGCGCAGCCTGCTGGACACCAACCTCTTCGACGCGGTCCTCATCGACCACCCCTTCGGCCGGCCCGGCATGGAGGAGGGACTTCGCTTCGCGCGCGACCTCCGCCTGCACGACTCGCGCCTTCCCATCCTGCTGATGACGGCGCTCCCCCTGGACGAGGTGCGGCACTCGGCGTGGGCGAGCGGCATCACGAAGCTGCTGCCCAAGCCGCAGCTGATGCCCGTGCTCATCCTCCACCTGTCCGCGCTCATCCCCGCCGCCGCCAACGAGGACCAGCCCCTGGCCATCCCGATGCGCTAGAAATCCGGGCTCTCGTCGTTCCCGGTTCCGGTCCGGATTCCGGAAAATGGATCCGCAAGCTGGACAAAGGCCCGCGCCGGACGCTGTTCCGCCGGGCCAAGTGGCCGTAAAGACTGTTCCGCGGTTTATTCCCGAGTCCCTGGCCCCAGCCTTGCTCATGCCTCCCCGTGTGCCCCGGAACCTGCTGATCATCGATGACGAGACGGTCCTGTGCTGGGTCCTGGGCCGCTTCTTCTCCAGCGCGGGGTACGAGGTCGACTCGGCCACGGACCTGGACGAGGCGCTGGAGCGCGTGAAGCACGGCCGGTACGACCTGGTCATCAGCGACCTGCGCCTGAGCGGCACGCAGTCCGAGGAGGGGCTCATCATCGCGGAGCGGCTGCGGGAGGCCTCGCCGGACACACGGATGGTGTTGCTGACGGCGTTCACGACGCCGGACCTGGGGACGCGGGCGCAGGCGCTGGGCGTGGACCTGGTGCTGAGCAAGCCCCAGCCGCTGCCGGCGCTGGCGGAGCACGTGTCGCAATTGCTGGAAGCTTCGCGCTAGGGAAACGCGCGGTCGCCGTCGCGCAGCGGATCCTGATTCTGGAATCTGGATCCGCAAACAGGACAAGGCGCCTCGCGCGGCCAACCCCTGTATTCCAACCCCCTGGAAGAATTCAACGTTGCCTGTGCGCGGAGGCTGGCCCTGGCCTTGCTCTTGAGAGGTCGCCTGCCTCGCTGACCCTCGCCGCCGCCGTACCGAAGAGCCCCCATGGCCCCCACCTCCGACGACTCCGCCCTCGCTTCGTACCGGGACGCCGCCCCCCTCGCGCAGGCCTGGAGGCTGGCCTCCCTGGTGGTCCTGGTGCTGCTGCCGCTGGGGGCGTCCGCCGCTCCGACGCTGCGCTACCAGACGGATCAGCGGGGCGACTTCGTGCTGTTCGGCAACACGCTGTCGCAGGAGTGCCGAACGGGAACGCCGGCGCCGCTGGTGGGCACGGTGGGCGCCTGCGGCAACAACATCGATGACCAGGCGGCGGACGTGCACTGGACGACCAACGGCAGCACGGCGTCCGCGGACACGTCCGTGGCACCGGGAAGCGCGAGGAGCCAGGCGGTGCTCGCGCTGCCCGCGGGCGCGGTGGTGACGTACGCGCGGCTGTACTGGAGCGCGGTGCGCTCGGTGCAGAACAGCACGGGCACCATGGCCCCGGGCACCTCCGTGACGCTGGCGCGCGTGGGCACGTTCTCCACGCCCATCACCGCGGACTCCAGCAAGGGCTACACGAGCGGCAACAACTACGCCTACCAGTCCACGGCGGACGTGACGTCGCTGGTGCAGCAGTACGGCACGGGCGCGTACCTGCTCTCCGGCGCGGACGTGCTGGACTTCCGCAACGTCAACGACACCTTCCCCTACTCCGGCTGGGCGATGGTCGTCTTCTACCGGCTCGCCAGCGATCCCCTGCGCAACCTCACCCTCTTCGACGGCCTGGACATCGTGAGCAACGGCGCGAGCGCGACGGCCACGCTGTCCGGCTTCCTGGTGCCGTCCTCCGGCTACACGGCGAAGCTGGGCGTCATCGCCTACGAGGGTGAGAACGTCTATTCGGGCGACGCGCTGAACTTCAACGGCGTGGCCCTGTCCGACGCGCAGAACCCGGCGAACAACTTCTTCAACGGCACGCGCAGCCGGCTGGGCGTGGCGCAGAGCAACGCCGGGGACCTGCCGCGCTTCGCCGGCACGCCAGCCACGCTCGAAGGCATGGACCTGGACGTCGTGGACATCACCGCGCGCGTCTCCGGGGGCCAGACGTCCGCGACGGTGTCCGCGACCTCCTCGGCGGACCAGTACCTGCTGGGCGCGTTCATCACGTCCATCTCCACGCAGAAGCCGGACTTCATCCAGACGGTGAAGAGCGTGGCGCCCGTGTCGCCGCGTCCGGACGGCAGCCTGCGCGGCGGCGACGTGCTGGAGTACACGGTGCAGACGACGAACACGGGCGATGACTCCGGCATCCTCACCGTGCTCACGGACGCGCTGCCCTCGAACGTCACCTACGTGCCGGGCTCGCTGCGGGTGACCTCGGGCGCCAACACCGGCGCGAAGACGGACGCGACGGGCGATGACCAGGGCGACTACGACGCGGCGAACCGCCGGCTCACGGTGCGCCTGGGGACGGGCGCCAACGCCACGCAGGGCGGCGTCATCAACATCGGAGAGAGCACGACCCTCGTCTTCCGGGTGACCATCAACGTGGGGGCCTCGGGGAGCATCGACAACCAGGCCATCGTGCGCAGCACCGGGCAGCAGGGCGCGCCGCAGACATCGTTCCCGTCCTCGCCGCCGGTGGGGACCGGTCCCACGACGACGCCGGTGGGCGGTCCGCCCGCTCCGGCCGTGACGTCGCCCGCGGCCAACGCCACGCTGACGACGCGCACGCCTCCCTTCAGCGGCACGGGCGAAGCGGGCAACACCGTCACCGTGCGCGAGGGCACCACGGTGCTGTGCACCGCGACGGTGAGCGCGGGCGGCACATGGAGCTGCACCTCCACCGTGCAGCTCGCGGATGGCGCGCACACGGTGACGGCGCAGGCGGCGGACGCCAACGGCAACCTCAGCCCGACGACGTCCGTTGACTTCAGCGTGGACGCGACGGCGCCGGTGGCTCCGGTCATCTCCACGCCCGCGCAGAACGCGCAGCTCAACACGACGACGCCGACGTTCACGGGCACGGCGGAGGCGGGCAGCACCGTCACGGTGCGCGAGGGCACCACGGTCCTGTGCACCGCGACGGCCAATGCGTCGGGCGTCTGGTCCTGCACGTCCTCGACGCTCGCGCAGGGGGCGCACACGATCTCCGCCACCGCGCGCGACGCGGCGGGCAATACCGGCCCGGCGAGCACGGCCGTCCCCTTCTCCGTGGACACGGTCGCTCCGGCGGCGCCTGTCGTCACGGCACCCACGGCCAACCAGACGGTGACCACGAAGACGCCGGTCCTGTCCGGTACGGCGGAAGGCGGCAGCACCGTCACCGTGCGCGAGGGCACGACCGTCCTCTGCACCGCCACGGCGAATGCCTCCGGCGCGTGGTCGTGCACTTCGGCTTCGCTCTCGGAAGGTGCGCACACCGTGACCGCGACGGCTCGCGATGCCGCGGGCAATACCGGCCCGGCGAGCACGGCCGTCCCCTTCACCGTCGACTCCATCGCTCCCGTGGCTCCGGTCATCACGGCGCCGACCTCCGGTCAGACCGTGGCCACGCAGACGCCGGCGCTGTCCGGTACCGCCGAGGCGAACAGCACCGTCACCGTTCGTGAGGGCACGACGGTGCTGTGCACCACCACCGCGAACGGCTCCGGCGCCTGGTCCTGCACCTCGTCGCAGCTGACGGATGGCTCGCACACGATCTCCGCCACGGCGCGCGACGCGGCCGGCAACACCGGCCCGGCCAGCACGTCCGTCCCCTTCACCGTGGACACCACCGCGCCCATCGCGCCGGTCATCGCGTCGCCCACGGCCAACCAGACGGTGGCGACGCAGACGCCGACGCTCAGCGGCACGGCGGAGCCCAACAGCGCCGTGACCGTGCGCGAGGGCACCACCGTCCTGTGCACCGCCACGGCGAACAGCTCCGGTGCGTGGTCGTGCACGTCCTCCACGCTCACGGACGGCCCGCACACCCTCACCGCCACGGCGCGGGACGCGGCGGGCAACACGGGCCCGGCCAGCACGGCGGTGCCCTTCAGCGTGGACACCACCGCCCCGGCCATCCCCGTCGTCACGGCCCCCACGTCCGGCCAGGCGGTCTCCACCTCGACGCCCGCCATCACGGGCACGGCCGAAGCGGGCAGCACCGTGACGGTGCGCGAAGGCACCACCGTGCTGTGCACCGCGACGGCGGATGAATCCGGCGCGTGGTCCTGCACGTCCTCCGCGCTCACGGATGGCCCGCACACCGTGTCCGTCACGGCCCGCGACGCGGTGGGCAACACCAGCCCCGCGCGCACCGTGTCCTTCACCGTCGACGCCACCCTGCCGGACGCGCCGGTCATCGTCGCGCCCGCGAACGGCGCGGCGCTGAACGCGTCCCCCGTCACCTACAGCGGCACGGCCGAGCCCGGCAGCCGCGTCACGGCGACGCTGGACGGCACGCCGCTGGGCACCGTCACCGCCAATGCCTCCGGCGAATGGAGCTTCACGCCCGGCATCGTGCTCGATGACGGCGGCCACACGCTCACGGCCGTCGCGCGTGACGGCGCGGGCAACGACAGCCCCGTCGCCACCTCCCTCTTCACCGTGGACACCTCCGCGCCGGACGCGCCGGTCTTCACGGCACCGGCCCAGAGCTCGACCGTCACCACCGCTCGCCCGGCCATCACGGGCACCGCCGACGTCGGCACGCAGGTGACGCTCGTCATCGGCGGCGACACCTTCGGTCCGCTGACCGTGGACGCCTCCGGCAACTGGAGCTTCACGCCGGCCACCGACCTGCCCCAGGGCGCCATCACCGTCAGCGCCACCGCGAGCGACGCGGCGGGCAACGTCAGCGACGCGGCCCAGCTCAAGTTCACCGTGGACTCGGTGTCGCCCGACACCGTCATCACCTCGCAGCCTCCGGTGGCGAGCAACAGCACGTCCGCCACGTTCACCTTCCGTGGCACGGACGCGGATGTCGCGGGCTTCGTCTGCACGCTGGACGCCACCAGCGTGCCGTGCGCCTCGCCGTACACGGCCACGAACCTGGACGCGGGCCCGCACACGTTCACCGTCGCCGCCGTGGATGCGGTGGGCAACGTGGACCCCTCGCCCGCCAGCTACACCTGGACCGTGGACGTCACGCGTCCCGACGCGCCCATCGTCCTCCAGCCCACGAGCGGCGAGGTGCTCACCGCCGCCTCGCCCGTCATCACCGGCACCGCGGAGCCGGGCAGCACCGTGTACCTGGTCCTCGACAACGGCGCGCCGCTGGGGCCCATCCTCGTCAACGCGCAGGGCGAGTGGAGCTACCCCGTGCAGGCCACGCTCGCGGACGGTTCGCACGCACTGAGCGCCACCGCCACGGACGCGGCGGGCAACGTCAGCGAGCCCGTGTCGCTCACGTTCTTCATCGACACCGACGCGCCGGACACCACCATCGAGTCGGGCCCCGCCCAGCCCTCGAACAGCGCCAGCGCCACGTTCGAGTTCAGCTCCACCGGCGGCGGCATCCGCTACGAGTGCAGCGTGGATGAGGGCACGTTCACCGACTGCGACAGCCCCTTCACGCTCGACTCCCTCGCGGAGGGTGAGCACACCCTCGCCGTGCGCGCCGTGGACGCGGCGGGCAACGTCGACCCGACTCCGGCCGAGTACACCTGGACGGTGGACCTGTCCGCGCCTCCGTCGCCGGCCATCACCTCGCCCGCGAACGGCGCCCTCTTCAACACGGGCGCGGTGTCCTACGCCGGCACCGCGGAAGCTGGCACCACCGTGCGAGTGACGGTGGATGACGTCTTCGTGGGCACGGCCACCGTCTCCGACACGGGCACGTGGACGTTCACCACGGGCCCGGTGCTGGGCACCGGCGCGCACACCGTCTCCGCGACCTCGGTGGACGCGGCCGGCAACAGCAGCCAGGCCACGAGCGTCACCTTCACCGTGGACCTCGTCGCGCCGGACACGGTCCTCACCGCGTCCGTCCCCGCCGTCACCTCGAACCGCGACGCCTCCTTCGAGTTCACCTCGGACGACGCCACCGCGACCTTCGAGTGCCGCTTCGGCACGACGGGGGCCTTCGTCCCCTGCATGAGCCCGCAGGAGCGCACGGCGCTCGCGGACGGCACGTACACCGTGCAGGTGCGCGCAGTGGACACGGCCGGCAACGTGGACCCCACGCCCGCCACCTTCACGTGGACCGTGGACACCACCGCGCCCGACACGTTCATCCGCTCCGGTCCGGCCGCGAACGACGCGCCGAACCCCGCCACGTTCGACCTGGACTCCGACGAGACCGGCGTCAGCTACGCGTGCAGCCTGGATGACGGCCCGTTCACGCCGTGCTCGGACCCGGCCCTCTTCACCGTGACGCCCGGTCCCCACACCCTCGCCGTGCGCGCCACCGACGCGGCGGGCAACGTGGACGCCTCACCCGCCACCTGGTCCTGGTCCGCGACCGATGACGCCGACAACGACGGCCTCACCGACGCGGAAGAGGCCCAGGCCGGCACCGACCCGCGCAACCGCGACACGGACGGCGACGGCCTGTCCGACGGGGTGGAGGTCCACTCCGGCCGCACGAACCCGCTGGATGACGACTCCGACGACGACGGCCTGCTCGACGGCAACGAGGACGCCAACCACGACGGCGTCACCCAGGCCACGGAGACCGACCCGACGCTCGCGGACTCCGACGCCGACGGCCTCACCGATGGCCTGGAGCTGGGCCTCGCCGCGCCGCAGGGCACGGGCACCGACCCCGCCCGCTTCGTCGCGGACGCCGACCCGTCCACCACCACGGATCCGCTCAAGGCCGACACCGACAGCGGCGGCGTCTGGGACGGCATCGAGGACAAGAACCACAACGGCAAGGTGGACCCGGGCGAGACGGATCCGCTCGACGCCGCCGACGACGTGGACGCCGACGGTGACGGCGTGGACAACGCCACCGAGCTGGAGCTGGGGTTGGATCCGTTCAACCCCGACACGGACGGCGACGGTCTGCCGGATGGCATTGATGGGCTGGTCGACACCGACGGCGACGGACTCATCGACGCGCGGGACACCGACAGCGACAATGACGGGCTCACGGATGGCGAGGAAGACGTGAACCACGACGGCATCACCCAGGCCACGGAGACCGACCGCCGCAACGCCGACACGGACGGCGACGGCCTGAAGGATGGCGTCGAGGTGCACGGGCAGAACCCCACCGACCCGCTGGCCCGCGACACGGACGGCGACGGCCTGTCCGATGGTGAAGAGGACGTCAACGCCAACGGCGTCCGCGACGCCAACGAGACCGACCCCAATCGCGAGGACAGCGACGAGGGCGGCATCCCTGACGGTGTCGAGGTGAAGGGTGGCACCAACCCGCTCGACGCCGATGACGACTTCACCGTGCTGGGCCGGGGCTGCTCGACGGGCGGCGCCGGGGGTCTGCTCCCGCTGGCGCTGGGCCTGCTGGCCGTGCCGTTCCTCGGCCGTCGCCGCCGCGCCCTCCCCGCCCGGGGCCTGGCGTTGGCGGTGGCCGTGGGCCTGTCGCTGGGCACCGCGTCGCGGGCGGAGGCCCAGGCGCCGGTGTCGCAGGCCATCGACGTGCAGCAGTACAAGCCGGGGCCGGGCGCATATGACGTGCTCGGACTGCACAGCGCCCGCGTCGCGCCGCACCTGACGTGGAACGTGGGCGCGTCACTCAACTACGCGCACCACCCGCTGAACTTCTTCGACCCGCGCGAGGAGACGTTCGTCTACCGCATCGTGCAGCAGCAGGTCTCCCTGGACCTGATGGGCGCGGTGTCCCTCTTCGACCGGTTGGAGGTGGGCCTGGTGCTGCCGTTGACGGTCACCGGCTCGGAGTCCGCGAGCGCCGTGTCCGAACAGTTCGCGGACGGCGTGGGCTCCGCGGGCCTGGGCGACCTGCGCGTGGTGCCCAAGCTGGCGCTGCTGTCGAAGGGTGCGCTGAACCTGGCGGTGCTCGCGCCCTTCACCCTGCCCACCGGCGGCGGGGACCACTTCCTGGGCGCGGACGGGCCCACCTTCCAGCCGCGCGTGGCCGGTGAGTGGGCCACGCCGTCGCTGCGGCTGCTCGCCAACGTGGGCGTCAACCTGCGCAAGGCCCAGGACCTGCGCAACCTGCGCGTGGGCAACGAGTTCGCGTTCGGCGTGGGCGCGGAGGTGCCGCTCACGCAGGCGCTGTCCGCACAGGCCACGCTCGCGGGCGCGGTGGGCCTGTCGGAGTCCGACAAGGAGGAGTTCCCGCTGGAGGTGCTGGGCGCGGTGAAGTACCGCTTCGCCCAGGGCTTCGCCGCGCACGTCGGCGCGGGGCCGGGCCTGACGCGCGGCTACGGCACGCCCGCCTTCCGCGTCCTCGCGGGGCTGGCCTACACGCCGGGAGGCGCACCGGCCCCGGTGGCCGCCGCGCGCGAGCCCACCTGCACGCTGGGGCCCGAGGACTTCGACGGCTTCCAGGACGACGACGGCTGTCTGGATCCGGATGACGACCACGACGGCATCCCCGACGTGAGCGACACCTGCCCCACCGAGCCGGAGACGGTGAACGGCGAGCGCGACGAGGACGGCTGCCCGGACACGGTTCCGGAGGAGAAGCCCGTCGCGAACGCCACGCAGCCCCCGGCCCCGCTCGCCCTGCCGCCCGCCCCGGTGGACACGGACGGCGATGGCATCCTCGACCCCGAGGACCGCTGCCCGACGGTGGCGGAGGACCCCGACGGGTTCGAGGACGAGGATGGCTGCCCGGATCCGGACAACGACAAGGACGGCATCGCGGACGCGGACGACCAGTGCCCGCTGGAGGCGGAGGTCATCAACGGCGTGAAGGACGACGACGGGTGCCCGGACAAGGGCGCGTCGAAGGTGCGCCTGGAGGGCTCGCGCATCGTCATCCTCGACAAGGTGTATTTCGCCACCGGCAAGGACGTCATCCTGCCGAAGTCGTTCCCGCTGCTGTCGCAGGTGGCCGCCGTGCTGCGCACCCACCCGGAGCTGGAGCTGGTGCGCGTGGAGGGCCACACGGACAGCCAGGGCGACGACGCGAAGAACCTGGACCTGTCGCAGCGCCGCGCGAACACCGTGCGCGACTGGCTGGTGAAGAACGGCATCGCGGCCGCGCGCCTGGAGGCGGTGGGCTCCGGTGAGACGAAGCCGGTGGACACCAACGACACGCCGAAGGGCCGGGAGAACAACCGCCGCGTGGAGTTCAACATCGTGAAGACCGCCGGCCAGGCGGAAGGAGTGTCGCCGTGAGGAAGGCAGGCGCCCCCCTGATGCTGTCGCTGCTGCTGTCGGCCTCGCCCATGGCGGGACTCGCGGCGGAGGCGGACAGCGCCTGTGGCGGGCTGACGTTCGACAACGGCCGGCTCACCACGGGCCGCCCCCTGGAGGCGAAGGGCCCCCGCACGGAGGCCTGCCTGCGCGAGGTGGCGGAGGCCGTGAAGGCGCGCCCCGCCATCCGGGGCCTCACCGTGGCCGCGAAGCTGCCGGACGCGGAGCGGCTGGACGGCCAGGGCCTGGCGGTGGCGAAGGCCGCGGCGGAGGTGCTGGTGAACGCGGGCATCCCCCGCACGCGGGTGTCCTTCGTGGCGCCCCCGGGCGACGCCAACACGCCGGGCCAGTTGCAGCTCGCCTACGTGGAGCGCCCCGGGCAGCTCTCGGTGGCGCGGCTGCGCACGGCCAGCGGACAGGTGACGGCGGCCCAAGGCGAAGCGGAGCCGAAGCCGCGCGTGGCGGGCGACCCGCTGTACGCGGGCGAGCTCGTGGCCACGGGCGACACGGGCCGGGCGGAGCTGGCGCTGGCGGACGGCAGCCACCTGTTCCTGTCCCCCCGCAGCGCCGTGCGCCTGGGCACGCTGGAGCTCACCGCCGAGCGCCAGCGCAAGGTGCTGCTGGACCTGGTGAAGGGCACGGTGGAGACGCAGGCGGCGCCGGGCGGCGCGGGCTCCACCTTCGAGGTGCGCACGCGCGGCGCGGTGGCCGGCGTGCGGGGCACGCGCTTCCGCGTGGTGCAGCAGGAGGACGGCACCAGCCGCGTGGAGACGCTGGAGGGCAAGGTGGCCCTGGGCGCCGAGCAGGCCTCCGTGGACGTGGACGCGGGCTTCGGTTCGCGCGCGAAGCCGGCCCAGGCGCCGGAAGCACCTCGCGCGCTGCTCGCGGCCCCGGTGCAGGACCGGCCGCGCGGCGGTACCTACCCGAAGGCGCCCGCGCTCGTCTGGAAGACGGTGCCGGGCGCGAAGCTGTACCGGGTGGAGCTGGCGTCGACGGCGGACTTCACGGGCGACGTGCGGGTCCAGGAGTCCGCGAACCCCACCGTGGACGCGGCGGCGCCGGGCGCGGGCAAATGGTTCTGGCGGGTGCTGGCGGTGGATGCCGATGGCTTCGTAGGCTACCCGTCGAAGATCTTCAGCTTCGACGTCACCGGGTGAGATGACCCTGCCTGCTCGCGGTCCCAGGTCCTCGCTGCTGTCCTCCCCTGCCCTCCTGCGGGGGTTGGGCGTCGGCGTGGGCCTGCTGCTCGCGGTGGGCTCGGCGCTGACGGGCGGCGCGCCGGGCCCGGGCGAGCGGGCCCTGTACGACTTCACGGTGAGCCGGCTCCTGCCGCCGCTCCCTCCCACCGCGGACCTGGTGCTGGTGGAGGTGGACGACCGCGCGCTCGCGGCGCTGGGCGAGCGCTGGCCGCTGTCGCGCGCCACCTGGGCGAAGGCCTTCCAGTCGCTGGCGGCGTACCGGCCCAGCGCGGTGGTCGTGGACGTCCTCTTCGACGCGCCGGAGTCCCGCGACGCGCTGGACCTGGGCGAGGACGTGCTGGAGCGCCTGCGCACCTCGGGGCTCGCACGGACACCCGAGGGCGCCTCGCTGGCCAGCGACCTGGAGGCGCGGCTGTACGCACAGGACGGCGACGCGCGCCTCACGGAGGCCTTCTCCGGGCTGGGCACCGTCATCCTGGGCAGCATGGCGCTGACGGAGGACGCCGGGAGCCTGCCCGCGCAGGGAGAGCCGCTGACGCCAGTGCCCCTGGACGCGGACCGGCTGCGCCTGGGCGCGCGGGGGCTGTCCACGAGCCTGGCCTCGCTGCGGCTGGCGGCCTGGGGCAGCGGGACGCTGAACGTGCTCCTGGACGCGGACGGCGTCATCCGGCGCTATCCCTACGCGGTGCGGGTGGACGGCAAGGCGTGGCCCTCGCTCGCGCTGGCGACGGCGCTGCGATTGTGGCCGGAGCGCTCGGAGTCGCTGCTGCGCGTGGCGTCCACCGACGACGGGGCGCCCCTGATGCGCCTGCCCGCGCCGGACTGGCTGCCGCGCGTGAGCCTGGCGGACGTGCTGGCCGCGGGCCCGTCCTCGGTGGGGCTGGACCTGGCGCTCCGGGGGAAGACGGTGTTCGTGGGCGTCACCGCCACGGGGCTGCACGGCCAGAGCACCCTGCCCGGCCAGCTCGCGGTGCCGGGCGTGGAGATCCACGCCTTCGCGATGGACAACCTGCGCACCGGCCGGGTGCTGCGCGCCACGGGCCCCGCGCAGCTCCTGGGTCTGGTGGAGACGGCGCTGGTGCTGGGGCTGCTGTCCTGGCGCACGCGCCGCGCGAGGAGCCTGGGCGCGGTGGTGGGCCAGGCGGCGCTGCTGCTCGTCGCGCACACGGCCTTCGTGGGCTGGCTGATGGCGGACCCCGGCTGGGTCGTGCCGCTGCTGCCCGCAGTGGTGGGCATCGTCCTGGTGACGCTGGCGGAGGCCGTCGTGCGCACCGGGGACCTGCAGCGGCAGAGCGGCGCCCTCAAGCGCCTGTTCGGCCGTTTCCCTCGCGAAGGCGCTCCTCCTCCAGGTGGACTTGTCTCCGGTAATGGATTGGATGAGGAGGAAGCCCCACGTTCGAGCCCCGGGGGACCTCGGCGTTAGGAGGCCATATGAGCAAAGCGGCCCATCTAGCAAAGCCTGCTGACGCAGCCATGCCGCGCTTCGTCAGCCTCGGCACGCACCGTGTTTCGCTTTACCAAGGGTGCTATGGTGGACACACAAAGCGACATCCAGCGTTCGGCATTAATGGGCCAAGCTGGTGCCGCTCTTGATAGCTGGGGGGACAAACTTTGGCAGACAAGAATGAAGCTGCTCGCACAGAGCCCTCAAAGCCGGCGCCCATCTCCTATGACCCAGAAGATCGGGCTGGCCCAATCTGGATGGGCTTGGGGCTGCTGAGTTTCGGTTTTGCCACGGGGGGGATCGCGGGCCTCTCCATCCATGCAGGCACCTCGCAGGCACTCCTCACCTCGGTCTTTACGTTCGCTGGCGGAGCACTGCTCACGTTCAGCGGTTTCGTACGGGCTCAAGCCAAATCTCCCGGGGTCATGTACCTGCGTGTGAGCAGGGTTGGCGCGGGCCTGTGCTGCTTTTCCCTGGGACTGGTCGGTGGGGCACTTGGTGGAATCGCACTGCGGGTTCACATGGCCGAGGCAGCAAGCCTCACCCAGCCCGCCAATCAGGAACCAAGCCCCCAGAGGGCGCCCCCAGGCGGCACCCCTTCAAGCAAAGTCAGTACCGGGCTGACACATCTGGAAAAGGCCAAGATCATCGCCTTGCATTCCCAGGCTCAGGACAAATGCGCCACTATCCGCAGTCGCTCCGACGATACCTATCAAGGTGAGCAAGGAGCAAAGCTGGCTCTCAGCGACTTGGAGTGGGTTCGTGAGCACGTTCTCTGCAGCCCGTAACTGGGTGATGCTCTGCTTGCTCGTCACAGGCGCAGCCCGGGCTGCTGACGTCCCGACCTTCGTCGTCGAGACGAACTCCGGCTCAAAAGGAAATGCTTTCATTGTCAAGGACTGGCGGCCTGGCCGTCTGGGAAGACACCTGCTTGTGACTGCGCTGCACGTGCTACACCGTATGTCCAAGATAGCCATCATGCGTGTGGACTGCAGCAATGCGACCTCCTCACTGAACAAGGTGGCTCAGTTCTTCAGCGAGGGAACGCAGGTTCTCACCTGGCCGCAGTACGACCTCGCTGCAATTGAGATCGCCCCATACGCCACCCTCGACCAGGAACAGGCAGGTGAAATCGAGTTCAACGAACCCGACTTAAAAGGGGTCTATTTTGTCAACATCCATGGCACCTCCAGCTTGAGCGTCTGCCAGGAGGGCATGGGCTTCCTCATGGGGCGGCCTGTCGCGGAGAAACTCGCGAAGCATCTGGAGAGCTTGGGACAATCTTCTCAAGGCTCCATCGCTGGCCACGTACCATTGTTTCAGTATTTCTCACCCTCTGCTCCAGGCACGAGCGGAGCAGCTGTCACCATGCCAAATAGAAGCAAGATGGTTATTGGCATCCACAACGCGGGATATGTGGGCTCGAGCGTCTCATGGGCGGTGGGTTTCTCTGGACAGCGCAGCGCCCTTGCCACGCCTCAGGCCATCGCGCACCTCGGCAAGGACGACTGGCCGCTCTTCATCAAACCCGAGCTTTCGCAGGCGTTCGCACTCAGCGTCTTTCCTGAAGAGACCCAGGCGAGCGCACGGCGTTCGGCCCGCCAGAACTTCCTCGACTGTGTCTGGCTCCTGGAGACGGCGACCACGGTGAATCTCACGGCCCAGGCTGTGCGCTGCAGTTTCACCTATGAGGTGCGGCGCTTCCCATCGACCAGCCAATCCACGGGATTGGGGCTGCGTCTCTCGGCGGGATATCGTTGGGCGAAGTCTCTTGAGTCGGCCCTCGGGCCAGAGGGCCGCCCGTTGTGGGAGAGAAATGTCTGGGCCAAGGGACTCTTCCTTGAACCCGAGATGGAATTGCGCTTTTTGCGTTTGAGCCAGTTTCGCCCGGCCCTGGGCATTAGCGCCCGTCTCTGGTACGCGCACTCTTCTCTTTGGGAAGAGCCAACTGAACTCGAGGTGGGGGCGCTGGCAGGCAATCTGCGGCTCTATTTTACTCCGCGAAACAACATTCCCTTGTCCATCCTGGCTGAATTGAGACTCGCAAGAGGGCATGAAATCCGCCCTGAGCATCGCTATACAGGCATTGGCGCCGAGGTGATGACTCGCGAGTCCTCTGCCGTCTGGCTGATGGGTGGCGCTCTCGGAGTCGTGTACTGATGCGTGAATCTTCCAGGTGCACTGCGTTTGCCGCCGCCGCGTTGATGATATTCGTCGTCGCAGGCGCCAGTGGTTGCCCTGGCGAAGACCCCGGCTCTCCCTGCGACAGGTGCATCGAAACCCTTGAGATTTGTATCTCCAGGACCCTATGCAACGATGACGGCTGCTTCGAAGAAGACGTTGGGTGTGAAGAGGCATGCAACCCTGAGGTCAGTCTGGTGTGTGCACCCGGCCGGCCATGTGAACCCTACAAGGATGCAGGTTTTTGCAGTCCTTGCCAGAACGAGCTTTGCGGCCCGCGCCAGGAGTGCGTGGCGGGAGCCTGCAGGGCGGTGCAGTGTGGCTTTGCCACCCCCTGTCTTGAGGCGGCCGAGTTCTGCGACCCGTACGTCAAGCAGTGCTACCAGAGCAACGGAGCCTGTGGGTCCGCGAGCGATTGTCCCCAATTCGATGGGCGGGCCCTTGAGGCAGCACGACTCGATTGCATCGCAGGGTTCTGTCGTCTCCAGCCAACTCCACGGCAGCCCATCCCGGATTTGAGGGCGGAGGACGCACTGGAGGTGCTCTTCCCGCAGCCTGGGCAGACCTTCAAGGACGACGAGGCGTTCTCCATCTCATGGAATGGCCCTGCGGCAACGGCTATCGCTCTCATCCTCAAGGAAGTCCCCAGGTCCAAGAGCGAAATCAACGCAGTGGCCATCTGGGGGGCGAGCCTTCCAGCCTCGGCGAAGACGGTGTTGCGCGTGTCCGATGGTGTCAAAATCCAAGACGGGATCTGGGGTGGGCCGGCTTCCAGCCTTCCGCGCGATAGCCCCTTGTACGTCCTGGTACAACTCATCCGGGACACTTCGCTTGTCGCAGCAAGCCCGCCCATCCCCTTTACCCTCGGAGATTCATGGTTGGGACCGGGTGACGCTTGTGAGGAGACGGAGGCAGTGCTTCGTCCGTGCGAGAACCCTTCGTATGCCCAGGCATGCATCGACGAGCGGTGCCGCGTGCTGTGTGCCTCTGACCGAGACTGCCTGCCCTGGGGGCAGGCCTGCACCCTGCCCCGTGATGGCTTTCGCCATTGCAGGTAGCTCTCAGCGATTTCCGGTCTCCGAGCGGCGTGCTCACGGCCGGTGCCCGGTCCGATGTCCGATTCCTGGACAGAGGACCCAGGGACACGTTCGTGACAGGCGTGGCACCATGAGTGGACCGCATGCCTCGCTACGCGCTCATCGCTGAACCGGATCGCCACCGCGCCGCGGCCCTGCTCGCGCTCGCGCAGCAGGAGGGACTGGAGGGCACGATCGCGCGGGATGGCGCGGAGGCCCAGGAGCTGATGCGCCAGCGCGGCGCCCCCACGCTGCTGGTGACGGACCTGGCGCTGCCGAGGGTGGACGGCTTCGCGCTGCTCGCGTGGCTGCGGGGCCGCCCGGATGCGAGCGGCACGGCGGTGGTGGTGGTGACGGCGTTCGACGAGCTGCGCGTGCGCGCGTGGCAGCTCAAGGACGCGCTCGGCATCCACGCGCTGCTCAGTCGGCGCGCGGGCCCGGAGGCGATGCGGGATGGCGTGCGGCGCGCGCTCGCGGGTCAGCTCGCGGGCACCCTGCAGATGGAGTCCAACGGCGACGACGAGAAGCGCCGGCTCCAGCGCATCGAGGAGCTGGCGCTGGTGGACCCGGCGCCTCCCGACACGGAGCTGCAGGAGCTGGTCTCCGAGGTCGCGCAGGCCTTCGGCGTCCCCGTCGCCCTGCTGACGCTGGTGCTGGGCGACCGCCAGTGGTTCAAGGCGCACGTGGGGCTGCCCGCCGCGCTCGCCAGGGACCGTGGCACGCCGCGCGACTGGTCCTTCTGCCATCACGTCGTGCAGGGCCGCGAGGCCATGGTGGTGCCGGACGCCACCCGCCACCCGGTGTTCCGCGACAACCCGCTGGTGCGTGACGGCATCGTCGGCAGCTACGCGGGCGCGCCGCTCGTCACCGCCACGGGCGACGTGCTGGGCTCGCTGTGCGTCATCGACACGCGTCCGCTGATGCTGGGCCCGGAGGACCTGGCGGCGCTGCGCGAGCTGGCGAACCGCGTGGCGGAGAACCTGGAGCACACCACCGCGCACGGCCGGCCCCGCCCCGCCGCGACGCGTGTCCGCGGCACGTCGGAGCCCGTGCTCACGGAGGCGTCAGCGCTGGCGCTCGTGCGCGAGGCCGTGAGCGCCCTGGACGTGCCGGTGCTGGTGGTAGCCCCGGGCCGCAAGCCGTTCGCCGCCAACGCGGCGCTGGCGGAGCTGCTGGGGCTGCCGGAGGACCGGCTGTCGGGCATGGCCTTCGATTCGCTGTGCCAGCACGTCGCGAACCTGACCTCGGACCCCGGTGGCACGCTGCGGCAGCTGGACCTGGCGGCGGAGGGTTCGCGCGGGCTGCACCTGACGCTGTCGCTGGAGCGCCCCCGGCCGCGCGTGGTGCGCTGGGTGGCGCGGCCCTTCCTGGTGCCCGGTGGCGTCGCGCAGCTGCTGTCGCTGATGGACCTGGGCATCGGCTCCGACCTCATGGGCAAGCGCGAGCGGATGATGCGCCAGGATGCCCTCACCGGACTGGACACCCGGCGCGTGGGCGAGGAGCGGCTGGCCAAGGAGATTGGCCGTTGCCGCCGCGAAGGGCTGCCCATCAGCCTGGTGCTGGTGGACCTGGTGGAACTGGGCACCCTCAACCGCACGCGCGGCTTCGACGCGGGCGACGGGGCGCTGCGGGAGCTGGCCCGGCGCGCGGAGGCGCTCTGCCCTCTGCCGGGCTTCGCGGTGCGCTGGACGGGGGACACCCTCCTGCTCACCCTGCCCGGAGCGGACGCGGTCATCGCGGAGGCCGTGCGCCAGCAGCTCCACGACGGGCCCGGCCCGTGTGGCTGCGTGTCCGTCGCCGTGACGGTGCAGGGTGAAGAGGATCCGCACGGCACCCTGACCCGTGCCCGGGCCGCCCTGGCCCGAGTGAAGCCGGAGCGGAAGGACGCTCCCTCGCACGACTGACCCACCTCCGGGCGCCGGTCTGGACCAACTGGTCCGACTGTCGGACCAGTTCGTCGGCTCCGGCCCCCGGCCGAGCCCGGCCACAAGCCCGGCTGATGGGTGGGATGGCCCCTGCCTGGCGGTCCGGGGGGCCCCGCCGCCGAGCAGTGCGTCAATGCCGTGAAAACCCCGGGGGCCCTGGCTATCGAAGGGCTTTTCCGCCCCCCATGGCGCGAGGGTCCCCCGCGATGATCCCCTTCTCCGTCCTCGACCTGTCCCCCGTCATCTCCGGGGGCGACCCCGGCCAGGCCCTGCGCAACACCCTGGACCTGGCCCGCCACGCGGAAGGCCTGGGCTACCAGCGCTTCTGGCTGGCCGAGCACCACAACATGACGGGCATCGCCAGCGCGGCCACGTCGGTGGTCATCGGGTACGTGGCGGGGGGCACGAAGACGATCCGCGTGGGCGCGGGCGGGGTCATGCTGCCCAACCACGCGCCGCTCATCATCGCGGAGCAGTTCGGCACCCTGGAGACGCTCTACCCCGGCCGCATCGACCTGGGGCTGGGCCGCGCGCCGGGGACGGACCAGCGCACCTCCGCCGCGCTGCGCCGGGGACTGGGGGGCGCGGACAGCTTCCCGCAGGACGTGGTGGAGCTGCAGAGCTACTTCAAGGACCCCACGCCGACCCAGGCCGTGCGCGCGGTGCCGGGCGCGGGCCTGCACGTGCCCCTGTGGCTGTTGGGCTCCAGCACCTACAGCGCGCAGCTGGCCGCGGCCCTGGGCCTGCCCTTTGCCTTCGCGTCGCACTTCGCGCCCGCGCAGATGATGAGCGCGCTGCACCTGTACCGCACGCAGTTCCGCCCGTCGGACGTGCTCCAGAAGCCGTACGCGATGATTGGCGTCAACGTCTTCGCCGCGGACACGGACAAGGAGGCCCAGCGCCTCTTCACGTCGCTGCTCCAGGCCTTCCTCAACCTGCGCCGGGGCCGCCCGGGCCCGCTGCTGCCGCCGGTGGACAGCCTGGACGGTCAGCTCAACGAGATGGAGCTGGCGGAGATCGAGCACATGCTCGCGTGCACCGTCGTGGGCTCACCGGACAGCGTGCGCGAGGGGCTCCAGTCCCTCCTGGAGCAGACCGGCGTCGATGAGCTGATGGTGACCGCGCAGATCTACGACCACGCCGCGCGGCTGCGTTCCTTTGAAATCGTCGCCCAGGTGCGCGAGCAGCTCACGGCCGGGGGCACGCGGCCCGCACCGTCCCCGCAAGCCGCGCGATGAGCTGGGCGTCGTGGCTGCCGAAGACACGGCGCGCGCCGCCCGGCAGCCCGAGCACCAGGTAGTGGGTGTCCTCCACCACGAGCAGCGCGGCCATGGACGCGAAGAAGCCCAGGGCGGTGAAGACGAGCCCCGCCTCGTAGGCCCCCCGGAACGCCGTGACGCTGACGGACAGCCAGGACAGGAGCGGCAGGCCCAGCACCGCCCCCAGGCCCACCGCGAGCAGGTAGGGCCACACCTTCGGGGTGCGGCGCGCGGTCTCCACCTGGAGCACGTCGCGCAGCGCCCAGGCCTGCGCGCCCACGACGAGCCGGTCGCGGGTGACGCGGACCTGGCCGGCCTGGAAGAGGGAGGGCTCCCCCGCGTCCGGCACCGGGGCCACCAGCGGCTCCGGCGCGGCCACCGGGCGGCGCTCCACTTCACGCAGGGGGACAACGGGACGCAGCACGGTGACGACGGCCATCGGTTCACCCATGGGTGGTCTCCAAGGAGGGAAAGTGCGAGCGCAGGAGGGCGCGAAGCTCATCGAGCGGACGGCCCAGCGCGAAACATGCCCGGGCCCCCTGACACAGGGCGCGTGACACCAGGCGCTCGTCCGCGAAGGGAAGCAGCACGACGACGGGCGCGGCGGCGGCGCAGGCGCGCGCACGCGTCAGCACCGGGAGGATGGACTCCCCGCGCTCCACGTGCGCCAGCACCAGGTCCGGCCGGGCCGCGTCGCCCGCGTCCAGGAACAGGGCGATGCCCAGGTCGCCCAGCACGTCCGCCAGCAGCGACGCCAGGGACTCATCCGCACCGAGCAGCAAGGCCCGGGTTGTGCGCAGGGACGCCACGGCCCCACGTCACAGCAAGCTACATGCCGGAACCACCGCCCCCCGGGGCCGGGGAGTGATCGCCAGTGGACCGTGGCAATCCGCCAGCCCCCCGTGGCGGATTGCCATGCCGGCCGCCTACCGCTCCCGCTCGCGACGATGGATGGTGGACACATCGATGCCCAGCAGCTCCGCGGCGCGGGTCTTGTTCCCGCCGCAGTGCTGGACCATCCAGTGGATGTACTCCCCCTCCAGCTTGCGGAGGGTCCACACGCCCTCCTGCGCCTGCTCGAGCGGGGACGCGGCTTCAGGCACCGGCGCGTGGGGCCGCAGGTCCTCCAGCGTCACCGTCTCCCTGGGAGAGAGCACCACCAGCCGCTCCACCAGGTTCTCCAGCTCGCGCACGTTGCCCGGCCAGGGCATGGCGCCCAGCGCGGCCACCACCTCCGGTGACAGCGACGTCACGCGCGAGCGCGGGTTGCGCGCCCGGGAGCGGGCGGCGAAGTGCTCCACCAGCTGCGGGATGTCCTCCCGGCGCTCCTTCAGCGACGGCACCCGCAGCGTCACGACGTTGAGCCGGTAGAAGAGGTCCGCGCGGAAGCGCCCTTCCTTCACGCGCGCCTCCAGGTCCTGGTGCGTCGCCGCCACCACGCGCACGTCCACGGTGCGGCTGGCGTCCGAGCCCACCGCGCGCACCTCTCCGTCCTCCAGCACGCGCAAGAGCCGCGCCTGGAGCTCCGTGGGCATGTCGCCAATCTCGTCCAGGAACAGCGTGCCGCCGTGGGCCTCCACGAACAGGCCGCGCCTGACGGCGGTCGCCCCGGTGAAGGCGCCCTTCACGTGGCCGAACAGCTCGCTCTCCAGGAGCGGCCCCGGCAGCGCGGTGCAGTTCACTGCCACGAAGGGCCCGGGCGCTCGCGGCCCCTCGAAGTGGAGCGCGCGGGCCACCAGCTCCTTGCCGCTGCCACTCTCGCCGCGCAGCAGCACCGGGGCCGCCGCGTGGGCCACCCGGTCGATGAGCTCGTACAGCCCGCGCATGGGGGCGCTGCGGCCCACCAGCGCGCCCAGCCCCGAGCGCTCCTGCGACGCCTGCTTCAGCGCCCGGTGCTCCGCGCGCAGCCGGCGGTCCTCCAGCGCTCGGCCCAGGTAGAGGCGCACCTCGTCCAGGCGGAAGGGCTTGGTGAAGTAGTGGTAGGCGCCCCGGCGCATCGCCTCCACCGCGCTCTCCACGCCGCCGAAGGCCGTCATCAGGAGCACGGGCAGCTCCGGATCCACCGCGTGCGCGGCGGCCAGCACGTCCAGGCCGTCCACCTTCTCCATGCGCAGGTCCGTCAGCACCGCGTCGTACACGCGCGAGCGGATGAGGCCGAGCGCCTCCTGGCCGCCCGTGGCCAGGTCCACCGTCCAGCCCGCGTCGGCCAGGGGCTCCTGGAGCATGCGCCCCATCTCCACATGGTCGTCCACCACGAGGATGCGGGCGTCAGACGGCAAGTCGCTCGGCATGGCGTTCCTCTGGGACGGCGCGGGCCACCGGCCACAGCACGGTGACGCGGGTGCCCTGTCCCGGCGTGCTCTCCAGCTCCACCCGGCCGCCGTGGTTGCGCACGACGTGGGCCACCATCGTCAGCCCCAGCCCCGTGCCCTGGCCGCGCTTCTTCGTCGTGAAGAACGGATCGAACACCTGGTTGAGGCGCTCCTTCGGAATCCCGCACCCGTCGTCGCGCACGGTGAGCGCGACCAGGCCCCAGGTCCCCTCCTCCGGCCCCGCGAGCGCGGAAGCCGAGACCTCCACCTTCCCGCCCTCACTGCACGCGTCGCACGCGTTGAGCGTGAGGTTGATCAGCACCTGCTGGAGCTGATCCGCGTCCGCCGCCAGCGCGGGCACCGACTCCGGCACGTCCACGCTCAGGCTCACCCGCCGCCGCTCCGCCTCCACCTGCAGCAGCTCATGCACGCTCTTCACGAGCGGTCCCAGCGACACCGGCCGCACCATCGCCGGCTGCAGGCGTGAGAAGTCCAGCAACTGGCGCAGCGTGCGGCTCACCCGGTCGATCTGCTCGACGATGACTCCCAGCCCCGGCCCCTGCGGGTGTGAGGGGCCCAGCTTCCCCTGCACGTACTCCGCACGGCCGCGCACCACGCCCAGCGGCGTGCCGATCTCATGCGCGATGCCCGCCGCGAGCACGCCCACCGTGGCCAGCTTCTCCGCGCGGAGCAGCTGCGTCTCCAGCGCGCGCACGTCGCTCAGGTCCTCCACCACCAGCAGCGCGCGCGCCTCCTCCCTCGGGTCCTCCGCCGTGAGCGGCACCGCGTGCAGGTTGTACGTGCCCTCCTCGCCAAAGAGCGCCAGCGGTTCACCCAGCAGGCTCAGCGGCCGGTCCTCCTGTCGCGCGGACGCCACCAGCGCCGACAGCCGCTCCACCACCGGCGCCGGCGCCCCGGGGAACGCGGCCGTCAGCGGCGCTCCCGTCACGTTGCCGGGCACGCGCGAGCGCAGCGCCTGGTTGACCGCGCTGATCCGCCCGTCCGCCGTGAGCGCGAGGACGCCCGTGGGGATGTGGTCCAGAATCTTTCGCGTCCGGTCATGCAGCGCGGCGAGCTGGGCCGCGTGCCGGCGGCTCTCCCGCAGCGCCACCGCGCGACGCCGCGCCAGCACCACGTACACCGCGAAGGCCACCAGGAAGAACGCCACCAGCGCGCCCGCGCCCAACAGCCGCACCACCAGCGACTGCTCGTGCGAACGCAGCGCCGCGGTGGACACCAGCGTCGCGACCGCCCAGTGGCTGCCGCCGCGCATGCGGATGGGCGTGTAGACGGCCACCACCTCCGCGCGCCCCAGCCCCAGCCGCTCCGCCTCCTGTTCGGACAGGGGCAGCATGCCGCGAGCGCCGGCCTTCAGCCGCGTCACGAGGAACGCGAAGCCCGGCACGCCGGAGTCCTTCTGGCTCGCGCGACGGAACCACTCCGCCAGGCCCGGGTCGCTCGCGGGCGTGGGCTGGCCGTGCGTGCCCACGAGCAAGAGCCGCGCCTCCAGGTCCGACGTGACGATGCGCAGCGGCGCGAAGAAGGACTCCGTGTCCACCAGCACCGCCACCGCGCCCTCGGGCTTTCCGTCCGTCGCGGGCAGCGCCGTGGCCAGGATGCGCAGCCAGCCGCCGTTGGCCGCGTCCAGGATGGGGGACGTGGTGAGGTCCCCCGGCGGACGCTGCAACGCCCGGCGCGCCGTGCCCGCCATCTCCGCCACCAGCTCCTCGCGCGACAGCTGCGGGTCCGGCTTGCGGTCCAGGAGCAACAGCCGCTCCACGCCCTCGCCGTCATACGCCGCGATGGCCTTGTACTGGCCCACCGCCTCCAGGAGCGCGCGCAGCTCCCGCCGGTGCTCCGGCAGGCTCCCCGGCTGGGACATCAGCTCCCCGGCGAAGCGCAGGTTCCGGCCCACCTCCTCCAGCGAGTCCGTGACGCCGCCCACCGCCTCGTCCAGCTGCTTCTGCCGGTCCCCCGCGAACTGCTCCACCAGGGCCGTGCGGCTGCGCTTCACCAGCGTCCAGACCCCCACCCCCACGCTCGCCAGCGCGGCGCACAGGAGGAGGATGGGCAGGAGCGTGGACCGCATGGGTGACCCGCAACCTAACCCGTTGGGTGGGCCCAAGTCCTTGTTTCCAAAAGCTTTTGTCCCACCTGCACCCCAGCGCTTGCCCATTGACGGCCTGCGTCGGGCAGTGCTACCTACCGGTCGGTAGGTGAAGTGACCTACCGGTCGGTAGGTGGTTTCAGCCCGGCAGGAGCAGGCAGGCCGGCGAGGGAAGGCACGCATGACACCCACGGGGCGCAAACCGGACGAGGGCGAGCGGTACCGGACCATCCTGGAGACGGCGGCGCGGCTCATCTGCGAGCGCGGCTACGAGGGCACGTCGATGCAGGAGATCGCCGCCGCGTGCCGGATGACGAAGGCGGGGCTCTACCACCACATCCAGAACAAGGAGCAGCTGCTCTTCGCCATCATGAACTACGGCATGGACGTGTTCGAGGAGCAGGTCCTCGCGCCCGTTCAGGACGTCGCGGATCCGGTGGAGCGGCTGCGCCAGTGCATGCGGCACAACATCCACCTGGTGACGAGCGGCCGCAGCAAGGAGGTCATCATCATCCTCCACGAGCACGCCACGCTCACCGGCGAGGCGCGCGAGTACATCGACCGGCGCAAGAAGCGCTACGTGCGCTTCCTGGAGGACGCGTTCGCGGAGGCCAACCGCCTGGGCCGCCTGCGCGGCGTGGTGGACCCCACCGTCGCGGCCTTCTCGTTCCTGGGGATGATCCTCTGGGTCTACAAGTGGTTCAAGCCGGACGGGCGCCTCTCCGAGGAGCAGATCGCCGACGGCATGGTGGAGCTGCTCTTCCCGGGCGCCGGGCTGGGCGCGGTGGCCCCGGCCCCCGCGACGGATGACCAGGACGCGCCCGCGCTCCGCGTGGTGCCGCGCGCCGCTTACGGTTCCGCCTCCGGCTCTGGGGAGGAGCCCCAGTGAACCGCGCCCGGTGGAGTGCGTTGTCGGAGGCGGTGGCCTCTATTCCTGACGGCGCGTCGCTCGCGGCCGGCGGGTTCATGCTGGGCCGCGCGCCCATGGCCCTGGTGCTGGAGCTGGTGGCGCAGGAGAAGCGCGGCCTGCAGCTCATCTCCCTGCCCAACCCGCTGCCGGCGGAGTTCCTGGTGGCGGGCGGGTGCCTCCAGCGCGTGGAGCTGCCCTTCGGCGCGCTGGTGCTGGAGAACCGCGTGCGTCCCCTGCCCTGCCTCAAGCGGGCCATCGAGGCGGGCGAGCTTGAATGGCGCGAGCACGACGGCTACCGCGTGGTGCAGCGGCTGCGCGCGGCGTCCATGGGGCTGCCCTTCATCCCCGCGCCGGACGCGGACGTCTCCGAGCTGGCCGAGGTGGACGCGCCGCGCACGGTGGAGGATCCGTTCACCGGCCGCCGCGTGCCGGTGGAGCCCGCCTACTACCCGGACGTGGCGCTCATCCACGCTCGGGCGGCGGACGACAAGGGCAACCTCTTCATCGAGGACCCCACCACGGACCTGCTCGTCGCGGGCGCGGCGAAGCGCATCATCGCCACGGTGGAGGAGCGCGTGCCGAAGCTTGCGCGCGTGACCATCCCGGCCTTCCAGGTGGAGCGCGTGGTGCTCGCCCCCGGCGGCGCGCTGCCCACGGGGTGCCTGGGCCAGTACCCGCATGACGACGCGATGCTGGCGGCCTACCTGGCCGCGGCGGAAGCAGGCGACGCGAAGGGCTTCCTCATGTCGCTGCGCGCGACGCGGAGCGCGGCATGACGGCGGCCAGGGTGGACGCGAGGACGGTGGTGTCGCTGCTGGCGGAAGAGGAGCGCGGCATGACGGCGATGACGGTGGATGCGACGCCCGCGGAGACGGTGGTGTCGCTGCTGGCGCGGGAGATTGAAGATGGCTCGGTGGTGGCCACGGGCGTGGCGTCGCCGCTGGTCATCCTGGCCATCGCGGTGGCTCGGGCCACGCATGCGCCGGGGCTGACGTACCTGGCATGCGTGGGCTCGTTGGACCCCGCGCTGCCGGAGCTGTACCCGTCGTCGGAGGACCTGCGCTACCTGGACGGCCGGTCCGCGGAGGTGAGCATCGCGGACCTCTTCGACCACGCGCGGCGAGGCCGGGTGGACACGGTGTTCTTCGGCGCGGCGGAGGTGGACCCGGCGGGCCGCACGAACATGACGGCGTCCGGCAGCCTGGAGAAGCCCCGGACCAAGTTCCCCGGCGTCGCGGGCGCGGCCACGCTGCGCCAGTGGGTGAAGAACCCCGTGCTGCTGGTGCCCCGGCAGTCGCGCCGCAACCTCGTCCCGCAGGTGCAGGTGGCGACGACGCGCGACCCCAGCCGTCCGGTGCGGCTCATCTCCGACCTGGGCACGTTCGAGCTGGGCGGGCCCCGGGGCGCGCGGCTGCTGTCGCGTCATCCGTGGGCCACGGTGGACGGCATCGCCGAGCGCACCGGCTTCGAGTTCGCGGTGCCGGACGCCCTGCCCGTCACCTCGCTTCCGGACGCGCGCACGGTGTCGGCCATCCGCGCGCTGGACCCCCGCAACCTGCGCGACGCGCTCGTCGGCGGCTGAAGCCCTTCTCATCCCTTTTTCGCAGCACGGAAATGAGGCACCGCATGGAAGCTGTCGTTCTTCGCCAGTTCGGGAGTGCAGAGAACCTGCGTCTGGAGACCGTGCCGGTTCCCCGGCCGGGCAAGGGCGAGGTGCTGCTGAAGGTCCACGCGTGCGGCGTCTGCTACCACGACGTCATCAACCGCCGCGGCAACCTGCCCCGCACGCACGTGCCCGCCATCCTGGGCCACGAGGCCGCGGGCGAGGTGGTGGAAGTGGGCCCGGACACGGTGGGCTGGAAGGTGGGCGACCGCGCCGCCACGCTGCAGCGCATGTCCTGCGGCGAGTGCGCGCTGTGCCTCTCCGGCCGCAACAGCCTGTGCAAGACGGACAACCGCTTCTTCGGCGAGGAGCTCCAGGGCGGCTACGCGCAGTTCATGGTGGCCCCGGTGCGCGGCCTGGGCCGCGTGCCCTCCGACCTGCCCTGGGCGGTGGCCGCCACGGTGTGCTGCACGCTGGGCACCGCCGTGCACACGCTGCGCACGCGGGCGAAGGTGAAGGCCGGGGAGACGGTGCTGATCACCGGCGCCAGCGGCGGCGTGGGCCTGGCGGCGGTGCAGCTGGCCAAGGTGGACGGGGCGCGCGTCATCGCCATCACCTCCGGCGAGGCGAAGGTGGCGGCGCTGAAGGAGGCGGGCGCGGACGAGGTGATTGTCTCGCGCGGCCTGGACTTCGGCTCGGAGGCGCGCAAGCGCACACAGGGCCAGGGCGTGGACGTAGCGGTGGAGATTGTCGGCAGCGCCACCTTCGACCAGACGCTCAAGGCCATGGCGCCCGGTGGCCGCGTGGTGGTGGTGGGCAACCTGGAGTCGGGGGTGGTGAACCTCAACCCGGGCCTGGTCATCGTGAAGGAGCTGGAGATTCTTGGCGCGTACGCGACGACGCGCGAGGAGCTGGACGAGTCGCTGCGGCTGACGGCCAAGGGCCTCATCCGCCCCTTCGTGTCGGAAGAGGTGGCGCTGGCGGACGCGGGCCGCGCGCACTTCCGGCTGGAGAACCGGGAGGTTGCGGGCCGGCTGGTGCTGGTGCCGCCGGCGGCGTGAGGCCTTCTGGATTCGCGACCATTTTTGACTTGAGGAGCTCCCCATGAAGAAGCGGGTTGGAATCGAAGCGCTGGCGGTGGCGGTCCCCCGGCGGTACATCGACATCGAGGACCTGGCGCGGGCGCGCGGCGTGGACCCGGCGAAGTTCACCGCGGGCCTGGGCGCGAAGGAGATGGCGGTCAACGACCCGGGTGAGGACTCGGTGTCGCTGGCGGCCACGGCGGCCGCGCGGCTCATCCAGCAGCAGGGCGTGGACACGTCGAAGCTGGGCATGCTGGTGGTGGGCACCGAGACGGGCGTGGACCACTCGAAGCCCATCGCGTCGCATGTGCACGGCCTGCTGAAGCTGCCGCGCGCCATGCGCACGTTCGACTCTCAGCACGCGTGCTACGGCGGCACGGCGGGCCTGATGGCGGCGGCGGAGTGGATCGCGTCTGGCGCCGGTGCGGGCCGCTCCGCGCTGGTGGTGTGCACGGACATCGCGCGCTACGGCCTGAAGACGGCGGGCGAGCCCACCCAGGGTGGCGGCGCGGTGGCGCTGCTGGTGTCGGAGACGCCGGACCTCCTGGCGCTGGACGTGGGGCTCAACGGCGTGAGCACCGCGGACGTGTACGACTTCTGGCGGCCGGTGGGCCGGCGGGAAGCGCTGGTGGACGGGCACTACTCCATCAGCTGCTACCTGGACGCCATGGCGGGCGCGTACCGGGGCTGGCGCGAGCGCGCCATGGAGCAGGGGCTGGTGCGGTGGGACTCGAAGCTGCCCAGCGAGCAGCTCGCGCGCATCCTCTACCACGTGCCCTTCTGCAAGATGGCGCGCAAGGCGCACGCGCAGGTGCGGCTGTGCGACCTGGAGGACTCGGGCAGCGGGCCGGCCACGCCGGAAGCGCGCGACGAGGCGGCGAAGTCGCAGGCCAGCTACGACGCGCAGGTGGCGAAGTCGCTGGGGCTGAACGCGCGCGTGGGCAACGTCTACACGGCGTCGCTGTACCTGGCGCTCGCGGGCCAACTGCACGCGGAGGGCGCGGCGCTGGCGGGCCAGCGCATTGGACTGCTGTCCTACGGCAGCGGTTCCTGCGCGGAGTTCTTCTCCGGCATCGTGGGTGAGAAGGCGGCGGAGCGCATGGCCCGCGCGGACCTGGACACGGTGCTGGCGAAGCGCGAGCGCGTGTCGGTGGAGGAGTACGAGCGGCTGATGAACCTGCCCTACGACGCGCCGGAGGCCATCGCCCCGGAGCCCGGCACGTTCCGGCTGGCGGAGATCCACGAGTTCCGCCGCAAGTACGCGGGGGCGTAAAGCCTCACGGATTCCACTGAAGGCCCACGGGCGATGCGCGTTTCTGCGTGCATCGCCCGTCTGCCTTGTCTGATAGGGTTCACGTCAAGGGAGTCTCCTTTGAGCGTGGAGCGATTGCGGCACCTGTTCGCGAAGGCATTGAAGGCCTCACTGGCCACGCCGCTTGTGATTGCCGGATGCCACGGTGAACGGCACGTGAAGCCGGACGTGCCCCCTGGACTCCTGGCGACGAACTACCGCCGGATCCGGTGCGAGGAGGCTCCTACCCGAGAAGGATATTCCTACGTCGACGGCGTCCCCGAAATCGACAGGGCCTGGATGGTGCCCGCGCCGGACTTCGTCGAATGGAGGCGGTACTCGTACCGCTGGGGGTTCGTCTTCAACCGCGCGCAACGCCGGCCGCTCAACGGACGCTGGCGAGTCCAGACGGAGTGGAAGCGGTTTCCGGGCTTCCTGCCCATCTTCTCCACGGGGGAAGCCTGTGAGACGGCTCTCGACAAGGAGGCCTGCCTCAAGGCGCTCCAGGCGCAGGACGGAGGCGAGGAAGGCATTCAAGGTGTTTGTGCTGGTTTTCCCATGGGCATTTGCACTGCCTATTACGTGGTGACCACGCGCGGCGACGAGGTGCGGACCTACAACACGATGGATTCCCTCAGACAGGTACTGGGCACCATCGACCGGGCACAGGAGGCCGCCCTCCTGGCATTCGCGGCGGGCCACGACGTCTGCTCACCCACCGAGTTCCCCCCAGCAGTCGGCGTCAACCCCGACGAGGGCTTCACGGTCCTGGTGCAGAACGGCCATGCCTGTGGTGAGGGCACCTGGACGGCTCGGGTTCCGGTGCGGGTCTCCTCGTCTGGCGAGGTCGTCGAATACGAACCCATCATCGTCAAGTACGGCGACAGCGGCTGCTACCCCGGCAGAAGGCCCGTGGGGCTCCAGGAGGTGGTGGCCCAGGGCTCCTGCGAGGACGCCCTCGGCGCCTGGTTCGCGCGAGCCGCCCGGCTGGAGTCCGCCTCCATCCACGCCTTCCTCCGGCTGCGCGAGGAGCTGGCCCTGCACGGTGCGGGTCAGGCCTTGCAGGACGCGGCGCTCGCCAGCGCGGCGGATGAGGTCCGGCACGCGGAGGTCACCACCCGGCTCGCGCGTCGCTTCGGGGCCGAACCTCCCCTGCCCTCCGTGGCCGACGTGCCGCCTCGGGCCTTGCTCGAGGTGCTGCTCGACAACGCCGTGGAGGGTTGCGTGCGCGAAACGTACAGCGCGCTGCTGGCCCACCATCAAGCGCTGCACGCGGAGGACCCGGAGATCCGCGAGGCCATGGTCCGCATCGCGGACGACGAGACCCGGCACGCGGGCCTGTCGTGGGACATCGACACGTGGGCCGCACCGAAGCTGTCCCCAGCCGAGCGCGACACGCTCCGCGATGCCCGGCGGCAGGCGCTGGCCGAGCTGTGCGCGGAGGTGGCGGTGCCACTGGACGCGCGCCTGACAGCGGACGCGGGGCTGCCTTCACCGGCGGTGGGGCTGGCGCTGCTGGACTCACTGGAGCAGGAACTCTGGGCCTGACGAGGTCCATGTCCCAGGTTGCCCGGGCCGCGTGTCCAAGTGGGGCGGGCTTGGGGCTCGCGCCTTGCCTCCGAGGGATTCATGAACGCCGACCGGCTGCGATTTCTCTTCTCCCGCGCCCTGCGCACCTCCCTGGCCACGCCGCTGCTCCTCGCGGGATGCGGAACGGAGCCCGTCGTACAGCCCCCACCGACGAAGCCGGAGCCTGTCGACCTGAGCCAGCACTCGGACGTCGCGTGTGCGAACGGCCTCCCCGTCATCACCGGGCTGACCATCGAGCCTGCTCCGGATGCGATCCAGCTCCGCGATGTCGACCGGATTCCCCCTTATGACGACCACCTCCGGACGTCGGAAGGAGAAGCCTGCGCGACGGCTTCGGATCCGCGGGCGTGCCTGGACCGAGTGGAAGCGTTGGGTGTCACTCGAGGCTTCCCGCGAATCTGTGGCCTCAGCATGGAGTGCTCGGAGGGCTTCCTCGTCACGACCCGCGGGGATGAGGTGACGGCGTACACGCCCCCGGAGTCCGTCCGGGCCCTGCTGGGCAGCATCGACACCCCCGAGGAGGCCGCGCTCCTGGCCTACGCCTCGGGCTATGCCCTGTGCGGATACCCCGCCTATGAGCGCGGCAAGGTGCGGGCCCTTCCGGACGGGAGCTTCAGCGTGGTCAGCATCCAGGACTACGACTGCGAAACGAACGTGTACGAGACCCGCCACGACCTGAAGGTCACGCCGTCCGGCGTCGTGACGGAGGAAGGCACCTTCCCCCTCAAGGAAGGCAAGCCCGACTGCGTCGTCGGCCGGAGGCCCGTCGGACTCCAGGGCGCCCCGGACGGCGGCTGCGAGGACGCGCGGGGCGACTACTTCGCGAAGGCCGCCCGGCTGGAGGCCGCCGCCATCCACGCGTTCCTGCGCCTGCATGACGAACTGGCCCTGCACGGTGCCACCCGTGAGTTGCAGGCCGCGGCGCTGGCCAGCGCACGGGACGAGGTACGCCACACCGGCGCCACCGCCCGCCTCGCCCTCCGCTTCGGCGCCACGCCCGTGCCTCCCGCCGTCACCAGCCTGCCATTGCGTCCGCTGGACGAGGTGCTGCTCGACAACACCGTGGAGGGCTGCGTGCGGGAGACCTATGGCGCGCTGGTGGCGCACCATCAGGCCCTGCACGCGAAGGACCCGGAGATTCGCGAAGCCATGGCGCGCATCGCGGACGACGAGACCCGGCACGCGGGCCTGTCCTGGGACATCGACGCGTGGGCCCGGCCCGCCCTCTCCGCCGAGCAACAGGCTTCACTAAACGAGGCCCGGCGTCAGGCCATCGCGGTGCTGCGCGAGGAGGTGGCCGTGCCGCTGGACGCGCACCTGAGCGCCGAAGCGGGCCTGCCCTCTCCCGCGGAGGGACTCGCGCTGCTCGACACGCTGGAGCAGTCGCTCTGGACTTGAGGCGCTACTGCACTTCCGCGCGCAGGTCGGGGAACACCTTCCCCACCTTCCCGAGCAGGTAGTCCCCATACGTGCCCCGGAAGGCGTGCACGCTCTGCCGGTCCCAGCGCTCCGCGTGGTCATCCGCGCCGGCGTCCTTCAACGCGGGCGAGTCGATGGCGCGCACCTCCGCCGTCCAGTCCGGATCAAAGAAGAACGGCAGCGACAGCCTGTCGCGGCCCGCGCGGTTGAGCACGCGGTGCGGAGTGGAGCGGTACACGCCGCGCGTCATCCGGTCGAGCATGTCGCCGATGTTGCACACGAACGCATTCTCCACCGGCGGCGCGTCCACCCAGCGCGTGTGTCCGTCCTGGCGAGTCTTCACCTGGAGCCCGCCCGCGTCGTCCTGCTTGAGGATGGTGAGCACACCGTAGTCGGTGTGCTCGCCCACGCCCCACACCGGCAGCCCCTCCGCGTCCACCTCCGGGCCTGGCGGGTAGTTGAAGATGCGGAACAGCACCGTCGGATCGGCCATGTACCGGGTGGCGAAGTAGTCCGCCTCCAGGTCCAGGCTGAGCGCGATGCCGGACATCAACGAGTGCCCCAGCGACGTCAGCGCCGCCATGTACTCCAGCACCGCGCCGCCCAGTCCCTCCGGCTCCCGTGGGAACAGGTTCGGACCATGCAGCGGAGTGCCGGCGCGCACGCGAGGGTCGTCCGGCGGCAACTCCGTGCCGAAGTACAGCCCCTCCTTGCGGTCCGGCCGGCCCGACGTGAGCTCCCCACCCACCGGGAAGAACCCCCGCCAGGCCCTGCCGCCAAGCGCCATGCGCACCCGCTGCTTCTCCGCCTCTGGCCGCGCGAAGAAGTCCCGAGCCAGCGTCTCCAGCCGGGACTGGAGCCCCACGTCCACCCCATGGCCCACGACGTAGAAGAAGCCGGTGTGGCGGCATGCCGTGCCCAGGCGGGCGGCGGCCTCCCTTCGGGCCTGTGGACTCGATGAGGCGTCGACGAGAGCTCGGACGTCGATGATGGGCACGGTATCCATGACGGACTCCAGGAGCGACTGCCCCAGGTGGGCGAGGTCGCGTGCGACGACCGCTTCAGCGGAGCTGCTCGGCCAGCGCGACGATGATGCCCTCAGGGTCGCGGACGGAACAGAGCCGATATCGGTTCTCGTTCCGGACCAGCCCACCAACGAGTTCAGCGCCATGGGCACGCAGGCAGGCAACGACGCCCTCGATGTCGTCGGCAGCGAACACGATGTGTCGGATGCCCAGCGTGTCCACCAGCGCTCAACTCGGCCGTGGCCATCCGGGGTCCGCATCATCGCAGTGTTGGCGAGGTGCCAGGACGTCCCGGTCACTCCCCCCCGGACACTGAGGAACCCCGGGGCGCTGAGGGCCAGGAGGCAGCCCGCCCTCATCAGGCTTCGCCTGTGGAACCAGCAGCGCCCCGCTGCCGGGTTCCATGATGCGGGCCGGCTCAGGGGGACGCGCATCGGGCGCATCGACCCGCGCAGGAGCTGACACGGGGCCGTCGGGCAGGCACTCCTGGGCGAGGGGGTCGTCTGGGGCCTCATGCTTCTGGGGAGCAGGGGCGAACTGGTCAAGCACCCGCTCATCGCACGCCTTCAGCATCACCGGCAGTTGGTGCTGAAGCGCCTGCATGTCACGCTCGTTCAGGGCATGCATCGCGCACCTGGCCCATTGGCTCAGGGCTTCGCCGCCCATGAAGGGCAGCAGCCGCGCCGCAATGCCTCTAAATGCCCGTTGCAGCGATTGGATGAGGAGCAAATGCCCGGGACGCGCAGCCGTCTGGGCCGCCAGTCGCAGCAACTCGAATTCCAACTGGGCACAGCGCTCTCCGGGGTACCAGCGCGCCGCGTCCGAGAGCGCGTAACAGACGGACTCCAACTGGCCCACCTGTGACTCGGCGGCGCTCGCGCAGCAGTCGGCCAGGAGCTCCACCAGCACCTGCCGCTTGAGGCTGAAGAAGCCTTCCAAGAGCCGCCGGCACTCCTCGGAGCGCGGGTTATGCAGCGCCAGGCCCAGGTTCTCCAGCGTCAGGGACTCGTCCAGCGCCACCGCACGCGCCTGGCGCCCGGAGCGCTGCACCACCAGGCCCCGCGCCGCCAGCCGCCGCAAGGCCTCGCGCACCGTGCCCCGGCTCACCCCATACCAGCCAGCCATCACCCGCTCAGAAGCCAACCGCCCGTTCCTCGGCAGCCTCCTCAGTGCGATGTCCCGCTCGATCTGCTCCTCCACGTACGCCACGAGACCTACCCGCACCATCACCGTCCCCCTCCTCGCCCATGCTTCGCCCATCCAACCAGAGGGGTCTGACATGGACGCGTGGGCAATCCATCCCCCATCCCTGGCAGGGCCAGGCGGTCTCGGGTGGCGGGCGATGCGAACTGGTCCGACTGTTGGACCAGTTGGTGGACCTCGCTCCCGGCAGGGGGGCCTCGGCACATGAGCCCGCCCTGGCTTCCGCTCAAGCCCATCCGCTCGGCCCACCGCTGCGCTTCACGTGACGCGTTTTCGAGGCGTGCATCTTCGAGCCGCGCTTCGGATCGCGGGATGGATTGACCGACCGCTGTCGGCCTGTCGGTCGCGCGGATGTCGGGAAGGCGGCAGGGGCAGGCCCTCGCGGATGTCCGCACCGGGGCCACTTCCCGCTACCCTCCGGTCCATGACCTCCGCTCGTGTCCCTGGCTCCCCGCTGCGGGTGGGCCTCCTCGGCTATGGCCTGTCCGGCTCGCGCTTCCATGGGCCCCTCATCGCCGCGGAGCCCGCGTTCACCCTGGCCGCCGTGGCTTCGAGCCGCGCGGAGGCCGTGGCTCGCGACTGGCCGGGCGTTCGCACCGGCACTGTGGAGTCGCTGCTGGCGGATCCGGACCTGGATGTGCTTGTCGTGTGCACACCCAATGAGCTGCATGCGCCGCTCGCGGAGCGGGCGCTGCGCGCGGGCAAGCACGTGGTGGTGGAGAAGCCCTTCGCGCTGGACGCGGACGAAGCGCTTCGGCTGGACGCGCTCGCGAAGGAGCGGGGCCTGTGCCTCACCGTGTTCCACAACCGGCGCTGGGATGGCGACTTCCTCACCGTGCGCCAGTTGCTGGAGCAGGGGCGGCTGGGAACGCTCTACAGCCTGGAGAGCCACTTCGACCGCTTCCGACCCCAGGTGAAGGCGCGCTGGAAGGAACAGGACGTTCCCGGAGGCGGCACGCTGTGGGACCTGGGCTCGCATCTCATTGATCAGGCCGTGCAGCTCTTCGGCCTTCCAGAGTCCGTGGCCGCCGACCTGGGCCAGCAGCGTCCGGGCGCACAGGGTACGGACTGGTTCCACCTGGTGCTTCGCTACGGCACGCTGCGCGTGGTGCTGCACTCGGGCTCCGTGGTGCATGACCCGTGGCCCCGCTTCGTGTTGCAGGGAGACCGGGATGCGTACGTGAAGTCCGCGCTGGATCCGCAGGAGGGCCAGCTCGAAGCGGGCCTGCGTCCCGGCCACCCGGACTTCGGCCGCGAGCCCTCGGAGCGCCATGGCCGGTTGCTGTCCTCGGGGGAAACCGTCGCCACCGTGCCCGGTGACTACGGTCAGTTCTACCGGCAGCTCGGCGCCGCCATCATTCACGGCGCTCCGGTGCCCGTGACGGCCCTGAGCGCGAGCGACACCGTGCGCGTCATCCAGGCCGCGCTCCAGAGTGACCGGGAGGGCCGCCGCATCGCTCTGCCCCCTCGGGGTTGAGTCAGAGCACCTTCTCCAGCACCAGGAACGTGGGCGACGTGTAGCCCGCGTGCGTGCCGTGCGAATGGAAGACGTAGCCCTGTCGCGCGTACCACGCATGGTGCGACGTGAGCGCGAGCCGGACCGAGAGGCGCACTCGCGTCTGGCCCAGCTCTCGCGCGCGGGACTCCACCGCCTGCATGAGGCGCAGCGACACGCCCCGGCCCCGGTGGGACGGCAGCACCGCGAGCCGATCCAGATAGAGATGGTCCGACTTCGGGTGGAAGAACACGCAGCCGAAGAGGCTGCCGTCCAATTCCGCGACGAAGGCGCCGCCGTCCGAAAGCTCGCGCCTCACCACGGCCTCCGTCTTGTCGTGCGCGCTGGAGGGCGGATCCAGGCGGCCCCGGTATTCCTCGAAGGCGTCGCGCAACACCTGCGTGAGCCGCGCGGCATCGGTCGGCACGGCTTCGCGGATCAGGGAGGACTCAGGCATTCCCGAAGTCTAGTGGAAACATCCGGCGCGAGCGTTTCCACCACCACGGTGAAACACCGCTGAGAGACGTCACAAGACACCGGGCGTGGAGCGGAATTCCCGGAGTGTTCACATCGTTCGCGAGTGCGCGTGCCCGAGCGGGCTGACAACCAGGCCCCTGTGAGCAAATCGCTGCGGCCGTGTCGGAGGGACTGTCTACTATCCCGCGCGCTCACGAGTCCGGGAAGCCGTCACACCGCCTTCCCGTGCGTTCGCGAGGCCCCCCTCCAAGGAGTCGCAGGTCCATGGCTTCCACCCCTGAGCAGAAGCGCGCGCGGCTGGCGGAACTGCTGCGCGAGAAGCGCCGCCCCACGTCTCGTGTCCCGGCCTCGTTCGGACAGGAGCGCATGTGGTTCCAGGAGCGGCTGGCACCAGGGCAAGCCGGGTTGAACCTGCTCTATTCGGTGCGCCTGGAGGGGCGGCTCGACGTGCCCTCCCTGGCGGGCAGCCTGAACGAAGTGGTGCGCCGTCACGCGGTGCTGCGCACCACCTTCGTGGAGCAGGACGGACGGCCGTGGCAGCGCATCGCGCCGGAGCTGGACGTGCCCCTGCCTGTTGTTCCGGTGGCGGATTCGGAGGAGGCGTGGCGCAGGCTGCACGAGGAGGCCCTTGCGCCGTTCGACCTGGAGCAGGGACCGCTGCTGCGCGCCGTGCTGTTCGAGGTTTCTCCGGCCGAGCACCTGTTGCTGCTCGCGCTGCACCACACCGTGTCCGATGGCTGGTCCATGGGACTGCTGGTGCACGAACTGGGCGTGCTCTACGAGGCCCTGGCTTCCGGGGGAACGCCGGTGCTTCCCGCGCTGGCGTTGCAGTACTCGGACTTCTCCGTGTGGCAGCGCGAGGCGTTGAAGGGCGAGGCGCTGGAGGCGGCGATTGAGGTGTGGCGCTCGCGGCTGGATGCGCGGGCCGTGCTGTCTCTGCCCACGGACCGGCCCCGCACCGGACAGGCGGACAGCCGCGGCGCGACGGTGACCGCGATGCTTCCCGGCGCGCTGGTCCAGCGGCTCGCGGCCCTGGCTGGACAGGAAGGCACCACGCTGTTCACCGTGTTGCTCGCGGGCTTCAAGCTGCTGCTCTCGCGCTACTCCGGTCAGGATGACTTGACGGTCGGCACGCCTGTCGCGGGACGCTCGCGCGCGGAGCTGGAGCCGCTGGTCGGGTTGTTCGTCAACACGCTCGCGCTGCGCACGTCACTGGAAGGAGACCCTTCGTTCCGCGGGCTCATCGGCCGCGTGCAGGCGACGTCGGTGGAGGCCTTCGCGCACCAGGACGTGCCCTTCGAGAAGCTGGTGGAGGTCCTCCAGCCTCCTCGCCACCTGGACGTTCCGCCGTTCTTCCAGGTGATGTTCGTCCTGCAGAACACGCCGCTGCCCGCCGTGCGCCTGCCGGGACTGACGCTGGACGCGCAGCTCGTGGACAGCGGCTTCGCGCAGTTCGACCTGACCCTCTTCGCCTTCGAACAGGCGGACGGTCTGCGCCTCACCGCCGAGTACCGCACCGCCCTCTTCGACGAGGCCACGATGGTGCGGCTCATGGGCCACCTGCGGGTCCTGCTGGAGGACGCTGTCTCCCGGCCGGAGGCTCGCCTGTCGGAGCTGTCGCTCCTGGACGCGGCGGAGCGGCAGCGCGTGCTCCACGCGTGGAACGGGCCTCGTGAGGCGTACCCGCGTGGAGTGCTGTTGCATCAGCTCGTGGAAACGCAGGTGGCGCGCACGCCGGACGCGGTAGCCGTCACGTTTGGAGAGACGTCGCTCACGTATGCGCAGCTGGAGGCCCGGGCCAACCCGCTTGCGTGGCACCTGCGGTCGATGGGCGTGGGGCCGGAGGTCCGCGTCGGGTTGATGCTGGAGCGGTCGTTGGAGATGGTGGTGGCGCTGCTCGCGACGTTGAAGGCGGGAGGTGCGTACGTCCCCCTGGATCCGTCCCTGCCCGCGCAGCGGCTCGCGTGGATGTTCGAGGATGCCCGGCCCGCCGTGGTGCTCGTCCAGGAGCGGCTGGTGGCGCGGCTTCCGGCAGGTGTCGGCGTCCCGGTGCTGCGGTTGGATTCCCAGTGGGCGGAGGTGGCGCGGCAGCCGTCCTCGGCGCCTCCTGCCTTGGCCTCCGAGGACGCGCTGGCCTACGTCATCTTCACCTCCGGCAGCACGGGACGTCCGAAGGGCGCGATGAACGCTCACCCTGGCATCGTCAACCGGCTCCTGTGGATGCAGGGGGCACATCCGCTGTCTCCAGACGATGCGGTGCTTCAGAAGACGCCGTACAGCTTCGACGTGTCCGTGTGGGAGTTCTTCTGGCCGTTGATGACGGGGGCACGACTGGTGGTGGCTCGGCCAGGGGGACACCAGGAGCCGGGCTACCTGGCGGACCTCATCGCGAAGGAGCGCATCACCGTCACGCACTTCGTGCCGTCCATGCTCCAGGCGTTCCTGGAGGAGCCCGGCCTGGAACGGTGCGCGTCGCTGCGCCGGGTGGTGTGCAGCGGGGAAGCGCTGCCGTCGGAGCTGGCCGAACGATGCCTGGCGCGGCTGCCCGGCATCCGGCTGCACAACCTCTATGGCCCCACCGAGGCCGCCGTGGAGGTCACTGCGTACGAGTGCGCCCGTGGAGCGCTCGGGCGCTCCGTGCCCATCGGGTATCCGGTGGCGAATACGTGGATCCGGTTGCTGGATGCGTCGCTGCGGCCGGTGCCCCAGGGGGTGCCGGGAGAGCTGTTCATCGGGGGCGTGCAGGTGGGGCGTGGCTACCTGGGCCGGCCGGACCTGACGGCGGAGCGCTTCATCCCGGACGGGTTCAGCGACTCGCCCGGGGCCCGGCTCTACCGCACGGGCGATCTCGCCCGGTGGCTGCCCGACGGCGCCATCGAGTACCTGGGCCGCACCGACTTCCAGGTGAAGGTGCGCGGGCTGCGCATCGAGCTGGGGGAGATTGAAGCCGCGCTGGAGCAGCACCCCGCCGTGAGGCAGGCCATCGTCGTGGCGCTGGCGGGCGTCACGGCGAGCGACACGCGGCTGGTGGCGTACCTCGTCGGCGGTGCGGACGTGCCAGGGGCGGAGGCGCTTCGGACGTTCCTCGCGGAGAAGCTTCCCGAGTACATGGTGCCGGGGGCCTTCGTTCCGTTGGAGGCACTGCCTCTGACGTCCAGCGGCAAGGTCGACCGCAGGGCACTGCCCGCGCCGGATGTCGTCTCGGCCGTGGCTCCTGAGTACGTCGCGCCTCGCACGCCCACGGAGGAACGGCTGGCTTCGCTGTGGGCGGAGCTGCTGCGCGTGGAGCGCGTGGGCGTGCATGACGACTTCTTCGCGCTGGGTGGCCATTCGCTGCTCGCGACGCAGCTCCTGTCGCGCATCCGGGCGACGTTGCAGGTCGAGCTGCCCCTGCGCTCGGTGTTCAAGACGTCGATGCTCGCTGCGTTGGCGGCCTCCCTGGATGAGGCGCGGGGCCGGACGACGGGTCTTCAGTCGCCGCCCCTGCGGCCGGTGTCGCGGGACGGGGAGTTGGCGCTGTCGTTCGCGCAGCAGCGCCTGTGGTTCCTGGAGCAGCTCCAGCCCGGCGGCGTGGCCTACAACCTGCCTGGGACGGTCCTGCTCGAAGGCGTGCTCCATGTCCCCGCGCTGCGGCAGGCCCTGGATGCGCTGGTCCAGCGTCATGAGGTGCTGCGCACCACGTTCGCATCCGGGACACAGGGGCCCGTCCAGCGCATCGCGGATCAAGCTGCGTGCCCGTTCGAACTCGTGGACCTGGACGCGCTGCCTCCAAGCCCGCGCGTAGCCGCTGCGCAGCAAAGTGGCATCCTGTCCCTGGAGCGGGCTGCGCATGTGAGCGCGCGAGAAGCCTCTGCACAGCGAAGTGACAGCCAGTCCCTGGAGGGGGCTGCTCACGCGAGCGCGCGCCCCGCTGCTGCGCAACCGAGTGGTCCCCATTCTCTGGAGAGGTCCGCGAACAAGGACCCACGCGAGGCCGCTGCACAGCGCGGTAGCTCCAATTCCCAGGAGTGGGCCGCTCATGCGAGTCCGCACAAAACCGCTCTACAGCTGGGTGGCACCCCTTCCCAGGAGTGGGCTGCCCACGCGGGCTCGCACGAAGCTCCTGCGCTGCGGAGTGGCATCCAATCTCTGGAGCAGGCTGCCCGCACGGGCTCGCACGAAGCTGCTGTGCAGCGGAGAGGCATCCATTCACTGGAGGGGGCTGCTCACGCGAGTCCGCGCGAAGCCGATGCACTGCTGAGTGGCACCCAGTCCCTGGAGGGGACCACCCATGCTCAGCACGCGCGTGACGCGAGACAGCCGGATGACATCAATGCCGTGGCGGCGGGCAGCTCCATCCCGCGCACCCCTACAGCCGAACAACAGGCCGGTGATGCGCGTGCGGCCCGGCTGCGGGACTTCATCTCCGAGCAGGCACAGCGGCCTTTCGATCTGGCTCGGGGACCGATCTTTCGTGCGGTGCTCGTGCGGCTGGAGGAGACGCGGCATGTGCTGCTCGTGCTCACGCACCACATCGCCTCGGACGGTTGGTCCACGGGGGTGCTTGTGCGTGAGCTGGTGGCGCTGTACCGGGGCTTTGCTTCCGGCGCGCAGGCTTCGCTTCCGCCCCTTCCCATCCAGTACGCGGACTTCGCTGCGTGGCAGCGGCAGTGGCTTCAGGGAGAGGTGCTCAGGACTCAGCTTGCCTGGTGGCGTGAGCAGCTTGCGGGGACGCCTCCACTCCTGATGCTTCCCACGGACCGGCCTCGTCCGGCGGTGCAGACGTTTTCGGGCGACCTGCTTCCGGTGCTCCTGCCCCGGAAGATCATGGAAGGCGTGCATGCGGTGGCGCGGCAGGCCGGCGCCACGCCGTTCATGGTCCTGCTGGCCGCGTATCAGCTCCTGCTGTCCCGGTATGCCGGGCAGGATGACGTCAGCGTTGGCGCTCCGGTCGCGGGCCGCACCCGTTCGGAGACCGAGGGGCTGATTGGCTTCTTCGTCAACACGCTCGTGCTGCGTGCGCGCATCGACCCGCGTGCTTCGTTCCGGACGCTGCTGGCGCAGGTTCGCGCCACCACGCTGGGTGCCTTTGAGCACCAGGACGTTCCTTTCGAGAAGCTGGTGGAGGAGCTCCAGCCCGCTCGCGACCCGAGCCACACGCCCTTCTTCCAGGTCACCCTCACCCTCCAGAACGCTCCCACCGCGGAGTGGCGGCTGCCGGACCTCACGCTGCGCGAGTTGCCTCCGCCCTTCACGCCGTCGAAGTACGACTTCAGCCTCATCCTGGAGGAGTCGCCGGAGGGCTTCACCGGGAGCCTCCACTACAACACCGACCTCTTCGACGCGGCCTTCCTCCAGGAGTTGATGCGGGGCTACGCCTCGTTGCTGGAGTCACTTCCCGCGCAGCTTGAAGTTCCGGTGGAGCGCCTTCCGCTCATGCCCCTGGAGGCTCGGCGCCGGGTGCTGGAGGAGTGGAGCGGGGCTGCTGGCGTCCGGGACTTCTCCTCGCAATCCATCCCGGCTCGCTTCGCGGAGCAGGTCGCTCGGACGCCGGACGCGGTGGCGCTCGTGTCCGAGGCCGGCGGTCTGACGTATGCGCGGCTGGAGGCCCGGGCGAACCAGCTTGCGCACCACCTGCGTGCTTCGGGCATCGCGGAGGGCAGCCGCGTCGCGGTGCTGTTGCCCCGCTCCCCGGACCTCATCGTTTCGCTGCTGGCCGTGCTCAAGGCCGGGGCGGCCTACGTCCCCATCGACCTGCATGCCCCGCCCGAGCGCTGGTCCCTCCTGCTGGAGCAGTCCGGGGCAGCGATGGTCGTCACGCTGGAGGCGCTCGCGGATGAGCTGCCGTCACTGATGACGCCGCTGGTGCTGCTGGATGCGGATGCGTCCCGCGTGGCGGCACGTCCGGAGACCTCGGTGCTGGAGCAGCACACGGCGGGGGACCGGTTGGCCTATGTCCTCTTCACCTCGGGCTCCACGGGGACTCCCAAGGGCGTGTGTGTTCCGCATCGCGCCGTGCTGCGGCTGGTGGTGGACACCGGCTTCATGCGCTTCGGTCCGGAGGAGGTCGTCCTTCAGCTCGCGCCGGCCGCGTTCGACGCGTCGACCCTCGAAATCTGGGGTGCGCTGCTCCATGGTGCCCGGCTCGGGATCGCGCCTCCGGGCGAGCTGTCCCTCTCGCGCATCGCGGGGCTCCTCACCGAGCACCAGGTCACCACGCTGTGGCTCACGGCCGCGCTCTTTGAACAGATGGCCGTGCACCATCCGGAGGCCCTTGCCTCCGTGTCGCAGGTGCTGGCGGGCGGCGACGTGCTCCCGGCGGCCCGTGTCCGGGAGCACCTGTCCCGACTGCCTCCGGGCTCGGTGCTGATCAACGGCTACGGACCCACGGAGAACACCACCTTCTCCGCCACGCACCCGATGCAGGCGGGCGACGCGGTGGGGACCGCCGTTCCCATCGGGCGTCCGCTGCCCCACTCCACCGCCTACGTGCTGGATGCGGCGATGCGGCCGGTGCCTCCTGGCATGCCTGGAGAGCTGTACGTCGGCGGTGAAGGGCTCGCGTGGGGCTACCTCCACCAGCCCGCCCTCACCGCCGAGCGCTTCGTGCCCCATCCCTTCAGCACGGCGCCGGGTGCTCGGCTCTACCGCACGGGGGACAGGACGCGCTGGCGCGCGGATGGCTCGCTGGAGTTCCTGGGGCGCACCGACTTCCAGGTGAAGCTGCGCGGCTTCCGCATCGAACCAGGTGAGGTCGAGGCCGCGCTGCGCCTCCTGCCGGATGTGCGGGAAGCCGTGGCCGTGGTGCGCGAGGACGTCGCCGGAGACAAGCGGCTGGTGGCCTACGTCGTCGGCGAAGCCCTGGACGGCAAGGCCCTGCGATCCGCGCTCCAGGAGCGGCTCCCCGATTACATGATCCCCAGCGCCTTCGTGGTGCTGGACGCCCTGCCCCTCAACGCCAACGGCAAGCTGGACCGCTCCGCCCTTCCCGCTCCCGAAGCGCCCGTGGCTTTGGCGGACCGGTACGTCGCGCCTCGCGATGCGGTGGAGGAACAGCTCGCCGCCCTCTTCGCGGAAGTGCTGCATGTGGCTCGCGTGGGCATCCACGACGACTTCTTCGACCTGGGCGGCCACTCGCTGCTGGCCACGCAGGTGGTGTCGCGCGTGCGTTCGACGCTGGGCGTGGAGTTGCCGCTGGGCGACCTCTTCGCCGCTCCCACGGTGGAGACGCTCGCGGTCCGGGTGACGGCGCTGCGCTCGCGGGGCGAAGCACGTCCGGGGACTCCGCCGCTCGTGGCGGTGCCTCGCTCCGGGCCCGTGCCGCTGTCCCATGCGCAGCAGCGGCTGTGGTTCCTGGATCAGCTCCAGCCGGGCAGTGCCTTCTACAACGTGCCCGGCATCCTGGTGCTCGATGGGGCGCTGGATGCTTCCGCGCTGGAGCAGTCCCTCCAGTCGCTGGTGCGGCGCCATGAAGTCCTGCGCACCACGTTCGCGTCCGAAGGGGACTCGCCGGTCCAGCGGATCCACTCCGATGGGACGCTCACGCTGCCCGTCGTCTCGCTGGAAGCCATTCCCGAGAACCACCGTGAAGCCGAGGCGCACCGCCACGCCGCCTCCGAAGCGGCTCGGCCTTTCGACCTGGGCACGGGGCCCCTCGTCCGCGCCGTGCTGCTGCGGCTGGATTCACGGCGTCACTGGCTGCTCCTCACGCTGCACCACATCGTCTCCGATGGTTGGTCCATCGGCGTCTTCGCTCGCGAGCTGGGTGCGCTGTACCGGGCCTTCGCTGCTGGACAGGCTCCGGCGCTGGCGCCCCTGCCCCTCCAGTACGCGGACTTCGCTGTGTGGCAGCGCTCCTGGCTCCAGGGGGACGTGCTCCAGGCGGAGCTGGACTGGTGGCGGCAGCAGTTGGATGGCGCTCCCACCTCGCTGGAGTTGCCCACCGACCGGCCTCGCCCCTCCGCGCAGTCGTTCCGGGGGGCGTCGCTTCCCGTGTCGCTGTCCACCGGCGTGTCCGAAGCGGTGAAGGCACTGGCGGCCCGCGAAGGCGCCACGCCGTTCATGGTGCTGCTCGCGGGCTTCCAGTTGCTGCTGTCCCGCTACGCGGGGCAGGACGACGTGCTCGTGGGCTCCGCCATCGCCAACCGCAACCGCGCGGAGACGGAGGGGCTCATCGGCTTCTTCGTCAACACGCTGGTGCTGCGCGCTCGCATGGATCCGCGGGGCTCGTTCCGCGCGCTGCTGGCCCAGGTGAAGGCGACGACGCTCTCGGCGTACGCGCACCAGGACCTCCCCTTCGAGAAGCTGGTGGAGGGCATGCAAGGGGCTCGTGACCTGAGCCGTTCCCCGCTGTTCCAGGTGGCGTTCACGTTCCAGAACGCCCCCGTGGGAGCGCTGGACCTTCCCGGCCTGCGCCTGGAGCTTCGCGGCGGGGCCATCACCACCGCGAAGTTCGACCTGGACTTCAGCCTCCAGGAGCGGAACGGCGCGTTCAGCGGCGACCTCAACTTCAGCACCGACCTCTTCGACGCCACCACCGTCACCCGGATGATGGCGCACTTCGAGGTGCTGCTCGGCGCGCTCACGGCTCGGCCAGAAGCACCGGTGCGGGAGCATTCGCTGCTCGGCGGCGCTGAGCGCCAGCGGGTGCTCGTGGACTGGAACGCCACGCACCGTCCGCTCGCGCTCCACACCGTGCCGGAGCTGTTCGCGGCCCAGGTCCTCCGCGCTCCCGATGCGGTGGCGGTCCAGCACGAGGGTCAGGTGCTGACCTACTCGGCGCTGGCGACGCGGGCGCGGCGGTTGGCCTTGCGCCTGCGGGCCTCCGGACTCCGGCCTGAAGCCCGGGTCGCGCTGTGCGTGGAGCGGGGGCTGGAGCTGGTGGTGGGGATGCTCGGCATCCTGGAGGCGGGCGGCTGCTACGTGCCCATGGATCCCGCCTATCCGCGCTCGCGCCTCGCGTTCATGTTCGAGGACGCGGGCATCTCCGCGGTGGTGGGCCAGCGGGACCTGCTGAGCGCCCTCCCCGCGCATTCGCTGCCCACGGTGTACCTGGGGTCGGAAGCGGAGGGGCCCGGTCCGCAACCCGCGCTCGCTTCCGAGGACGTCGCCGTGCGGCCGGAGCAACTGGCGTACGTGCTCTACACGTCCGGCTCCACGGGCACGCCCAAGGGCGTGGGCATCACGCACCAGTCCATCGTGCACCTGGTGCGGGACACGAACTACGTCGAGCTGGGACCGGACGACTGCATGGTCCAGGCGGGGACGCCGTCGTTCGACCTGGCCACCTTCGAGATCTGGGGCGCGCTGCTCAACGGCGCCCGGCTCGTCATCCTTCCGCGCGAGGTGACGCTGGCGCCCATGGAACTCGCACGCACGCTGCGCGAGGTGGGCGCCACCACGGCCCTGTTCGCCACGGCGCTGTTCCACACCGTGGCGCGGGAAGTCCCGGACGCGTTCGCCACGATGCGCTTGGTCATCTACGCGGGTGAGGCCGCCAACGCGGATGCGGCTCGCGCGGTGCTTCGCGCGGGGCCTCCGGACCGGCTGGTGAACCTCTATGGCCCCACGGAGTGCACCGTGGGCGTCACCACGCACGACATCGTGGACCTGCCGGAGCACGCGACGTCAGTGCCCATCGGCCGGCCGATGACGCGCGTCCAGACGTACGTGCTGGATGCGCAGGGCCAGCCCGTGCCCGTGGGCGTCCCGGGCGAGCTGTACCTGGGCGGCGACGGACTGGCCCGGGGCTACCTGGGCCGCCCCGCGCTGACGGCGGAGCGCTTCGTGCCTTCGCCGTTCGGTGACGAGCCCGGTGCGAGGCTGTACCGCACGGGCGACCGCGTGCGGTGGCTGGCGGACGGGACGTTGGACTTCCTGGGCCGCATGGACACGCAGGTGAAGCTGCGCGGCTTCCGCATCGAGCTGAGCGAGGTGGAGGCCATCCTGCGCCAGCACCCGTCGGTGAAGGCCGCGGTGGCGGGGGTGAACGCGGATCGCCTCGTGGCGTGGTACGTGCCGGGCGCTCCGGTGGAAGCGGCGGAGCTGCGCGCGTTCGTCTCCGAACGGCTGCCTTCGCCGCTGGTGCCGTCCGCGTTCGTGTCGCTGGACGCACTGCCGCTCACGCCCGTGGGCAAGGTGGACCGCAAGGCCCTGCCGTCTCCGGATGCGCGCTCGGTCGCCGCCGGGCCCGTGGCTCCGGAGCGGATGACCCTGTTCCAGCAGCGCATCGCCACGCTGTTCCAGGAATTGCTCCGACTGGAGTCCGTGGGGCTTCACGACGACTTCTTCGTCATCGGAGGGCATTCCCTGCTGGCCACGCAGCTCGTCTCCCGGCTGCGGTCGACCTTCGGCGTGGAGCTGCCGCTGCGCGCCCTCTTCGATGCGCCCACCGTCGCCCGGCTCACGGAGCGGGTGGAGGCCCTGCTGCTCTCGCGCGTCGCGGGACCGCGCATCCCGGCGCTCGTCGCGACGTCACGGGATCGGGAGCTGCCGCTGTCGTTCGCGCAGCAGCGGCTGTGGGTGGTGGAACAATTGCGCCCGGGTGGCAGTCACTACAACATCGCCACCGCGCTGCGGCTGGACGGCGCGCTGGACGTGGAGGCGCTGCGCCGAGCCCTGGAGCTCGTCGTCTCCCGACACGAAGCCCTGCGCACCACCTTCGCGATGAAGGACGGACAGCCCGTCCAGAAGGTGCACATAGCGGGCACGTGGGAGCTGCCCATCACGGACCTGACCACCGTGCCCCGGGAGTCTCGCGAGGCCGAGGCCCAGCGGCGCTCCGTGGAAGAGGCCGCGCTTCCCTTCGACCTGGGCTGGGGACCGGTCCTGCGCACCCGGCTCTTGCGGCTGGAGGCCCGGGAGCACCTGCTGCTCCTGTGCATGCACCACATCGTCTCCGATGGCTGGTCGCTGGGCGTGCTGGTCCGTGAAGTGGCCGAGGGCTACGAGGCCTTCGCCTCTGGCCGGACGCCCGTGCTGCCGGCGCTATCCGTGCAGCCCGCGGACTTCGCCGTATGGCAGCGCTCCTGGCTCCAGGGGGACGTGCTGGCGCGGGAGGTGGCGTGGTGGAAGCAGCACCTCGCCGGAGCGCCCCAGGTGCTGGAGCTGCCCGCGGACAAGGTGCGCCCGGCGCTCCAGTCCACGAAGGGGGCACTGCTTCCCGTGCACCTTCCGGCGGCGCTGGTGGAGCGGTTGGTGACGCTGGGCCGCTCGGAAGGTGCGACGCCGTACATGGCGCTGCTCGCGGTGTGGCAGGTGCTGCTGTCGCGGTACTCGCGGCAGGAGGAGCTGCTGGTGGGCTCGCCCATCGCGGGGCGGGACCACTCGGAGCTGGAGGGGCTGGTCGGCTTCTTCGTCAACACGCTGGTGCTTCGCGGGCGCGTGCATCCGGGGGACTCGTTCCGCACGCTGCTGGCCCAGGTCCGGGCCACGGCGCTCTCCGCCTTCGAGCACCAGGACCTGCCCTTCGAAAAGCTTGTGGAGGAGCTCCAGGTGCCTCGCGACCTGAGCCGCAACCCGCTGGTGCAGGCGGTGTTCGCGCTCCAGAACGCGCCCACCGGCGAACTGAAGGCCCCGGGGCTCACGCTGCGGCCGGTGCCGGTGGACAACGCCACCGCGCGCTTCGACCTGGGCCTGCTGCTGCATGAGGCGCCGGACGGCCTGCGCGGCGTCATCGAGTACAGCACCGACCTCTTCGAGCGTTCCACCGTGGAGCGGCTGGCCGGGCACCTGCGGACGTTGCTCGACGCCGTCGTCGCCGCGCCGGACGTGCCGCTGGCCCGTCTGGACTGGCTCACGCCCGAGGAGCGCCAGCAGGTCCTCACGACCTGGAACGCCACGGACGTGGACTATCCGCGTGAGTCGAACATCGCGGAACGCTTCGCGCTCCAGGCCGCACGGCGTCCGGAGGCCATCGCGCTGGAGTTCGGGGACGCGCGGCTGACGTACTCGCAGCTGGAGGCGCGGGCGAACGCGCTGGCGTGGGTGCTGCGCGCGCAAGGCGTGGGCCCGGATGCGCTGGTGGCCGTGTGCCTGGAGCGCTCCGTGGAGCTGATCGTCACGCTCCTGGCCATCCTCAAGGCGGGGGGCGCCTACGTGCCGCTGGATGCCGCGTATCCGGCGCGGCGGCTGGCGCTCATGGTGGAGGACGCACCGCCTCGACTGCTCGTCACCACGCGCACGCTGCGGGCGTCGCTGCCGGTCGCGGAGGGCGTGCCGTGCCTCTTCGTGGAGGAGGTCCGCCTGGAGGGGCAGCCCGCTTCCGCACCAGACGTGGCCCTGTCGTCGCGGAACCTCGCGTACGTGGACTTCACCTCCGGCAGCACCGGCCGTCCCAAGGGCGTCGCCGTGGAGCACCGGGGCGTGCTGCGGCTCCTGCACGGTGCCACCTGGGCCCGCTTCACCCCGGACGAGACGTTCCTGCTGATGGCGCCCCTGTCCTTCGACGCGTCGACGCTGGAGCTGTGGGGTCCGCTGCTGTTCGGCGGCAGGCTCGTCGTCTTCCCGCCTCAGCGCTCCACCGACCTGGAGCTGCTGGGGCAGGTCATCCGCCGTCACGGCGTCACGTCGCTCTACCTGTCCGCGGGCCTGTTCGCGCAGGTGGTGGACGTGAAGCTGGAGGTGCTGCGCGGGCTGCGGCAGCTCATCGTGGGCGGGGACATCCTGTCCCCCACGCACACGCGCCGCGTGGTGGAGACGCTGGGCCTTCCGGTGATCAACGGCTACGGCCCCACCGAGGCCACCGTCTTCGCCTGCTGCCTGCGCATGGAGCGGCCCGAGGACATCCGGCCCGAGTCCATTCCCGTCGGCCCTCCCCTGCCGAACACGCGGACGTTCGTGGTGGACGGCTCGATGCGGCCGGTGCCCGTGGGCGTGCCGGGAGAGCTGCTCATTGGCGGGGACGGACTCGCGAGGGGCTACCTCTCCCGCCCGGACCTCACCGCCGAGCGCTTCATCCCCCACCCCTTCGCCACCACGCCCGGCGAGCGCGTGTACCGCACGGGCGACCGCGTGCGCTGGCGCGCGGACGGGAGCCTGGAGTTCCTGGGCCGCATCGACAGCCAGGTGAAGGTGCGCGGCTACCGCATCGAGCTTTCCGAGGTCGAAGCCGCCCTGCGGGATTGGCCCGCGCTCACGGACGCGATCGTGATCGTGCGCGAGGACGTGCCCGGAGATCAGCGGCTCGTGGCCTACGTGGTGGCGGGCGTGCTGGACGTCCCCGCGCTGCGCGAACACCTGCGGCAGCGGCTGCCCGAGTACATGGTCCCGGCCGCGTTCGTCTCGCTGCCCGTCCTGCCCCTCTCCGCCACCGGCAAGGTGGACCGTCGGGCCCTGCCCGCGCCAGACGTCACAGCCAGTGCTCGCAAGGGCCGGTTCGTGGAGCCCGCGGATCCGCTGGAGGAACAGATCGCTGCCGTCTGGGCCCGGGAGCTGGGCGCCCGGAGCGTCGGTGTCCATGATCACTTCTTCGAGGACCTGGGGGGCACGTCGCTGACCGTGGTCCGCGTCGCCAGCCGGCTGCACGATGCGCTTCAGCGCGACGTGCCCGTGGTGTGGCTCTTCGAGCACCCGACTGTTCATGGACTGGCCCGGAGACTGGGGCGCGAAGGACTGAGCGCACAGCCGGCCCGCGTGACCGTGCCCGTCTCCGAGCCAGTGCCTTCGCAGCCCGTGCCCGTGCCTTTGCCTTCCGAAACGGTGAAGGACGGGACGGCGGCGCTGCCGTCGAACGCCATCGCCATCATCGGCATGTCCGGGCGATTCCCGGGCGCGGCGTCGGTGGAGGAGTTCTGGCGCAACCTGCGTGAAGGCGTGGAGTCCATCTCCCACTTCACTCCCGAGGAGCTGGAGTCCATGCCGGGCCTGCCTCCGGGCGTGGAGCTGTCACAGCACCCGGGGTTCGTGCCCGCCCATGGTGTGCTCGCGGACATCGAGGAGTTCGATCCCGCGTTCTTCGACATGGCCTTGCGCGAGGCGCAGTGGACCGACCCGCAGCAGCGGATGTTCCTCCAGTGCGCGTGGACGGCGCTGGAGGACGCGGGCCTCGACCCCGCGCGCTTCCCGGGCGTCATCTCCCTCTTCGCGGGAGCGAACGAGTCCGGCTACGCGGCCGAGGTGCAGCGGCACCTGCCGCTGGACTCGGCGGCGTTCTTCGAGCTGTTCGGCACCGCGACCTACCAGAGCCTGCCGACGAAGGTGTCCTACAAGCTGGGGCTCACCGGCGAGAGCATGCTCGTGTACACGGCGTGCTCCACGGGGCTCGTGGCGGTGCACGTCGCGTGTCAGAACCTGCTGGCCGGCTTGTCGGACGTGGCGCTCGCGGGCGCGACGCGGCTGTCGGTGCCGCAGCGCACCGGCTACGTGCATCAGGAGGGGATGATCTACTCCCCGGACGGCCACTGCCGCGCGTTCGATGCGAAGGGCCAGGGCACCGTCTCCGGCAGCGGCGTGGCCGCGGTGGTGCTCAAGCGCCTGGAGGACGCGGTCCGCGACGGCGACCCCATCCACGCCGTCATCCGAGCCACCGCCGTCAACAACGACGGGCGCGACAAGTCCGGCTTCACCGCGCCCAGCGTGCAGGGCCAGGCGACCGTCATCACGCAGGCGCTGCGGCGCTCGGGCGTGACGGCGCGGGACATCGGGTACGTGGAGGCGCACGGGACGGCGACGCCCCTGGGCGACCCCATCGAGGTCGCTGCGCTCCAGCGTGCCTACGGCCTGGGCCCCGAGCACCAGGGCACCATCGCGCTCGCTTCGCTCAAGACGAACGTGGGCCACCTGGACACGGTGGCGGGGCTCGCGGGGCTCATCAAGGTCGCGCTGTCGCTGCGCGAGGAGGAGATTCCTCCCAGCCTCCACTTCGAATCGCCCAACCCGAGGATCGACTTCGACGCGGGACCGTTCTTCGTCAACACGCGCTTGCGGCCCTGGCCTCGGGGGAAGACGCCCCGGCGCGCGGCGGTGAGCTCCTTTGGCGTGGGCGGGACGAACGCGCACGCCGTGCTGGAAGAGGCCCCGGTCGTCCGCAGTGGGCCCTCGGCTCGCTCGCACCAGTTGTTCGTGTTGTCGGCGCGCTCGCCGGAGTCCCTGGAGGCGGGAGCACAGGCGCTGGCGTCGCACGTGCTGGCGGACCGGTCTCCGGAGGCGCTGGAGGCAGCGTCGTTGAAGCTGGCGGATCAAGTGTTGTCCGCGCGGTCGCCGGAAGCGCTGGAGGCAGCAGCGAAGCAACTGGCGCTGCGGGTGTTGTCGGCGCGGTCGCCGGAGTCCCTGGAGGCGCTGTCGGCCCGGTTCTCCGTGGACGTCGCGAGCGACGGGAGCGGGTTCGCGGACACGGCGTACACGCAGGCCGTGGGACGGCGGGCCTTCGAGTACCGGCGCATGGTGGTCGCGAGGGATGCGGAGGACCTGGCGAAGCAGCTTCGCAAGCCGGCCACGCCCGCGAGGTTGAAGGACGTGGAGGGGGCCCGCCGCAAGCGGGTGGCCTTCGTGTTCTCCGGTCAGGGTTCGCAGCAGGTGGGCATGGGGCGGGAGCTGTGCGCGTCCGTGCCGGTGTTCCGCGCGCAGGTGGAGACGTGCCTTGGATTGCTGGACGCGCCCCTGCGCTCGCGAGTGGACGCGCTGCTGCGGCCTGGACCGGGCCAGGAGGCGGAGGCGTCCGCGTCGCTCGCGGATACGCGCGTCGCGCTGCCGGCCCTGTTCACGGTGCAGGTGGCCCTGGCCCGGCTGTGGCGGGAGTGGGGCATCGTTCCGCACGCGGTGCTGGGACACAGCTTCGGTGAGTACGCCGCGGCCTGTGTCTCGGGCGTGCTCTCCCTGGAGGACGGCCTGCGGCTGGCCGTCGCGCGCGGGGAGCTGATGCACCGGTTGCCTCCGGGCGCGATGCTCGGCGTGGCGCTGCCTGCGGCGGAGGTCCAGGCCCTGCTCTCCGGTCGTCTGACGCTCGCGGCGCTCAACGCGCCGGACCGGTGTGTCGTCTCCGGGCCCGTGGACGAGGTGGAGCGATTCCAGGCGGTGTTGCAGGAGCGCAAGGCGGGCGCGGTGCGCATGCCGTCGGGTCACGCGTTCCATTCGGCGGACGTGGAGCCGTTGATGGGGGAGCTGGCTCGCGTGGTGGCTTCGCTCCAGAGGCATGAGCCTTCCGTGCGGTACGTCTCCAGCCTCACGGGAGCGCTGGCGCGGCCGGGCGAGCTGATCGCACCGGACTACTGGGCCACGCAGATGCGGCAGCCCGTGCGCTTCACCGATGCGGTGGGGACGCTGCTGGAAGAGGGCTGCAGCGTGCTGCTGGAGGTGGGGCCCGGCCAGGACCTCACGCCGCTGATGCGTGCGTGCCTGGGTGAGGACAAGGAGCGCGTGAAGGCGCTCGCTTCGTTGCGCCGGGGCGGCACGACGACGGAGCAGTCGGGGCTGTTGCAGTGCGTGGGTGAGCTGTGGATGCAGGGACTGGACGTGGACTGGACCGCGTTCTACGCCCACGAGCAGCGTCGTCGCGTGCACCTGCCGACGTACCGGTTCCTGCGCAAGCGCTGCTGGGTGGAGCCTCGCGGCCCGGGCGGTGCATCCGTGGGCACGGGCGTCGCACAGACGGCCGCACCGCAGCACCACATCGCCGAAGCTGGGGCCCAGACAGAGGCGGCAGGAGCGGCGATGGTGCCTCCGTCCCTGACGCGTCCTGACTCTCCGTTGGCGCCGACAACGGTCGACAGGCCTGCGCTGCCCGTGAGCACGGGTGCACTGACGGTCCCCCAGACCACGCGGGCGCTGCCCTCCAAGTCCCCTGCCCTCCCGGTGCCCGGTGGTCGTGAGGATGCGCCTCGCGGTGACGTGGAGGTCCGGATCGCCACGCTGTGGCGTGAGCGGCTGGGCGTGGACTTCGTCGGACGCGACGACAACTTCCTGGAGCTGGGCGGCAACTCGCTCATGGCCGCGCAGCTGCTCAACCAGCTCCGCGACACCTTCCATGTCCAGGTGCCGCTGGCCGCCCTCTTCGAAGCGCCCACCGTCGCGGGGCTTGCCTCCCGCATCGAGCCGCTGCTCCAGAACGCTCCCGCCCAGGAGCCCACGCGCGAGCTGCCTCTCGTGCCCCGATCCCGCACGGAACCGCTGCCGCTGTCCTTCGTGCAGGAGCGCGTCTGGCGCCTGGAGCAGTACCTCCCCGGCCTGTCCGCCTACACGATTCCCTTCGTCCTGCGCCTGGAAGGCCCCGCCGAGCCCGCCATCCTGGAGCGCGCCATCCAGGAGGTCGTCCAGCGTCACGAGGCCCTGCGCACCACCTACGACGCCGTGGACGGCAAGCCCGTGCAGCGCTTCCATCCCTTCGTGCGCATCCCGCTCCCCATCGTGGAGGTGGAAGGCACGCCCGAGGAGCGCGAGGAGGCTGCCCTCCACATCGCCCGCGAGGACGCAGCACGCCCCTTCGACCTGGTGCGAGGCCCCGTGCTGCGCACCACGCTCGTGCGTCTGCGCTCGGACCTGCACCTGCTGGTCTGCGCCATCCACCACATCGTCTGCGACACGCTCTCCACGGCGCTGTTCCTCCAGGAGGTCGGCCAGCTCTACGCCGCCTTCCTCCAGGGCCGGCCGTCTCCGCTGGCGCCCCTGCCCGTGCAGTACGCGGACTTCGGCGCGTGGCAGCGGCAGTCGCTCGCGGAGGCCCGCTTCCCCGAGCAGGAACAGTGGTGGCGTCAGCGGCTGGCCGGCATGCCCCGGCGGCTCGGCGTTCCCTCCGACCGGCCCCGGCCCTCGAACTGCCCGCTCACCTCCGAGCGCATGGTGCTGGACTTCCCACCGGCGCTCGCCGAGGCACTGGTCGCCTTTGGACGCAGCGAGGGCTTCACGTCGTACATGACGGTGCTCGCCGCGTGGAACGCGCTCCTGCACCGCTACACCGGGCAGGCGGACCTCATCGTCGGCACGCCCATCGGCAACCGCACGCGGCCGGAGCTGCTGCCGCTCATCGGCTACGTGGCGCACTCGGCCGCGTTCCGCACCCACGTCGGGGATGACCCGAGCTTCCGCGAGCTGCTGCACCGCGTGCGGCGCGAAGTCACCGACGTGCAGTCGCGGCCGGACGTGCCCTTCGAGATGCTCGTCGAACAGCTCGTCCCGGGCCGGGACATCGGCCGCGAGCGCATGACGGACACGGTCTTCGTCTACCACTCGAATCTAGAGATGGGCGGCGACGCGCTGGCGGCCGTCGGAGCGCGAGGCACGTTCATCGAGGTGCCGGGCACGCCCGTGCAGTGGGGCGCCACGCTGTCGGACCTGACGCTCATCCTCACCGAGGAACCCGGCCGCGTGCACGGCGCGCTGGAGTACGCGACGGAGCTGTTCGACGCGTCCACCGCGCGGCGGATGCTGGAGCACTTGCAGGTGTTGCTCGGCGCGGCGCTGGCCCGGCCCGAGGAACCCCTCTCCCGCCTGCCGCTGGCCACCGAGTCCGAGCGCCGCGCCTGGCCCGTCCCACCGCCCGTCACGCACGCTCCAGTCCTGCCCGCACGGCTGCGTGAACACGCACTGCGAAAGCCGGACGCCGTCGCCGTGGAGCAGGCGGGGCGCACCTGGACGTGGCGGGAACTGGCCTCGCGAGCACAACGGCTCGCCCTGCGGCTGCGGGAACAGGGGCTCCAGCCGGGAGAACCCGTGGCGCTCTGCCTGCGCGCGTCGCCGGAGAAGCTGGCCGCGCTGTGGGGTGTCCTGGAGGCCGGTGGTGCTCCGGTGACGCTCGGGCCCACGGATCTGGACTCACTGGCCGTCTACGCCGTGGAGGGCAGCGTCGTGCCCTGGCTCGTCACCTGGCGGGGGCTCTTCACCTCCACGCGCCTGGAGTCCTCGCGCGTCCTGCACGTCGAAGAAATGCTGGGGGACGCGTCGTCCGTAGCGGGAGACGCGGCGCTTCCGCTTCCCTCCCCGGAGTCCCTGGCGTGGCTGCTGCCCATGGGCGCGAGTCAGCCCGCGTGGACGTTGAGTCACGCGTCGCTCTCGGGATTCTTCGCGGGCCTGGATGCGCGGCTGCATCCGGCGCCAGGCACCACCTGGCTCGCCGCGTCCGAACCGGCTCCCGAGAAGCCCGAACTGGAAGCCCTCTGGGCCCTGTCGCGCGGCCTGCCCGTGCTCTTCCCGGCCGAGTCCACGGCATCGCGCCGGGCCTCGTCAGCCGGGGAGTCCTCGCGTCCGCTCCAGCTCAGCCTGTCGTACTTCGCCAATGACGAGGACTCGCTCACCGGCCCCAAGTACGAGCTACTGATGGAGGGCGCGAAGTTCGCGGACGCGCAAGGCTTCTCCGCCATCTGGACGCCCGAGCGGCACTTCCACTCGTTCGGCGGCATCTACCCGCAGCCCGCGGTGGTCTCCGCGGCGATCGCGGCCGTCACTCGCAACCTGCGCCTGCGCTCCGGCAGCGTCGTGTTGCCGTTGCATGATCCGCTGCTCGTCGCGGAGCAGTGGGCCGTCGTGGACAACCTGTCGCAGGGCCGCGTCGACGTGTCCGTGGCCACGGGCTGGCACGTCCAGGACTTCGTCTTCGCGCCCGGCAACTACGCGGACCGGCGCAACATCCTGCTGCGGAACCTGGAGACGCTGCGCGGCCTGTGGCGCGGCGAACGGCTGCGGCGGCCGGGCGGCAACGGCGTCACCGTGGAGGTGGGCCTGCGTCCGAAGCCGGTGCAGAAGGAGCTGCCCGTGTGGCTCACCGCCACCGCGAACCCGGAGATGTTCCGGCTCGCGGGCGAGCTGGGCGCGGGCGTCCTCACGGGCCTCTTCGCCCACTCGCTGGAGGAGCTGAAGCCGAAGGTGGCCCTCTACCGCGAGGCCTGGCGCCGCAACGGGCACCCGGGCCGGGGCCACATCACGTGCATGCTGCACACGTTCCTCGGTGACGACGAGGCGGAGGTCCTGAGGCAGGTGCGCAAGCCGCTGCTGGCGTACTTCCGCAGCTCGGCGGACATCACGACGTCGCTGCTCGCCGCGCAGGGATATCAGGGGGAGATCGCCAAGGTGTCCCGCGAGGACATCGACGCGCTGCTGGAGCACACCTTCGAGCACCACGCGAAGGGCACGGGGCTCATCGGCACGGTGGAGAGCGGCATCCAGCGGCTGCGGGACGTGCGGGCCTCGGACGTGGACGAGGTGACGTGCCTCATCGACTTCGGACTGGAGACGCCGGTCGTCCTGGAAGGGCTCCGGCGTCTGGCCAGGGCGAGGGAGGCCGTGGCCGCGGATGCGGCGTCCCACTCGCTGCGGGTGCGCGGCGAGCAGGAGACGGACGCGGAGGAGCTGGTGTCCCTGGCCCGGCGCTCGGGCGCGGTGCTGGTGAACACCACGGCGAGGCTGGCCCGTGCGTTGACGGACCTCCCGGGAGCACGTGAGGCCCTGGCGCCGGTAGGTGCATGGGTCCTGGAGAACGCGTCGGAGGAGCTGGCGTCGGCGCTCCAGCGCACGGCGGGCGGCAGCGTGCTGCTCGCGGGCGAGGCCCGTGACGGAGGCCTGTTGCCGCGCGCACCGGAGGAGAAGCTGCCTCCGGGGCTGGACGTCTGGGTGCTGGACGCGGCCGGGAACCCCGTGCCCGCGGGCGTCGTGGGAGAGCTGGCCCTGTCGGGCGCGGGTCTGCCCGCTTCGCTCTGGAGATCGGGTGATGCGTCCGAGCGACTGGTGCCGCATCCGTTGAATGGGGGCATGAGCCTCTACCGCACCGGCCGTCCCGTGCGTTCGCGCGCGGATGGCCGTGTCGAAGCCGTGAACCTCCCTGGGTTCAAGCTGCCCGCGCAGCGCCCCATGGCTTCGGGAGCCGCGAGTGCGCCAGCGGGTGCGCCATCCTCCACTGTCTCCACCGTCGTGGCCTCCAGTGCCCTCCAGGCAATTCCGCGCGCACCGCGCGACCGGCCCCTGCCGCTGTCGTTCGCGCAGCAGCGGCTCTGGTACCTCCAGGAGCTGGAGCCGGAGAGCACCGCGTACAACAACGCGATCATCTTCCGGCTCACGGGCACGTTGGACGTCACCGCGCTCCAGACGGCGCTCCACGCCCTCGTGGAACGCCATGAGGTCCTGCGCACCACCTACGCGCTGGCCGACGACGGCGCGGTGCAGGTCGTCCATGCGACCGGCGCCCTTCCCCTGGAGACGGAGGACGTTCCCGGCGACACGGCCGAAGCGCGCGAAGCCGCCATGCTTCGCCGCTGCCAGGCGTACACCGCCACGCCGTTCCACCTGGACACGGGCCCCGTGGCCCGCGCGCTCCTGCTGCGGCTGGCTCCCGACACGCACGTCCTCCACCTGCTCCTGCACCACGTCGTCTCCGACGCCTGGTGTGCCCTGGTCCTCAGCCGCGAGCTGCCCGTCCTCTACGCCTGCGCCAGCGCGGGAGTCCCCTCCGTCCTGCCGCCGCTGCCGGTGCAGTACGCGGACTACGCCGTGTGGCAGCGCGCGTGGCTGACAGGCCCGGTGCTGGCGGAGCAGGCCCGCTGGTGGAAGGACCTGCTCCAGGGCACGCCGCCGCTGGAGCTGCCCACCGACCGGCCTCGCCCCGCCACGCAGTCCTACGCGGGCGCCGCCCACGCCTTCCACCTGCCTCGCGAGCTGTCCGAGCCCCTGCTCGCCCTGGGCCGCCGTGAGGGCGCCACGTCCTTCATGGTCCTGATGGCGCTGTTCCAGGTGCTGCTCGCCCGCACCTCCGGACAGGACGACTTCGCGGTGGGCACGCCCATCGCAGGCCGCTCCCGCCCCGAGGTGGAAGGCCTGCTGGGCTGCTTCGTCAACACGCTCGCCTTCCGCGCGAAGCTCCACGGGGCGCCGGGCTTCCGGGAGCTCGTGTCGCGCGTGAAGCAGCAGGCCCTGGGTGGCTACGCACGGCAGGACATGCCCTTCGAGCAACTGGTGGACGTGCTCCAGGTGCCTCGCGACCTGAGCCGCACGCCGGTGTTCCAGACCGTCCTCAACGTCATCAACGTGCCCGAGGCCCAGACGACAGGAGGCGCAGGGCTCCAGATTGGCGGCGTGGACGTGCCGGTGACGACGTCCAAATTCGACCTGACCCTGGAGGTCTGGGAGCAGCGCGACGGCCTGCGCTGCCGCCTGGAGTACGCCACCGCCCTCTTCGACGCCGCGACCCTGACCCGCATGGCGGAGCACCTGACCGAGCTGGCGAAGGCCGTCGTCGCCGCGCCGGACGCTCCCGTCTCCACCCTGCCGTGGCTCACGCCGGACGCACGCGCACAGGTGCTGCTCGGCTGGAACGACACGCGCGTGGACTTCCCCCGTGGCGCCACGCTCCACCAGCTCTTCGAAGCCCAGGCTGAACGGACGCCTGGAGCCATCGCGCTTCAGTTCGAAGCGCAGCGCCTCACGTACGCGCAGCTCGATGCACGCGCCAACCAGCTCGCGCACCACCTGCGGGCTCGCGGCGTGGGTCCGGAGACCCTGGTGGGCGTCTGCCTGGAGCGCTCCCTGGAGATGGTCGTCGCCCTGCTGGGCGTCCTGAAATCCGGCGCGGCCTACGTGCCGTTGGATCCGGCCACGCCCGCGGAACGGCTCGCCGGGATGCTGGAGGACACCGCCACGCCCGTTCTGCTCATCCAGGAGCGCTTCCGCGCTACGCTGCCTTCGCACGCAGCGCAGGTCGTCGCGTTGGACGCGCAGTGGGAAGCCATCGCGCGGGAGTCCACGACTCGTCCTGAACCGCTCGCCGGTGAGGACTCGCTCGCCTACGTCATCTTCACCTCCGGGAGCACCGGCCGTCCCAAGGGGGCGATGAACGCGCACGCGGGCGTCGTCAACCGGCTGCGCTGGATGCAAGCGCGGTACGGCCTGACGCCTTCGGACACGGTGCTTCAGAAGACGCCGTTCAGCTTCGACGTGTCCGTGTGGGAGTTCTTCTGGCCCCTGATGACCGGTGCGCGGCTGGTGCTCGCGCGGCCGGGAGGGCACCAGGAGCCGGACTACCTGGTGGCGCTGATGGCCCGTGAGGGCGTGACGACCGCGCACTTCGTGCCGTCCATGCTGCGCGTCTTCGCGGAGGAGCCCGGCCTGGAGTCCCTGACGCGCCTGCGTCAGGTGATGTGCAGCGGCGAAGCCCTGCCCGCGGACCTGGTGCTCCGCGCGCAGTCCCGTCTGCCGCACGCCACGCTGCACAACCTCTACGGCCCCACCGAGGCCGCCGTGGACGTCACGTCCTGGGAGGCCCCACGCGACGCGGCACTCCGCGTCGTCCCCATTGGACGGCCCGTGGCCAACACGCGCATGTACGTCCTGGATCGTCACGGGCAGCCGGTGCCCGTGGGCATCCCGGGGGAGCTGTTCATCGGCGGCGTACAGGTGGGCCGGGGCTACTGGCGCCGCCCCACCCTCACCGCCGAGCGCTTCATCCCCGACGCCTTCAGCGACACGCCCGGTGCCCGCCTGTACCGCGCGGGCGACATCGCCCGGTGGCGCACCGACGGCACGCTGGAGTACCTGGGCCGAGCGGACTTCCAGGTGAAGCTGCGCGGCTTCCGCATCGAACTGGGCGACATCGAAGCCGCGATCCAGTCCTGGCCCGGCGTGCGCGACTCCGTGGCCGTCGTGCGCCAGGATGACTCGGGAGGACCGCGCCTCGTCGCCTACGTCACCGTCGATGGCGGGACGCTCGACACGGCGGGGCTGCGCGCGTTCCTGCACTCGCGGCTGCCCGAGTACATGGTGCCCTCCGCCCTCGTCCGCCTGGAGTCCCTGCCGCTCACCTCCAGTGGCAAGGTGGACCGCAAGGCCCTGCCTGCGCCGGACGCTCCCGTCGCCGTTCGCGGAGAGCCCATCGCCCCGCGCGACGACACCGAGCGCACCCTGGCGGAGATCTTCGCGCAGGTGCTCGGCATCGCGAGGGTCGGCGTGCGGGACAGCTTCTTCGCGCTGGGCGGCCACTCGCTGCTCGCGACCCAGGTGGCCGCGCGAGTGCGTGCGCGGCTGGGCCGCGAGGTGCCGCTGCGCACGCTGTTCGAAGCCCCCACCGTGGAGGCGCTCGCCAAACGCGTCGCCCTGTCCGGAGCCGAGGCCCCCGCTCCGGTCCAGCCCGAGCCGGCTGCCTCCACCGGCCTCACTCCGCTGACGCGAGGGGTACGGCCCGCCGTGCTGCCGCTGTCGTTCGCGCAGCAGCGGCTGTGGTTCATCCATCGACTGGGCGCCGCGGACACGGCGTACAACATGCCGTTCTCGCTCCGGCTGGAGGGCACGCTCGACGTCGGCGCGCTCCAGCGGAGCTTCGACCGGCTGCTGCGCCGTCATGAGGCCCTGCGCACCACGTTCCGCGAGTACGAAGGCGCACCGGAGCAGGTCATCCACGCCCCCGGCCCGCTGCACATGCGCCAGGGGGACCTCACCGGTATCCCGGACCTCGAGCAGCGCCGAGCCGAGGCCTCACGGCTGTCCACGGAAGAAGCCCGCACGCCATTCGACCTGGAGCAGGGACCCCTCCTGCGGGCGTTGTTGCTGAAGCTGTCGCCCACGGAGCACGTGCTGGTGCTGAACCTGCACCACATCATCTCCGACGGCTGGTCCACGGGCGTCCTGGTGCGAGAGATGGGCGCGCTCTACGCCGCCCTCTCCCAGAACCTCCCGTCCCCGCTGCCTGAGCTGCCCGTGCAGTACGCCGACCACGCGCTGTGGCAGCGAGGCTGGTTGCAGGGCGCGGTGCTGGAGGCACAGCTCGGCTACTGGCGGCAGCAGTTGGAAGGAGCGCCGTCACACCTGGAGCTGCCCACGGATCATCCGCGTCCGGCGCGTCAGACCTTCCGTGGCGCCCTGATGCCGTTCACGCTCCCGCCCGCTTCGAGCGAAGCCCTGGAGTCCCTGGCCAGGCGAGAAGGCGCCACGCCGTACATGGTGCTGCTGGCCGCGTTCCAGGTGCTGCTGGGCCGCTACGCCGGTCAGGACGACGTGCTGGTGGGCTCGCCCATCGCGGGCCGCCGCCACGCCGAGTCCGAAGCCCTCATCGGCTACTTCGCGAACACGGTCGTCCTGCGCACCCGGCTGCGCGAGGACGACACCTTCGTCTCGCTGCTGGCGCGAGTACGGGACACGACCCTGGGCGCGTACGAGCACCAGGACCTCCCGTTCGAAAAGCTCGTCGAAGAGCTGAAGCCCGCGCGCGACGCGTCCCGCACGCCCTTCTTCCAGGTCACCTTCACGCTGCAGAACGCGCCGCTGCCGCCGCTGGCCCTGCCCGGCCTGACGCTCGAACCGATGAACGCCGACCCGGGCGCGATCCGCTTCGACCTGGAGCTGCTGCTGCACCGTGCGCCAGAGGGCTTCACGGGTGGCCTCAACTTCAATACCGCCCTGTTCACATCCGGCACGGTGGCCGGGATGGCCCGGCACCTGAAGGTGCTGCTCGACGCCGCGGTGGCCGAGCCAGCGACGCCGCTGACACGCCTGCCGCTGCTCACGCCAGACGAACGGCGGCAGGTGCTGAACACCTGGAATGACACCGCGACGGAGTATCCGCGTGAGGCCTCCGTGCCCGCGCTGTTCGTGGAGCAGGCCGCGCGAACGCCGAACGCCATCGCCGTGAGGATGCCCGCGAGTGCCGGAGCCTTCCTGCCAGCGGACGCGGCACGCGAGCTTTCGTACGGAGAACTCGACCGACGTTCCAACCAGCTCGCGCACCACCTGCGACGGATGGGCGTGCGGCCCGGGGATCGCGTGGGGCTGTGCTTGGAGCGTTCGCCGGAGCTGGTCACCGGCATGCTCGGCATCCTCAAGGCGGGCGCGGCCTACGTGCCCGTGGAGGCGAAGGCTCCGGCGGATCGCACGACCTGGGTGCTTCAGGAGGCGGGCGTCAGCGTGCTCGTCACGCAGGAGGCACTGGCGGATGAACTGCCGCAGGTGACGGACCTGCAGGTCCTGCTGGACGGAGACGCTGATCCGATTGCACGGCAGCCGGACACGGCGCTGGACCTGACCGTGCCCGCCGACGCGCTGGCCTACGTGATGTTCACGTCGGGCAGCACCGGCCGTCCCAAGGGCGTCTGCGTGCCCCACCGGGGCATCGTGCGCCTGGTCCGTGGCAACGGCTTCATCAACTTTGGCCCGGAGCAGGTCTTCCTCCATGCGGCACCGGTCGCGTTCGACGCGTCCACGCTGGAGCTCTGGGGCGCGCTGCTGCATGGCGCGAAGCTGGTGCTGGCACCTCCGCGTGCACTCTCGCTGTCGGAGCTGGGCACGCTGCTGGCCGTGGAGGGCGTCACCACGCTGTGGCTCACCGCCGCCCTCTTCGAGCAGATGGTCCTGCACGAAGGTGCCTCGCTCGCGGGCGTGCGGCAGGTCCTGGCGGGCGGCGACGTGCTGCCCGTGCCTCGCGTTCGGGAACACCTGGCGCGAATGGCGCCGGATGCCGTGCTCGTCAACGGCTACGGCCCCACGGAGAACACCACCTTCTCCACCACGCACACGCTGCGCGCCGGAGACACCGTGGAGCGCTCGGTGCCCATCGGCAGGCCGCTGGCGAACTCCACCGCGTGGGTGCTGGATGCGCACTTGCAGCCCCTGCCACCAGGGCTCCCCGGTGAGCTGTACGTGGGCGGCGACGGCCTCGCCTGGGGCTACCTCCAGCGGCCGAACCTCACCGCCGAACGGTTCATCCCCCACCCCCACTCCGCCACGCCGGGTGCCCGCCTGTACCGCACGGGCGACCGGGCCCGCTGGCGCGACGACGGCACTTTGGAGTTCCTGGGCCGCACCGACTTCCAGCTCAAACTCCGAGGCTTCCGCATCGAGCCCGGAGAAGTGGAGGCCGTGCTGCGCCAGGCTCCGGACGTGCGCGAGGCCATCGTGCTCGCGCGCGAGGACGTGCCCGGAGAGAAGCGGCTCGTGGCCTACGTGGTCCTCGAAGAGGACGCCGCCAGCACCGACCGCGTGAAGGCGCACGCGCAACGGCAGCTCCCCGACTACATGGTGCCGTCCGCCTGGGTGGCCCTGCCGTCCCTGCCCCTGTCACCGAACGGCAAGGTCGACCGCAAGGCCCTGCCCGCACCCGAAGCGCCCCGGTCCTCGGAGTCCACACGCGAGGCCCCGCGGAACACGCTGGAGGCCCAGCTCGCGGCCATCTGGGCGGAGGTGCTGCACCTGGACGCCGTGGGCATCCACGACGACTTCTTCGACCTGGGCGGCCATTCGCTCCTGGCCACGCAGGTGGTGTCGCGGATCCGCGCGGTGCTGGGCGTGGAGCTGCCCCTCGGTGAGCTGTTCAACGCGCCCACCGTGGCCGCGCTCGCGCAGCACCTGGGCGCCACCACGAAGCGGGATGCCCAGGTGCCGCCGCTCACCCGGACGCCCAGGCCTCCGCTGCTGCCGCTGTCCTTCGCGCAGCAGCGGCTTTGGTTCATCGATCAGCTCGAACCGGGCAGCGCGCTCTACAACATGCCCGTCGCCCTGCGGCTCCTTGGCGCGCTGGACGAGGCAGCGATCAAGGGAAGCCTGGACGCGCTGATGGCGCGGCACGAAGCCCTGCGCACCACCTTCCGCACGGAGGCGGGCCAGCCCGTGCAGCACATCCACGCCCAGGCCACCGTGCCGCTGGAGCGCGTGGACCTGACGTCGCTTGAGGACACCGGAGTCCGCCTGCGCGAAGCGGAGCGCCGGGCCACGGAGGAGTCACAGCGGCCATTCGACCTGGAGCGGGGGCCGGTGATCCGCGCCCTGTTGCTGAAGCTCGCGGCGGAGGAGCACGTGCTGGTGCTCCACCTGCACCACATCGTCTCCGACGGATGGTCGCTGGGCGTGATGGTGCGCGAGCTCACCGCCCTCTACGCGGCCCTGCGAGAAGGCCGTCCGCCCGCGCTTCCGGCGCTGCCCGTGCAGTACGCGGACTTCGCGCTGTGGCAGCGAGGCTGGCTCCAGGGTGAGGCGCTGGAGGCGCAGCTCGCGTGGTGGACCAGCCAGCTCGCCGGAGCCCCCCGAGCCCTGGAGTTGCCCACCGACAAGCCCCGTCCCGCCGTCTCCACGCAGCGCGGCGACACCGTGCCGGTGCACCTGCCCCTGGCCCTGTCCGAGCGCGTGGAGACCCTCGCAAGGCAGGAGGGCGCCACGCCGTTCATGGTGCTGCTCGCGGCCTTCCAGACGGTCCTGCACCGCTACTCGGGCCAGGATGACGTCCTCGTCGGAACACCCATCGCGAACCGCCGTCACGCGGAGACCGAGGGGCTCATCGGCTTCTTCGTCAACACGCTGGTGCTGCGCGGAAGCTTCGGCGCCCGGACGACGTTCCGGGAGCTGCTGGCCCAGGTGCGCACCACCACGCTGGGCGCGTACGAGCACCAGGACATCCCCTTCGAGCGGCTGGTGGAGTCCCTGCAGCCAACGCGCGACCTGGGACGCATGCCGCTGTTCCAGGCGATGTTCGCGCTCCAGAACGCGCCAGTGCCGGAGCTGTCGCTGCCCGGGCTCACCGTGCGGCCCGCGGCCCTCGCGGAGCGCACCACGTCCCAGTTCGACCTGAGCCTGGACCTGGACCGCCGCGAGGATGGCTTCCACGGCAAGCTCGAATACGCCACGGACCTCTTCGAGCGTCCCACCATGGCGCGGCTCCTCACCCACCTGCAGGTGCTGCTGGAGGCGGTGCTCACGCAGCCGGATGCACCGCTGTCCGGCGTGTCCCTCGTCTCGGAGCAGGAACGCCAGCGGCTTCTGGGCGACCTGGCCGGAGGCGTGTCGCCGTTCGACGGAGACGGCACACTGCACGGCCGCTTCGAGGAGCAGGTGGCGCGGACCCCGGACGCCGACGCCGTGGTGTTCGGGGCGACGACGCTGTCCTTCCAGCAGCTCAATGCCCGGGCCAACCAGCTCGCCTGGCACCTGCGCTCGCTGGGCGTGGGGCCGGAGGTCCCGGTGGCCTTGTGCCTGGAGCGCTCGGCGGAGAGCGTCATCGCGCTGCTCGCGGTGAACAAGGCTGGAGGCGCCTTCGTGCCCCTGGACCCGTCCGCGCCCGCCGCGCGCAAGTCATTGGTCCTCAAGGATTCTGGCGCGACCGTGCTGGTGACGACGCGGGCGCTGCAAGAAGCGTGGCGACCCGAGGTGGCCCACCTGGTACGGCTGGACGAAGAACCTGTCCGACAGTCGGACAGGTTTGGGGAGGCCGTGCCGGCGGAGGCGGGAGACCTCCAACTGGTCCGACTGTCGGACCAGTTCACGGACAACCCGCCGCCGGCGGCGGGCTCGGGGAACCTCGCCTATGTCATCTACACCTCCGGCTCCACGGGCACGCCCAAGGGCGTAATGGTGCGCCACCGCTCGCTGATGCACCTGCACCACGCGCTGCTGCGGACGGCCTATGCGGGACAGCCCCCGACGCTCCGCGTCAGCATCAACGCGCCGCTGTTCTTCGATGCCTCCATCGAGCAGGTGCTCCAGTTGCTGGGCGGCCACTGCGTGTGCCCCGTGCCGGACGACCTCCGGCTGGAGCCGGAGCGGATGCTCGAGTGGCTGGAGCGGATGCGCGTGGACGCGCTGGACTGCACGCCCGCGCAACTGAAGCTGCTCCTGGACGCGGGGATGCTGGAGCGTCCCCGCCTGCCCGCACTGGTGCTGGTGGGCGGCGAGGCGCTGGACGAGGTGATGTGGCGGCGGCTCGCCACAACCTCCCGCACGCGGGCCTTCAACGCCTACGGCCCCACCGAGTGCACCGTGGACGCCACCGTGTGGGACGTTCAGGGAACGACCCACGCGCAGCCCGTCATCGGCCGGCCGTTGGACAACCTGCGCGCGTACATCCTCGACGCGCGTCAGGAGCTGGTGCCCTTCGGTCTGCCGGGTGAGCTGTGCTTCGCCGGAGAGGGCGTCGCGCGTGGCTACCTGGGCCGTCCGCACCTGACCGCCGAGCGCTTCCTGCCGGATCCCTTCGGCACGGAGCCCGGCGCACGGCTGTACCGCACGGGCGACAAGGTCCGCTGGCGCGAGGACGGCACGCTCGAGTTCATGGGCCGCCTGGACTTCCAGGTGAAGCTGCGCGGCCACCGCATCGAGCTGGGCGAAATCGAAACCACGCTGCGAACACACCCGAATATCCGGGACGCGGTGGCGCTGGTCCGCGAGGACGTTCCAGGTGACGCGCGCCTCGTGGCCTACGTGACGCCGGAGGTGGACACCGCTCCGCTTCGCGAGCACCTGCACCGGCACCTGCCCGAGTACATGGTGCCCGCCGCCCTCCTCGCCCTGCCCGTCCTACCGCTGACCCCGAACGGCAAGGTGGACCGCAACGCGCTGCCCGTGCCGGACGCGTCGCGGCTCCCGGCGCGAGTCTCCGAACCTCCGGCCACACCCACCGAGGAGCGCCTCGCCGCCCTCTGGGAGGAGCTGCTGCGCGTGCCTGGCGTGGGCCGCCACGACAACTTCTTCGAGCTGGGTGGGCACTCGATCCTGGCCACGCAGGTGGTGGCCCGGGTGCGCGCCCGCTTCGGCGTGGAGCTGGCCGTCCGGGCCCTCTTCGAAACGCCCACGGTGGCGGGCCTCGCACGGCGGCTGCCGGATGCCGCGCCCACGCCCACGCTGCCGCCGTTGGCGCGGACGCAGGGGGAAGGACTCGCGCCCCTGTCCTTCGCGCAGCAGCGGCTGTGGTTCATCGACCAGTTGGAGCCGGGCAGCCCGCTCTACAACATGCCCTTCGCACTGCGGCTGACCGGAGCGCTGGACGTGTCCGCGCTCCAGCGGGCCTTCGACGCGCTGGTGCAGCGGCATGAGACCCTGCGCACGACGTTCGAGGCCCACGACGGAACACCGCGCCAGCGCATCCACGCAGCCCCCTCGGGGACACTGCGCACGGAGGACCTGGAGTCCCTGCCCGCGAAGGAGCGCGAGGCCGAGCTCTGGCGCCACGCGGACGCGGAGGCGCTGCGTCCCTTCGACTTGAGCACCGGCCCCCTCGCGCGTTTCACGCTGCTGCGCGTGGACGCGACGGAGCACGTGCTCCTCCTGTGCACGCACCACACCGTCTCCGATGGCTGGTCCTTCGGGGTGCTCGTGCGCGAGCTGGTGGCGCTCTACGAAGCGTTCCGCCAGGGTCAGCTTTCGCCGCTGCCGGAGCTTCCCGTGCAGTACACGGACTTCGCCCGGTGGCAGGTCGCGTGGATGGAAGGCCGGGTGCTGGAGGGACAGCTCGACTGGTGGAAGCGGCAGCTCGAAGGAGCGCCGCACGCACTGGCGCTGCTGACCGACCGGCCCCGTCCGCCGCGTCGCTCCGCGCAGGGCGCGCGGCTGTCCGTCCAGCTGTCACCGGCCCTGAGTGACGCGGTGGAGGCGCTGGCGAAGCACGAGGGCGCCACGCCCTTCATGGTGCTGCTGGCCGCGTTCCAGTTGCTGCTGTCGCGGTACGCCGGACAGGACGACGTGCTCGTCGGCACGCCCATCGCGAACCGCCGCCACGCGGAGACCGAAGGGCTCATCGGCTTCTTCGTCAACACGCTGGTCCTCCGGGCCCGCTTCACCGCGGACACGTCGTTCCGGAGGGTCCTCGCACAGGTGCGTGCCACCACGCTGGGCGCGTACGAACACCAGGACCTGCCCTTCGAGCGGCTGGTGGAAGCACTCCAGCCCGAGCGCGACCTGGGCCGCACCCCGCTGTTCCAGGCCCTCTTCGCGCTGCACAACACACCGGAGCTGGAGGCCGTGCTGCCCGGCTTGAAGCTCCAGGCGGTGGAGGTCACGCCCACGATGGCGAAGTTCGACCTGGACCTCGCGCTGACACGGCTGCCCGACGGCTTCCAGGGCGCGCTCACGTACAGCACGGACCTCTTCGACGCCGCCACGGTCCAGCGGTGGATGGAGTGCTGGAGCACGCTGCTGGAGACGGTCCTCGCCGCACCCGACGCGCCCCTGGACCGGACGTCCCTGCTGACGGAGGACGAGCTGCGCCGGATGCACGTCCCGGAGGCACCGGCCTCCCGTCCTTCCGAGGCCGCAGACGTCGCTCCGCGAGACGACCTGGAGCGCGAGCTGGTGGCGCTCTGGGAGGAGCTGCTGGGCGTCCGGCCCATCGGCGTGACGCGGCCGTTCTTCGACCTGGGGGGCCACTCCCTGCTCGCCGTGAAGCTGATGGCGCGCATCCGGGAGCGGTTCCACCGCGAGCTGCCCCTGGCCGCCCTCTTCCAGGCGCCCACGGTGGAGACGCTGGCGCGGCTGCTCCAGCAGGCGCCCGAGGTCTTCTCCCCGCTCGTGCCCATCCAGCGCGAAGGCACGCAGCGCCCCTTCTTCTGCGTCCACCCGGTGGGCGGCAACGTGCTCACGTACGCGGCGCTGGCGAAGCAGCTCGGCGCGGATCAGCCCTTCTACGGACTCCAGTCGCAGGGGCTGGAGGGAAGCCGTCCGCCGCTCGACACGGTGGAGGCGATGGCGGCGCTCTACGTGGCCGCCGTGCGCGGCGTGCAGCCTCACGGCCCGTATCGCCTGGGAGGCTGGTCCATGGGCGGCGTGGTGGCCTTCGAGATGGCCCGCCAGCTCCAGGCCCGAGGCGAGGCCGTGGAGCTCGTGGCGCTCATCGACCCGAGCCCGGCGACGGACGACCGCGTCCCGCTCGACGTGGACGACGCGCGGCAGGTGGCCGAGCTGTTCGAGCTCGACCAGGGACAGCTCGCGTCGCCCGAGGCATCGACAGCCTCGGCGCGCGCGCTCCTGAACGTCTTCACCCACAACCTGCGGGCGCTGAAGCACCACCGTCCCGGAAGCGTCACCGGCCGCGTCCTCCTGCTCCAGGCGGGCGGCAATCCGGCCACCGGGGATGGCGGCTGGAGCGCGCACGTCCACGGCGAGCTGACGCGAGAAGTCCTCCCCGGCACCCACTACACGCTGCTGCAAGCGCCCCACGTCCAGCGGCTCGCGGAAGCGCTCCAGCGCCATTTCGTCGAGGGCCCTGAGGGGGCATGACAGGCCACCCCACAACGCACACCCGGGACGAACACCCAGGCGCTCAGCACGCTGCCCACGAGCTGCCTGGACATCCTCAGGGCGACGGCGCCAGCCCCGCGCCGGGCTTCACCAGCACGACGCGCGAGTAGGCCATCTGGAAGCCCAGGCGCATGGCGTTGCGCTCGGTGGGGATGCCGGGCGAGGACATGATGGCGGCCAGGTCACTGCCCTTCTCCCGGCCCCGGGCCAGCCGCGCGGCGATGAGCGCCTGCTGCACGCCGCGCCGCCGGTACGCCGGCAGCACCGACGTGCCGAACAGGGACGTGAGCCCGTCGCTCACCTCGCAGCCCCCTGCTCCCGCCGGCTCGCCGTCGATCCATGCCATGTACGAGTCCGAGTCGGGCTTGCGCGCCGCCTTCAACCCCATCTCCCAGAAGACCTCCGGCATCTGCTCGCCTTCCGGGACGAAGCCGCTGCCGGCGACCGCCACGAACCGGCGCACCGCCGCGTCGTCGGACGGATCCACCCGCTCGATGCGCAGCCCCGGGGGCACGCTCTTCGTCAGCAGCGACAGGTCCTCTCCGGCGGGAAGCGGCCGGTACAGCACCGTCTCGAACTCGCGCAGCACGAAGCCCCGGTCGGCCAGGCCCTTCAGCAGGGCCTGCGACGCGAAGGGGCTCAGCTCCGCCTTGGGCTCCACCCCGCGCGAGGAGAAGAAGTCCACCAGCGCGTCCAGCTCCGCGCCCGTGACTTCACGCTCGAAGCCGTAGCCGCACGACTTGTTGATGTACGAGCCCACGCCGCCAAACGCCATCCAGCCGTCGGCGAGCGGCGCGGAGTCCGTCGCCAGCGCCACCGCGGAGGTGGCCTGCTTGGACTCGAACCGCCGCGCGATCTCCACCAGGTTCACGTCGTTCATCCGGTCCCTTTACACCGGGCAGGGCCGAGTCAGTGAGTGGGAACGCGATCCGGAGGCGGTGCGGGAGAGGACAGGAGCCCGTCCAGCACGCCATAGGCATAGAGCGCCGCGAAGGCGTAGGCGCCCACAAGATAGGAAACGTTGAAGGCCCGGGCCGTGGGCGCGTCCTGCTCGGAGTAGCGGCCGTCGGAGCCGCGCAGGGACAGGGCCACGCCCAGGGAGACCGCGGACACGGCGAACGTGGTGCCCTGGCCCACCGCCAGCGCCGTGCCCTTGGAGCGCCGGCCGTGAACGAGGTGGCCCACGCCGAACGGCACCAGGTACCAGCCCTGCGACGCCGGGCGGGATTCAACGAGGACGGGAGCGGAGCGGGAGGGCGGAGGCAGGAGCACGGGAGGCCGGCGCTCAACGGCGCGCCGGGCGATGCGGTCGCGCCGCTGGACGTTCACGCGCTCGACGAAGGCGATGAAGTCCGGCGGATACACGAGTGGGTCCAACTTCGCGTCGGGGTTGAGCGCAAGGCCCTCCACGGCCTCCTGCTCCGCGCGAGGCAGGTCCTCCTGTGCGTGGAGTGTGGCGGCGAGCAGCAGATGGGCTTCGGCCTCTTCCTGCGGGTTGGAGAGTCGCAGGGGCTGGAGCAGGCCCTCCAGCGAGGCCCGGGCCCGGGGCAGGTCGCCGGACTGGTAGGCCTCACGTGCGGGTCCCAGCGTGGGCGCAGCCGCGAGCACGAGGGACACGATGGCGGTCTTCATGGCGACGTCTCCAGCACGACCGTGGTGCGGGAGCCCGCCACCGCATTGAGCGATTGCCGCAGCACATTGCCGCCCGAGTCACGGGCCGACACGAGGTGTCCCCCATGCGTGAGCTTCACGGGAGCAGGCAGCGGGGCCACGCCCACCTCCACGCCATCGACGAAGACGCGGGACGCCGCGGGCGCGACGATGGTGACCTCCGCGTCGCGAACCCGGAGGGACACTTCCCTGGACAGCGCTGCACCGGCAGCCACATCGAGCACTTCCTCGACAGGTTCGCAGAGGGGATTGTGGAAGCGGATCCGGTGCACGCCGGGAGTCAGCCGCAGTTCGCGCAGCCTCGGTGTGTAGCCCCGGCTCTGGCCATCCACGAAGACCTCTGCCCACGGGCGCGTCGCCACCGTGAGGGTCGCGAAGTCCTCTGCGTCCGGAACACGAACGGGCACGTCCTGCTCCTGACCAGCAACGGCCTCCGTCGAGGAACGCGAGTCCCGAGGCCGCGAAGTGACAGCGGTCTCCCGTGTCGGCGGACTTGAAGTCCGTGAAGGAGCCCCGGAGGAACCGCCGTTCGTGCTCGCGGCGAACGCGGAGTCGCCCTTCGTTGCGTTGGAAGCCACCGTGTTCGAACTGGCGCCAGACGCGGAGTTCACGGAGGTGTCCCTCGCTGCACCGGCCGCCATGCCAGATGGATGAGCGGAGGCACCCGCAGCGTTCGAACCCGAGACGGACTGAGGAGGCCCGGAGGCGCCACTCAGTGAAGCCACGCCCGATGGCACAGCGGGACGCACAGAGGTTGCCGCAGTTGAGGCGTCGGCATCCTGCTCACGTGAGCGCCATCCCCACGTCCCCAGACTCCCCAGCACTCCCGCGAGCACCACGCCCGCCACGAGCCCCTTCGTTCGTTCCGGCCAGGCATCCCACGCGCGCCGCACCAGCCCCTTCCTCATCGGACGCGAGCGCAGGAGCGCCAGCACCTCGGGGGCCCCGGGTTGGAGCATCAGCGCGGCGTTGAGGCACCGGGCGGCCTGGGCCCCCTGCCCTGCTCCAAGCAACGCGCGGCCTTCGCCCAACAGCCGCTGGAACCCGTCCTCGCGCCAGCGGGCCACCGACGTCTCCTGCGCCAGGAAGAAGGCCCGTGATGCTTCCGCGGGCGCACCGACCCACGGCCGCAGCACCGCCTCCAGTTCCTGCACCAGCGCCGCCCCATCCGCGGGCCGGTCGCGCGCATCCCGGGCCAGACACCTTGCGACCAGCGCCCCCAGCGGCGCGGGCGTGCCCGGCGCCACGTCCACCAGCGACGGCGCATCGCGGGTCATCACCGAGACCGCCAGCCGAGCACTGCCCTCTCCGGCATGCGGCGTCGTCCCCGCGCACAGCTCGAACAACACGACGCCCACCGCGTAGACGTCCGACGCCGGAGACCACGCCCCGGTGTCGATGCGCTCGGGCGCCATGTACGCCAGCGAGCCGATGATGGCGCCAGTGCTCGTCAGCCGGGCGCGATCCGCCAGCGCCGCGATGCCGAAGTCCGCGAGCTTCAGCGGCCCCCCGCGCGCGACGAGCACGTTCTCCGGCTTGACGTCCCGGTGCACCACGCCCCGCGCGTGCGCCGCCTCCAGCGCGCGGGCCAGCTCCCAGCCCAGCAGCGCGACGGCCTCGGGCGGCATGGGCGCCAGGCGCTGCGCCAGCTCGCGCAGGTTCTCGCCCTGCACCCACTCGCAGACGAGGAACGGGCCGCGCACGGCGTCCTCCCCCACGTCATGCACCGCCAGCACATTGGGGTGCTGGAGCGACGCCACCACCTCCGCCTCCTGGCGGAAGCGCTCCGTGAAGCGGGCCTCCATGCCCGGGTGCAGCACCTTCACCGCCACGCGGCGGGACAGCCGGAGGTCGCGGGCGAGGAAGACCGTCGCCATCCCGCCCCGCCCCAACTCCTGCTCCAACTGGTAGCGGCCGGCCAGCAGTTCGCCCGTCATCGCGCGCGCAGTCTAGGAAGCGCGATCCGCGCGAGCAAACCCCGGGGCGCCGTCACTGCTGGCACACGCGCAGGGTGCTCCCGGGGATCAGGACACACGCCCCGGGCCGCGAGTCGGGGCACTCCGCATCCGACCGGCAGGGTTGCTGGCACTTCTTCCCACTTCCCAGGTCGGCACAGAGGCCGCAGCGGGTGCACTCCAGCGAGGACTCGCAGAACCTCCCCAGGCTCTCCGGTGTCAGGCCCTCGCACGTCTCGACGCACACGGACTCCGGTGCCGGCGAGCACTGGTAGCCCGAAGGACAGTCCTGCACACCACAGCGCCGCGAGCAGCGTCCGTCCTTGCAGCTCGCGATTCCGTAACAGGCGATGTTGTCCGAACAGGGCTCGGTGAGCCGGGGGCCAGGCTCGCACTCATCGTAGAAGTCATTGCAGCGCTGGCCCGCCGGACACTCCCGGTCCGCGGCACACGACACCACGCAAGACGCCCCCGCACATCCCGCGTCCGGCGACTCACGCACCTGGATGTCGAGCGGACAGCCCGGGCCCACCAGCAGGACCCCGAGCACGAGGAGGAACGGGAACGGGCGACGCATGGTCACAAGGAGTACTTCAAGGCGAAGGAGGAAGCACAGCCCTCAATCCTCTTCGCCCAGGTAGCGGAACACGGAGCGCAGGCCGATGCCCAGGGCCTTGGCCGCCTCCTTCTTGCTGCCGCCGCTGCGGGCAATGGCCTCGCGCACGTAGCGCAGCACGAAGGCATCACGCGCCTCGTCCAGGGGCACCAGCGGCGCCGTGTCCGCGGCCAGGTCCAGGTCCTCGACGCCAATGAGCTCCCCGGACGCGAGGATGACCGCGCGCCGCACCCGGGACACGAGCTCCCGGACGTTGCCCGGAAAGGGATGACCGCGCAGCGCCTCCGCCGCCTTCTGCGTGAAGCCCCTGGCCCGGGCCCCCTCCTGCTTCAGCACGTGGTGCGCGATGAGCAGCACGTCCTCACCGCGCTCCCGCAGCGGGGGCACCTCCACGCGCACTTCATCCAGGCGGAAGAGCAGGTCCTCACGGAAGGCACCCCGGGCGACGAGCGCCTTCAAGGGCTGGTGCGTGGCCGCGACGACGCGCATGTCGACCTTGCGCGGACGGTGCTCTCCCAGCCGCGTCACCTCGTGTTCCTGGACGACTCGCAGCAGGCGCGACTGGAGCGACAGCGGCATGTCTCCAATCTCATCCAGGAAGAGCGTGCCCCCATCCGACGCCTCCACCAGCCCCGCGCGGTCGGACGTCGCGCCGGAGAACGCCCCGCGAGCATGACCGAACAGCTCGCGCTCGATGAGTGACTCCGGAAGCGCCGCGCAGTTGATGGCCACCAGCCGGCCGCGGCGGCCGCTCCGCCGGTGAAGCGCGCGCGCCACCTCCTCCTTGCCCGTGCCCGTCTCTCCCTGGATGAGCACGTGGAGCGACGTGGGCCCCAGGCGCTCCACCTGCCGGTAGAGGTTCCGCATCGCGGAGGATTCACCGATGAGCCCTTCGAACGTGGCCGCGGCGATGCGCTGCGTGAGGCTGTCCACCTGCTCCCGCAGCTCGGTCAGTTCGCGGGACGTGGCCAGCAGCAACGCCGCGAGCGAGGAGAGCGCCATCGCCTCCTCCAGCTCGCGAGGCGAGAACGGAGGGCTGCCCAGGCGCCGCCCCAGGTACACGGCACACAGGGGCGCGGAGGCCGCGCGCAAGGGCAGCACGAGCGCGGAGGTCAGCCTCAGGGCCAGGACACTGGGAGCCCCCGCGAGCGCCGCCTCCGCCGCGATGTCCGGCACCAGCACCGGCGCCCCGGAGCCCACGACCTGATCCACCAGGCTGTCCACCACCACCGAAGCCGGCACGGAGCCGGTGGCCCCCAGCACCTGCCGCCGGTCGCCCTCCACCGACACGAGGAAGCCCACGTCCGCGGACGTCACGTCCGCGATGCCGCGCAGCGCGGCCTCCAGCAGCTCCGCCGCCGGACGCTGCACGAGCAGCCGCGAAGCAAAGTCCGTCAGCACGCCCAGGAGGCGCGAAGGCGTCGCGGAAGGCACCGGCGAGCCCCCGGAAGCCGTCAGCGTGAGCGACGCCTTGCCCAAGCTGAAAGACGCCCCCGGCTCCAGCGGCGACAGCTCCACCCGCTTGCCACCCACCCGGACGTCGCAGTCCGGGGCGGCGGCGGACACCGTCCACCCTCGCGCGTCCCGGAACAGCAGGGCATGGCTGCCCTTCACCCCGGGCGCGGAGAGGACGACGTCACACGCGGGCTCCGAGCCCACGGACACCACCGGCTTCTCCAGCGCGAAGGAGCGTCCGTCCGGGAGGGTCAGGAAGAAGCCCACGGCCTCACTCCTTCGTGAGGTCGTAGACCTCCTGGATGTTGTGGAGCGTCTGGACGAAGTCCAGCTTCAGGTCCTGGAGGATGCCGTTGCGCAGGTCGAACACCCACGAGTGCACGATGGGGAAGCCGCGCGTCAGGTAGGACTTCTGCACGGCGGCCGTCTTGATGATGTTGATGCTCTGCTCCAGGACGTTGAGCTCCACCAGCCGCTCGTAGCGCTTCGTCTCGTCCGCGATGGCGTCCAGCTCCTGCTTGTGGAAGCGGTACACGTCGCGGATGTTGCGCAGCCAGGGGTTGAGCAGCCCCAGGTCCTTGGGCTGCATCGCCGCGCGCACGCCGCCGCAGCCGTAATGGCCGCAGACGATGATGTGCTTCACGTCCAGATGCCGGACGGCGTAGTTGATGACCGACATCACGTTGAGGTCGACGTTGTTGACCAGGTTGGCCACGTTGCGGTGCACGAACACGTCACCGGGCGGCAGGCCCATGATCTGGTTGGCGGGGACGCGGCTGTCCGAGCACCCGATGTAGAGGAAGTCCGGCTGCTGCGACACCGACAGCTTGGTGAAGTAGTCCGGATCCGCGCGGAGCTGCTCCTCCGCCCAGAGCTTGTTGTTCTCGAAGATCTTGTCGTAGGGAGTCACGGCCGGGACGCTGGCACGGGCCGGGTCCCACCGTCGAGCGTTCGCTTGCCGAAGTGTCAATCAGGCACGCCCCCGCAGCATCCAGTCCCAGTACAGGCGCGGCAGCCCGTACTTCTTGAGCAGCCACAGGTCGCGCCGCTCCACCAGGGTGTTGATGAACGGGAGGCTCGGCGCGGGCTTGCCCTCGTAGTCGAACTCCGCGAGCAGCATCCGGCCGTAGCCCGTCACCAGCGGACAGGACGCATAGCCGTCATAGCGCGCCGTGGGCTCGCGCCCCTCCATCACCGCGAGCAGGTTCTCCACGAGCACCGGCGCCTCCGCCCGGACGGCCGCGCCGGTGCGGGACGTGGGCAGGTCGCTGGCATCCCCGATGGCGAACACGTCCGGGTGATCCGGATGTTGCAGCGTGTGCTTGTGCGCCTTGACCCAGCCCGCGTTCGGGCCGTCCTGATGGGCGAGTGCGCTGCGCTTGATGAAGTCCGGAGCGCTCTGCGGCGGCGTGACGTGGAGCAGGTCATAGCCCACCGTCACCCGCTCCCGGCGCCCCTCCCGCGTCACCGCGAAGACGGCCTCGCGGGAACCCGCGCGCACCTCCACCAGGTCGTGGCCGAAGTGCGTCTCGATGCCGTAGCGATCCACGACGCCCTCCAGCACCTTCGCGAAGGGCTGCACCGCGAAGAGCGCCTTGGCCCCCGAGCCGAAGACGACGCGCGACTTCCCGGCGAGCCCGCTGCGGCGCAGGTGATCCGCCACCAGGTACATGATCTTCTGCGGCGCCCCCGCGCACTTCACGGGCGTGGCCGGGTGGGTGAAGAGGGCCGTGCCGCCCTGGAACGCCCGCACCATCTCCCACGTCTTCGGCGCGAGCCGGAACTCGTAGTTGCTGGACACGTACGGAGTCTCCAGCGCGTCGCGCAGGCCGTGCACCCGGTCCCAGTCCAGTTGGATGCCGGGAGCGACCACCAGGAAGTCATAGGCCAGGCACTCCCCGCCCCGCGTGCGCACCTGCCGGGAGACGGGGTCCACCTCCTCCGCCCGGTCCTGGATCCACCGCGTCCCCTCCGGGATGTAGTCGGCTTGCGGCCGCACGGAGCTCGCGATGTCCGCGGCGCCAGCGCCCACCAGCGTCCACAGCGGCTGGTAGTAGTGCTTGTCCGAGGGCTCGAGGATGGCGACGTCGCGCACGCCCTTGCGCCGCAGGCGGGCCGCGACCGTGAGGCCCGCGCTACCGCCACCGATGATCAGCACCCGGTGGTGCCACGAGGGAGCGGTCATGGACGGCCTCCGTATGAGCGGCGGGGAGCCTGCGTGCGCAGCTTCCCCAGGGCAACTGTGCCCCGAGGCGACTTCACGTTGAAAGCAGGACATCCCCTTTTCCTGGCCCCGGCTTCCGGAGCAGGATTCACGGGCCCGAACCCGGAGTCTCCGACATGCTCTTCCGCCAGCTCTTCGACTCCGAGTCGTCGACGTACACCTATCTCATCGGGGATGAGTCCACGCGGCAGGCCGTGCTCATCGACCCGGTGCTGGAGCAGGTGGACCGCGACCTGCGGGTGGTGTCCGAGCTGGGACTCGTCCTCACCCACGTCTTCGACACCCACGTGCACGCGGACCACGTCACCGCGTCCGGCGTGCTGCGCGAGCGCACGCGGTGCCAGGTGGTGGCCGGAACGGGAGGGGCCGACGCCGCCGACCTCCACGTGCGGCATGGGGACACGGTGTACGTGGGCCAGTGCGCCTTCCAGGTGCTCGCCACGCCGGGCCACACGGACGACAGCGTGAGCTACCTGCTGGGCGACCGCGTCTTCACCGGGGACACCCTGATGGTGCGGGGCAACGGCCGCACCGACTTCCAGAACGGCAGCGCCAGCCAGCTCTACGACTCCATCACCCGCGTCCTCTTCCAGCTCCCGGACGCGACGCTCGTCTATCCCGGGCACGACTACCACGGCCACACGGCGACGAGCATCGGCGAGGAGAAGCGGCACAACCCGCGCATCGCGGGACGGAGCCGCGAGGAGTTCATCCAGGTGATGAACGCCCTCAACCTGCCCCGCCCCAAGAAGATCGACATCGCCGTCCCGGCCAACCGCGCCTGTGGACGGACGGAGCCCCCGGCACCGGGGGCCTGACGTCAGGCCGGCTTCGCCAGCTCCGCGTCAATGGCCTGCAACAGCCGCGGATCCTCCGCCGTCACGTCCGGCGCGAAGCGGCCCGCGACGCGGCCATCCCGGCCGATGAGGAACTTCTCGAAGTTCCACTGCACCTCCGGCTGGGGGTTCGCCTCGATGCCGTAGCCCTTGAGGCTCGCGCGCATGGAGCCCTCGCCCGTGGCCACCGGGATGGCGCCCGTGAGCGCGTGGTAGAGCGGGTGCTTGTCCTGCCCCACCACGGAAATCTTCGAGTACATCGGGAAGGTCACGTCGTACTTCAGCGTGCAGAACTGCTGGATCTCCGCCTCGCTGCCCGGCTCCTGCCCCAGGAAGTTGTTCGCGGGGAAGCCCAGCACCTCCAGGCCCTGCGCCTGCTTGCTCGCGTAGAGCTTCTGCAGGCCTTCGTACTGGGGCGTCAGGCCGCACTTGGACGCGACGTTCACCACCAGCAGGACCTTGCCCTTGTGCTGACCGAGCGTCCGGGGGGCGCCGTCGATGCCTTTGAGGGGGATGTCGAAGAGGTTCTGGCTCATGTTCTGCTCGGTCTCCGTTCGAGGGGGCGGCCACTCTAACGGGCCGGACGTGGGATGTCTTTCTTTGAGTCGTGACGCGCGCTACTCGCGGAGGAGGCTCGAGCCACGGCGGGATGTCTACCCCTGGCGCGCTTTACGCGATGTGCCGATCCAGGCGACTGTTCTGTTGCAGGCGAGACACATCTCGCCCCAATCCTTGAACACGTTTGCCATTGCGCCGGCGCCCGCCGCCAGCGGCAGCATTGCGAAAGCCAGAGGGGGAAGTCCGTGGCTGATACAGGTGGTGGCGCGTCCCGCGACGAGGAGCTCGCCTCCCGTCTCGCGGCGATGAGCGTCCTGGAGACGCGGATGGCCCGGCTCGGCGCGGGCCAGACGCCCGTGGTGATGGCAGGCCCCTTCTTCCATGCGACGACCCCCGCCGAGGTCGAACGCGTGCGCCAGTTCCGCGACGCCCAGTACCGGGCGCGGCTGAGCTACCTGCTGAGCCCCGAGCAGCTCCAACTGGACTGGCGGCTGGAGCTGGACGAGCGCAGCGCGCACTTCCACGCCAGCCGCGACGGCCAGCTCGTGGGCAGCCTGCGCATCACGCCCGGCCCCTTCGAGTTCCAGGCGCTGGCCCCCTCCCTGGAAGGTGAAGCCCCCCGGTTCCAGGGCTACGCGGAGTTCAGCCGGCTGGTGGTGGATCCAGAGGCGCGCAGCCCCTCTGTCACGCCGCGCCTGCTCGTCGCGGCCTGCACCTGGGCGATGACGGAGGGCTACGTCGGCATCGTCGGCCTGTGCCGCCGGGCCGCGCGCACCGTGTTCGAGCGCTACGGGCTGGCCGCGGCCTCCGAGGAGCAGCACCGCGTGCCCATGCGGGGCCCCCAGCCCTACACGCTGATGGCGGGCACCTGGCCGCAGCTCATCGCCGCGAGCACCCGGATGTCCGAACGACTCACCCGCCTCCGGCTGAATGACTCACCGGACGCCTATTCCCGCTTGGTTGAGGTGGAACAGACATGACCGACACGACAAAGGCAGTCCCCGGCCTGGAGGCCCTGAAGCAGCGCCGCTCCCAGGTCTGGGACGAGCTCCTGGGCCAGTCCCGCTTCGTCCGCACCGTCCAGCAGGGCGAGGTCACCAAGGCGCTCTACGCGCTGTATCTGATTGAGACGTATCACTACACCCGTCACAACGCCCGCAACCAGGCGCTGGTGGGCGTGCGCTGTGAGGACGACCGGCACTACCAGAAGTTCTGTTTCAACCACGCGGAGGAGGAGGTCGGCCACGAGCAGATGGCCCTGCACGACGTGGCCAGCATGGGGCTCCAGCCGGGGTTCCCCATCCCGCGCGCCCTGCCGGCGACGGACGTCCTCATCGCGTACCTGTACTGGGTCTCCTACCAGGGCAATCCCTTGCAGCGCCTGGGGTACAGCTTCTGGGCGGAGAGCTGCTACGACTACATCCGGCCGCTCCTGGGCAAGGTCCAGAAGACGCTGGGGCTCACCCCGGCGCAGATGACCTTCTTCGTCGCGCACTCGGACATCGACGCGGAGCACTCGCAGGCGGTCGACGAGATGATCGCCAAGAAGTGCAAGACGCCCGAGGACTGGGAGGACGTGGCCCAGGTGATGGAGACCAGCCTCCGGCTGACCTGGCGCATGATGGACGAGGTGGCGGACGCCTACGCCCAGCTCATCGATGGGCGCAGCGAGCGGGCCGCCTTCCTCAAGGCGCTGTGAGCCCCAAGCCATGGCACGCGCCTACTTCAGCCACCTGAACTATTCGCTCGGCGACGAGGACTCCAGCGTCGAGCTGCACGCCCTCCCGGCGGACGCCCGGCACGTGGTGGCCGTCGCCGGCAGCGGCGGGCGCGTGGTGCCGCTCCTCGCCCGAGCGCCCCGGAAGCTGACGTGCGTGGACATCTCCGACACGCAGCTCGCGCTTACCGAGCTGCGCATCGCCGCGCTCCGCCAGTTGAACCACGCGGAGTACCTGGGGCTCCTGGGCTACGAGGACATGTCCATCCAGCGCCGGCTGGAACTCCTCGCCACCCTGCCCCTGTCAGGCACGGCGCGGACAGCCCTGGACCCCGTGTGGAAGGCGGTCCAGGCCGGCGAGCGCATCGTCTACCTGGGCCGCTTCGAGGGGATGTTGCGCACGCTGTCGCGCTTCGTCGGGCTGTTCACCGGCCAGCGCGGCCGGAAGATGTTCGACCAGCCGGACGTCGCGGGGCAGCGCGCCTGGTTGGACACGGGCTTCCCCAAGGCGGCGTGGAAGCTGGTTCTCCTCTTGATGGGCAACTCCGCGGTGCTCAACTCGCTGCTCTACCGGGGGGACTTCCCGAAGAAGAACCTCCCGGGCAGCGCGTTCCGCATTTACTGGGACATCTTCGACCGGCTCTTCCGCACGCTGCCGGCGCGCTCCAGCTTCTTCCTCCAGCTCGTGTTCTTCGGAGAGCTCCGCTACCCGGAGGGCTATCCCATCGAGTGCGACGCGGACGTCTTCCTTGCGGCGCAGCAGGCCGCGCGCAAGAGCGGCATCACGTACGTCCGGGGCGACATCATCCAGCACGTCCAGGAGCAGCGGGACGTGGACTTCGTGTCGCTCTCCGACGTGCCCTCATTCCTCCCGCCGGACCGCGAGCGCGACTTCCTGAACGCGATGAAGCCCGGCCTCACGCCGGACGCCCTGGTCGTCACGCGGGGGCACCTGCGCGTCGCCGCACCGGAGGTCCAGGGCTACGAGGCCGTCTCCGACCGCTACCAGGACGCCATCGCCCAGGAGCGCACGCAGCTCTGGCGGATCCACTTCTATCAACGACGTTCTTGAGGAGCGCCGTCCCATGCATGCCGTGAAGCTGACGAAGACGTTCGACCCCCAGGCGCTGGAGGCGGCCTACCACGCCGTCCGCCGCCACGTGGAGGCCCTGCCCGCGGGCTATCCCGGCGAAGGCCATCAGGGGTGGACCTCCATCTGTCTGCACTCCGCCACGTCGGGAGCCTCGCCCGTGCTGGAGCAGGCCCCCTATCTGCGCGACCTGCTCTCCGGCCTGGGCTTGAAGCTGCGGCTGGCGCGCCTGCTGCGCCTGGAGCCCGGCGGCGTCATCCGCGAGCACTCGGACGCGTTCCTCTCCAAGCGCATCGTCCGGCTGCACATCCCCGTGGTCACCCACCCGGACGTGGAGTTCTTCGTGGGCGGCCAGCGGTGCGTCTGGAGCGCGGGAGAGTTCTGGTACGGCGACTTCTCGCTGCCGCACCACGGCGTCAACAAGAGCGCCGTGGCCCGCATCCACCTCGTCCTGGACGTCACGGCGGACGACGCGCTGTTGCACCTCTTCCCACCGCAGCAGGTCCCGCCGTCGCTCCAGGCGATGGGGAGTGAAGCCGCGGAAGCGGAGCTGGATCCACGCGTGGTGGAGCGCTTCGCCTTCGACTTCACCCTCCCCCAGGGCTTCACGCTGCCCGGCACGGGCCTCGCGCCGCTGCCGTCCGAGGCCCGGGGCGGCATGCGCATGGTGGACAACGAGCTGTGCATCTTCGTCAACGAGCAGCCGATGCTGAAGGCCGTTCCGGTGTCGGAGGACACGGTGGACCTGCTCGGCATGGGGCCGGAGGCGCGCCTGCGCTACACGTTCCGGGGCGAAGCAGTGCGGGATGTGACGCTCACCGTGGGCACGACCCCGGTGTACTCGTTCGACGTGCGCCATGGCTCCGGTCAGGCTCATTGAGCACGCCCCTCCGTCCACGGAGGGCAGCGACAGCGCGAGGCTGGCGTCGAAGCTCGTCGGCCACTACGTCGAGCGCGGCACCACGCCCTTCATCGGGAACACCCGCCACCGCGTCCTCCTGGCGGACGTGGATGGCGAGGTGACGCCGCTCATCGTCAACGACGGCGCGGACAGCGACTGCTACCTGACGTCGCCGTTCATCAACTACATCACCTACGCGGAGGAGTTCGTGGACTCCGTGAAGGAGCCCGGCACGCGCAGGGCGCTCCTCGCGTTCATCCGCGCCGTGCGGGCCGTCATCCGCCCAGCGCACCTGGACCGGGTCGTCTACGTGAACCACTGGATGGTGGCCACGGGACCGGCGCTGCGCTTCACACCGGAACAACTGGAGAGGCTGACGCAGGCGCTGCGCGAGCGCTTCCCGAAGCACGCCTTCGTCTTCAAGCGGGCCACCGCGGAGACGGCGGAGGCGGTGGCCCGCGAGCGTCCGGGCGCGGGGCTGCAAGCCATCTTCAACCGGCAGATGTACGTGTGGCGGCACGAGGAAGGAAAGAAGCCGCCCCGCGAGTTCCGGCAGGACCGCAACCTGCTGAACCAGCACCGCGCGAACCTGCGCCGGCTCACGGCGGCCGACCCGGGCGTCATCGACCGGCTGCGCGAGCTGTACCGGGCGCTCTACATCGACAAGTACTCCGACCATAACGCCTTCTTCACGGAGGCCTGGTTCGAGGAGGTGTTCCGGCAGGGGCTGCTGGAGGTCTACGGCATCGAGGTGGAGGGCCGCCTCGCCTACTTCGTCACCTGCTTCGTCGCGGGCGGGGAGCTGATTGGCTCCGTGGTGGGCCACGACCCGGTGCTGTCGCGCAAGCACGGCCTGTATCGAGCGGGAATGAGCCACCTGATGCAGCTGGCGGAACAGCGAGGCCTGCCACTCAACCTCAGCTCCGGCTCCGGGCAGTTCAAGCAGAAGCGAGGGGCCACGCCGCTGACCGAGTACGAACTGCTCTGCTTCTCTCACCTGCCCTGGCGTGCAAGGCTGTCCTGGTCGTTGCTCCGACGCATCTACAACGAGGTCGGCCCCAGGGTGTTCTCCGCCCTGAGCATCTGACCGCCCTCGTCGAGGACCGCATGCTCTACACGCCCCGCACCTTCCAGGAGTCGGACCTCCCCACGCTGCACGCGTTCATGCGGCAGCACAGCTTCGCCACGGTCATCTCGCACGGCTCCAGCACCCACGTCTCGCACGTGCCGCTGCTGCTGGTGCCTGGCCGGGGCGGCAAGGGCACGCTGCTGGGGCACCTCGCACGCGCCAATCCGCACTGGAAGGACTTCGACGGCGAGCGGCCGGTGACCTGCGTCTTCCATGGTCCCCACGCCTACATCTCACCCACCTGGTACAAGATCCGGCCCTCGGTGCCGACCTGGAACTACGCGGTGGTGCACGCGCTCGGACGGCCCCGGATCATCGACACACCGGCGGAGCTGTCCAAGCTGATCGACGCGACGATCGCGGAGTACGAGCCCGCCATCGGAGTCCCCGGCCACGACACCCGCCTGTCCGAGGAGCAGCACGCGCGGATGCTGGAGCAGATCGTCGGCTTCGAGCTGCCCATCGAGGAGCTCCAGGGCAAGTTCAAGCTGGGCCAGAACCGCTCGGCGGAAGACCAGGCGGGAATGATGGAAGCGCTGGCGAGCCAGGGCGGCGAAGCGCTGGCCCTGGTCGAGCTGATGCGCGAGCGGTCCCGCGCGCGCGAAAAACCCTGACGCAGTTCCCTCTCCGGAGGCCCCCGCACATGACACGGCAGCGAGTCCTCACCCCTTCCGAACCGCTGAAGCGGACGTGGGCGCTGAGCGCCGTGGACGTCGCGCTCAAGGACATGTTCGTGAGCTTCGCGGCGGTCTTCAGCGGGCGCATCGACACCGAGCGCTTCACCCAAGCGCTCCGAGCGACGCTGATCCGCTACCCGTTCTTCCACGGCACGCTGAGACAGCAGGACGACGCGGTACTCGTCCTCTGCCACCACCCGTCCCGCCCCGGGGTGCGTGAGGGCATGAGCGCCGTCGGCCTGGACCTGGACGAAATCGACGCGCCCTTTCCCACGGGAGACCGGAGGGTCCTCTACTCCGGGGACTTCGTCTCGCGGCTGGCGCCCGGGAAGCCACCGGCCCACGACGGGCGCCGTCCCCTGCTGCACCTGAAGCTCACGCACTTTCGCGATGCCTCCGTGGTGGGCCTGAGCTGGAACCACGCGCTGACGGACCTGCACGGCATCTACGACTTCCTGCGCGCGGTGTCTGTCGCCTACACCGACCCGGGCCACGAGCCAGGAGAACCGCCCGTCTTCGATCGGCGTGACATCTGGAGGCACCTGGGCGAGCCGGGTGAAGCAACCGGAGCCCAGCCCTCCAGGGAGGGCCGTCACGGCATCGTCCACATCTCGCGGGCGAAGGCGACACTGGGCATCGCTCGTTACCTGAAGCAGGCCGTGACGGATGCCGTGCCTGTGTGCCTCTTCATGGACGAGGACGGCGTCGACACCATCAAGGCCCAGGCGCAGGCCGCGGGCACCAAGGTGTCCACCAACGACGTGGTCAACGCGACGCTGCTGAAGTTCTTCGGCGAGTGCACCCGCGAGCAGCACGCCCCACCCGAAGTGGGCTTGTACTTTCCCATCGACGTCCGAGAGCTGCTGGGAGCACCGTCAGGCTCCGTGGCCAACTGCCTGGGCAATGCCTCCGCGATGCTGAGGCGCGCGGACCTCTGGAGTTCCAGCGTCACGGAGCTGGCCCTCCGCAACCGGGCCGTGGTGTCTGCCTATGGCCGGGAGCAACTGCGCGAGGACCTGCACTGGGCGGACTACTGGCGCCGCAACACGAGCCAGGGGAGCGTGTATCACCACTGGCTGCTGGGGCAGGACCGCGTCTACTGCTCGAACTGGACCAGCCAGGAGCTGGCGCGCGTGCGCTTCGACGATGCGGCCTTCGTCACGCTGCTGCGAAGCTCCCAGCTCAACAAGTGGCTGCTGCTGCCAGCCTTTCACAGCACGGTCCTGCCGCGCATGGAGGGCGGCCGGATGAAGCAGGTGGTGCGGGTGAGCGTCCGGCGGGAGCACTTCCGGACGCTGGCGCGGCACCTGCGCGAATGGCCCCACGTGCAGGAGGCCATCCGTCTGGACACCGGAGAACGGCTCAGGGCCGCGGCGTAATTGGCTGCTCCGCCAGTGCCGGGTCCTGGAACACGGGAACGTCCTCCTTGAAGACGTTGCGTTCCACCGGAGGGGGCGGCTTCATCAGGTTCTGGGTGAGCCAGCCCAGGCCCTGACGCTGCAGGGCGGACCGGTGCCAGATCCAGGCCGACACATGGACGGGCTGGGCACCGACGCTCATCTTCGGCCCGGCCGTGGTCATCCCCATGTTGACCGCCTTGCAGCCGTGCTCGATGCCGTAGCGGACGACCTCGTACAGCAGCCGGAAGTAGACCCCCTCCTCCAGGGCCGCCTCGCGGGAGAACCCGGTGCAGGAGAACCGGAGCATGGGGCCGTCGACGAACAGCAGCCCGAACCCGGCGATGCTGTCATCAGGCCGGCGCAGCAGCATCACCTTCGCCTCGGGCATGTCGCTGGCGGAGGCGAAGAAGCCCTCGGTGAGGACCAGCCGCCGGTACTGGGTGGCGCGGTCGTAGAGAGTCCGCCACAGCGCGGTCAGCTGGGGCGCAAGCTCCGCGAACTGCTCCACGACCTCGACGCGAAGCGAAGCCGTCTCCTTCATGCAACCCGCGAGTCGCCCCCGGTAGCGGGCCCGCATGTGGGCCTTGTATTCATTGAACGAGGTGAACGGCAGCGGAACGACGAACGCCGCAGGGAGCGGCGAGGGCACGAAGCCCATCCGGCGGAGCACTTCCACGGCACAGGGAGCGGCCGTCGGCTCGATGTCCCGGATGACGACCAGCGAGGCACGCTGACGGTCCGCCTCCGCTTGCGCCCAGCGCGCCAGGGTCGTGATGGCTTCCGTGCTGGACAGCGACGAGCGCACCGGGAACCCCACTCCCGCCGGGTTGCCCACTTCGATGACGCCGTACTTCAGGAAGCGAGGCGCCGCGCCGCGCACCAGGTGGACGGCCTGCTGGATCCGCTCATTGCCCAGGTCCGCCCCGTCGATGGTGTTGCGATAGGTGGCGGCAACGCCCACGGGCTGCCCGCGTCCGTCGCTCAGCGTGACGGGGACCTGATGGAACCCGTCCATCTGGATGTGCTGGGCGCACTTCAGGAACCGCTGGCTGAGGTTGAAGTGTCCGTCGGGAACCCAGCAATCCCAATCACGCGCGCCCCCGTCCTTCCAGAACGCCCCACCGGCTTCCCGGACCGTCACTTCGACGGATGAAAGCCTCTCAGCACTGCTACCGCGCATGTCATTCCTCCGCGGACATCGGAGGCGGAACAGTGCCTTGACGCCCCATGACACGGGAAGGCTCCGGCGGGTTGCCGGAGGTCTGTCACAAAACCCAACCGTGTTCTCAAGGCAATGTCAGAGGCTCCTCGCAGGATGCCGCCGTGTCTCACTCATCTCCGGTGTCGTCTCAAGAGCGCGTCGAATTGGTGGATGCCCTGCGCGGCTTCGCGCTGTGCGGTGTCTTCGTCTCGAACAGCTTCCTCTGGTTCGGAGGCCGCAACCTGCTGCCCCCCGAACAGCTCCGGGCCCTGGGCTCACCGCTGCCCGAGCTGGTGACCGGAGCCCTCTTCCTGTTCTTCGTGGCGCACAAGTTCCTCAACCTCTTCGGCTTCCTCTTCGGGCTGGGCTTCTCCATCCAGTTGTCGCGAACGGAGGCGCGCGGTGCCTCGCACGTCCCCGTCCATCTGCGGCGGATGGGGGTGCTGTTCTGCATCGGAGCGGTGCACCTGCTGGCGCTCTGGATGGGAGACATCCTCCACCTGTATGCGCTGGCGGGTCTCCTGCTGCTGCTCTTCGCCGGGAAGACGGACCGGACACTGTGGCGCTGGGTGGTGGTGTTGCTGGGAGTGATGCCGCCCCTGGTGCTCGCGCTCCAACTCTGGGGGCCGGAAGTCACGGCGCATGCCCCTGAATCAGCGCTGCGGGCCGAGCTGTTGGCAGCGCTCTCCAGTGGCTCCGTGTGGACAGCGCAGGCGGGCAACGCCCGCTACGTCTGGGAGACCTGGTTCAGCTCCCCTCGCGTGCTCATCTGGCTCACGCTCATCCTGGGCCGCTTCCTGCTGGGCCTGCTGGCGGGGCGTCACCGGCTGTTGCAGGACGTGGAACGCCACCGTCCCCTGCTCCGCCGGATGCTGTGGTGGGGGCTGTGCGTGGGAGGACTGCTCAACGCAGGAGGACTGCTGGCGTTCCAGCTGCGAGCCCAAGGCCTGGATCCGGCGAGCCACACCGGGCTGTTCCTCCTGACTGCGTTCCAGGAGCTTGGATACGCGTCCCTGGGAGCAGCGTACCTCGCCGGCTTCGCGCTGCTCTTCCAGCGTGAGCGCTGGCGCCGGGCGCTGGGGGTGCTGTCCCCCGTGGGCCGCATGGCGCTGACGAACTACCTGATGCAGACGGTGCTGAGCCTGTGGCTCTACAACGGCTGGGGCCTGGGGCTCATCGGCCGCGTGCCACCGTCACACTGTGTCGGCATCGCGCTGGTTCTGTTCGCGGTGCAGGTGCTGCTCAGCCACGCATGGCTGAAACACTTCCGCTTCGGTCCCGCGGAGTGGCTGTGGCGGTCACTCACCTACGGCCGCCTCCAGCCCCTGCGCGGATGAACGGCTTCAGTGAAGGCACGTCAACGTCGAAGGACTGCACTCGTAGCCGGCGTTGCAGTACTTCCCCTGGCAGCACCGCTTCATGAAGCCACCACAGCCCGTGTCCAGGTTGGCCTGGGTCTTCTCACCCGGCACGGCTTCCATCGCAGGAGCCTGGGCCTCGGTCGACACTCCCTCCGTCTGCTCGGTGTCCGCCGTCTCCGCTCCACCACAGGCCAGGGCAAACCCCAGCCCCATCACGACGAAAGCACTCTTCACGAGACGCGTCAGCATTGGGAGCTCCTCTCGGTGAGAACCGCGGCGCTCTGAATATCGGAAGCAGGCATGCGCTTGCAATTCAATGCCTTGCATCCGAACCATCCCGTTGCAAAGGGATTGAATCTCGGTCCCCACCAGCCCTGACGCACGCGGATGCCTGGAAACGTCTTGCCCCAGCGGCAGGGCAAGCAGCGTGATGACTGGCCAGTGCCACACCCAAGGCGCAGTTTTGAATTCGCCATGGACGTCCCCGCCTCGCTGCTCGACTTCTCGCTCACTCAAGGAAGCGCACTCGGTTGGCGGCGCTCGATTGCCCGCCCCCGCCGGGCCTCCCGGCCGTTGCGGATCCTCGTGCTGACGCTGGTGGGCTGGCTGCCGCTCCTCGCCCTGTCGCTCGCCCAGGGCGGGCCCACCGTGCCGTGGGCGTTCCTGCGCGACCTGGGGATCCACGTCGAGTTCCTGGTGTCTCTACCGCTGCTCATCGCGGCCGAGCGCTACGTCGACCTGAGCCTCGGGGCGGCCGTGCGCCAGTTCGTCGTCTCCGAGCTGATTGATGCGAAGCACCTGGCCACCTTCGAGGGCATCGCGCGCGGGGTGATGTGGCTGAGGCGCAACGCCACCATCGAGGCCGGGCTGCTCGTGGCCTCCTTCGCCGTGTCCTTCATGGACCTGCCCCACCAGGCGAACCCGGGCTGGGTCCACACGGAGCCCGGTGGCCCGCCCACCCTGGCCGGGTGGTGGTACCTCGTGGTGAGCATGCCCCTCATCCGGTTCCTGGTCCTGCGCTGGTTCTGGCGGGGCGTCCTGTGGGCCCTCTTCCTGTTCAGGGTCTCCCGGCTGCCGCTCGCCCTCGTGCCCACGCACCCCGACACCGCGGGAGGCCTGGGCTTCCTGGGCACCTGCCAGGCCAGCTTCGCCCTCATCGTCCTCGCGGTGGCCTCCACGCTCACCGCGCAGCGGCTGGCGCGAGCCCCCGGCGCGGACTTCACCGACTACGCCCTTCACCTGTTCGCCTTCGCGCTCCTCAGCCTGCTCATCGTTTTCGCGCCGCTGGCCTTCTTCAGCCGTCAGCTCCTGTTCGCGAAGCGGCGGGGGGACCACGCCTATTCGGGCGTGGCTTCCTGGCACTCACGGCGCTTCGAGCAGCGGTGGTTCCACCGCGAGCTGCCCGCCGGACAGGAGCTGCTGGGCGCGCCCGAGTTCTCCTCGCTCGCGGACCTGGGGACCTCCTTCAACACCGCGCGCAGCATGCGCTGGTTCCCGGTGGACGTCCGTGCGGCGCTGGCCGTCCTCATCGCGGCCATGGCGCCCATGGTGCCCCTGCTCCTCGCCGATCGACGCTTCCTCGAGGTGATGTTGGCGCTCGGAAAAAGCGTGCTCTGAGTCCAGAGCCTACGAACCGTCAGCGCTCGGCGAAGGCCTTCTCGGTGACGTAGTGCCCGGCCTCACCCGGGGTGCCCTCCCGGAAGCCGCGCTCCTCCAGCATGGTCGTGAGGTCCGAGAGCATGCCGGGGCTGCCACAGAGCATCACCCGGTCCACCTCCGGGTTCAGCGGCGGCAGGCCCACGTCCTTGAAGAGCTTTTCGCTCTGGATGAGGTCGGTGATGCGGCCCGTGTTGCGGAAGTCCTCACGCGTGACGCTCGGGTAGTACGTGAGCTTCTGCTTCACCAGCTCCCCGAAGAACTCGTTCTGGGGCAGCTCGTGGATGAAGAGGTCGTGATAGGCCAGCTCCTCGGCCCGCCGGCAGGTGTGCGTGAGGATGACCCGGTCGAACTGCTCGTACGTCTCCGGGTCCTTCACCAGGCTGAGGAACGGCGCCAGGCCCGTCCCCGTGCTCAGCATGTAGAGGTTCTTGCCGGGCAAGAGGTGCTTGAGCACGAGCGTGCCCGTGGCCTTCTTGCTGACGAGGACCTGGTCCCCCTCCTTCAGGTGCTGCAGGCGGGAGGTCAGCGGCCCGCCGGGCACCTTGATGCTCAGGAACTCGAGGTGGTCGTCATAGTGCGCGCTCACCATGCTGTAGGCGCGCAGCAGCGGCCGGCCTTCGACTTCCAGGCCCATCATCGTGAACTGGCCACTGGCGAAGCGGAAGCCCGGGTCGCGCGTGGTGACAAAGCTGAACAGGGTGTCGGTCCAGTGGTGCACCCGCAGCACGGACTCCTTCATGAGACTGCTCACGTCATCGCTCCCAAAGAGGGTCAGGCCTACACGAGCGCCTCGCGCTCGAACACGCCGCGTTCTGCGACGGATTCCCCGCCGAGAACAAGGGAAGTCGGCGGGCAGCCTGCCTTGCGCTTATTGAGGGGTTCAGGTCTCCAGCGGCTCTTCTCACACGCCCTGTGAGGATGCCAGCCGTCAACCCGACTCTTCCCTGATTCACGGCTAGGATGGGAAAGCATGGGGCACGGTGCTTTCGGCGACCTACAACTCGAAGCGGAGATCGGGCGCGGCTCGCAGAGCGTGGTCTACCGGGCCTCGCGCGGGGGCGCTGTCTTCGCACTCAAGGTCCTCCGGGAGGACGTGGCGCGCTCCGGCCACGTCTCGCGGACGCGCTTCCGCCGGGAGGCCGCGCTCCTGGCGTGTCTGCGGCACCGGAGCCTGCCGGCGATCCTCGAGGTGGGAGATGTAGACGGGCGGCCCTACCTCCTGCTGGAGCTCGTCCTCGGGCCGAGCCTCGCGGCGCACTTCGCGCAGGGGCGGCCGACGGAAGCTTCTCTCATTTCCATCGCGCGGGACCTCGCCGGGGCGCTGTCGGAGGTCCACCGGCACGGGCTGGTCCACCGGGACGTGAAGCCGCAGAACGTGGTGGTCTCGGACATCGGGCGCGCCACGCTGATCGACTTCGGGTTCGTCGCCCGGGCCACCGGCGGCGAGGCGGGCCGCAAGCTGGCGGGGACGCTGCAATACAGCGCGCCGGAGCAGTCCGGCATGCTCAAGCGGCCCGTGGACGGACGGGCGGACCTCTACGCGCTCGGGGCCATCCTCTTCGAGGGCGCCGCCGGCCGGCCCCCATTCACCGCCACCGACGTGGGCGAGCTGCTGCGGCAGCACGCCGCGCACCGTCCACCGGACCTGCGCGTCCTCCGTCCGGACCTGAGCCCGGCCCTGGTCGCGGTCATCGAGAAGCTCCTCGCCAAGGACCCCGACGACCGGTACCCGTCCGGCGAAGCGCTCGCCGCCGACCTCGACCGCCTCTCCGGGCTGGAGGCATCTGGCAAGGCAGAGCTCCGCACGACACCGGTCGCGGAGTCCGCGTTCGCCGGCCGTGAGGCGGAGCTCGCCTCGCTGTCCCGGCTGTGGAGTCGCGGCCTGGAGCGTCGCGGCGGCGTGGCGCTCCTCCACGGCGAGAGCGGGAGCGGCAAGAGCCGGCTGATGCGCGAAACGGCGCGGCAGGCGCGCTCCGCCGGGGCGCTGGTGCTCGAGGGCAAGTGCCTCCGGGCGGATCCCCTGCCCTTCGCCCCGTTGCGCGAGGCCATCGACGAACACCTCCGGCAACTGCGGCGGTTGCCCGGCGCCGAGCGCGAAGCCGCCGAGCAGCGCATCCGACAGGCCGCCGGAGACGCGGCCGGACTCCTCAAGCGGCTGTCGCCGGGGCTCTCCCTCCTGTTCCGCGACGCGAGCGAGGAGGCCGGGCCGGACGAGGCGCAGGACCTCTTCTATGGCGCCGTCGCCCGCTTCCTGGTGCGCCTGGCCGAGTTCCACCCGGGCGCGGCGTTCCTCCTCGACGACGTCCAGTGGGCGGATCCAGCCACCCTCCAGGTCATGCGCTGGCTGTCGACGTTGCTCGCGCAGGCGCCCCTCGTCCTGCTGTGCACCTCGCGCGACGAGCCCGAGTGCGCGGAAGGACTGCGTGCCTTCACCGACGCCATCGGAGGCGCTGGAGAGGTCGTCCTGCGGCTCGGACCGCTGGCCCCTTCCGAGGTGGAGGCGCTGGTGTCGAGCGAGCTCGGAGGCCGCGCCGTCCCGGCCGAGCTCGTGGAGGCGGTGGCGTCCCGGAGCAACGGACTGCCGCTGGCGGTCGTGGAGTACGTCCGCGCGATGCTGGACTCCGGACTCCTCGTCCCGCACTGGGGCGCGTGGAAGCTCGACACCGAGGAGCTGGATCGGCTGCAGCTTCCCCAGGACGTGATCCAGCTCGTGGTCCGGCGGCTCGGCTCGCTCGGGGACGAAGCGCGGCGGGTCCTCACGGCGGCCGCGGTGGTCGGGATGCGGTTCTCGACGGCGCTGCTCGGCCCCAGCTGCGGGCTCGGGGAGGACGAGGTGCTGGCGGCGCTGTCCGAGGCGGTGACGGCGCGCCTGGTGGACTTCAAGGACGCGGGGACCTGCGCGTTCGTCCACAACCGCGTCCGCGAGGCGCTCCTCGGAGGGCTCTCGGTGGACGAGGCCCGAGCGCTGCACCGGGGCATCGCCACCGCGCTGGACGCCCAGGAGGGCCGGGACGCATCGAGGACGTATGCGCTGGCCCGTCACTACGAGCTGGGTGAGGCGCCCGAGCATGCCCGGCGGCGCTACGAGACCAACCTCGCCGCCGGACAACTGGCCCTGGAGGAGCGCGCCAACGAGGAGGCCCACGGCTTCCTCGAAGCAGCACAGCGGGCGGCCAGCGAGCTCGGGCTGCCGAGGGACGCGGAGCTGACCACCGCGCGCGGAGATGCCTGTGCGCGCTCGGGCCGGCTCGCCGAGGCGGTGGAGCAGTACACGCTCGCCCTCTCCGCGGAGCGCATCCCGGCGCGACGGGCGGAGCTGCGCTGCCGGCTGGCCCACGTGCACCTGGGAGGCTTCGACACCCAGCAGGCCTGGTCCGACATCGCCTCGGGCATGGCCGAGCTCGGCATCCGGCATCCCCGGAGTCCGCTGTTGGGAGTCTGGGTGCTCCTCTGGGCCTGGCTCGTCGGGTGGATGACGGGCCTGTTCGGATCACGTTTGGGGCCCGCCCGAGGAGCGGAGGCCGAACGCCATCGCCTCTTCGCCAAGCTCTGCGACCTGGGGGCGCACGTCGCCTACTTCGACGTCCGCAACCTGCTGCTGCTCCAGATGACCTACCGGCCCTGGGCGTCGGCGCTCCGGCTCGGGCCGGGTCGCGAGCTGATCTTCTTCCTCGGGAACAACGCGATCGTGCAGGCGGTGCTGGGGCGTCCGCGGGCCGCGGCGAAGGAGTCCGCGAAGGCGGCGAGCGTGGCCGAGCAGCTCAACGACCGGGCGCTGATCGCCCGGAGTCTGCTGTACCAGGGGATCGCGACGCACATCGCGGGGGACTCGTCCGGCGCGGAGGCGCAGCACCGGCGCTGGGTGGACGCCTACGGGCGATTCCTCGACGCGGGGGACTTCGTCAATGGCTGCGTGGACGCGGCCTGGGCGATGCTGGCCCGAGGGTACGTGCGCGAAGCGGAAGCGTGGATCCGGCGCGCGCACGCACGAGCGGCCCCGGCAAGCGCGGGAGCGGATGCGGCGCTCCTCGGCCATCCCTACCCGTCCTTCCTCGGGGCCATCCTGGCGATCCTCGGACGGCCCACGGACGGGCTCGCGGAGCTTCAGCGCGTGCGGCGGATGGTGGAGAAGGCGCCCGGTGAGCGGTGGCGCTGGAGCGTCTACCTGCAGAACCTGGTGCTCTTCCACCTGGAGCAGGGAGAGCTGGGGCCCGCGCTCGAGGAGGCGATTCAAAGACATGCCCAGCTCGGGATGCGGCCGGAGTTCACGCCGTTCCACCTGAGGCTCTTCTTCGTCTACGCCGCCCACGCGCGCCTCGCGCAGCTCCGGGCGAGCACGCCACGAAACCGCGAGGAGCTGCTGGGCAAGACGCGTGCGGCCACAGCGGAGCTGAAGCGAGCGGCCACGACTCCGGTGCTCCGGGCCCATGCGCTCCTCTGCGAGGGCATCTTGCGACGGCAGGAGGGCAACGCGGCCATCTCCGAGAAGCTGCTCGCGAGGGCCGAGGCGCTGGCCCGCGAGGTGGACTGCCCGTGGGTCCTCTTCGAGGTGATGGTCGAGCGTGCCCAGCGCTTCCGCGAGCATGGGCGGATGGAGGCATCGAGGCGCGAGGCGAGGCTCGCGTTGACGCTGGCCGACGAGGCCGGCTGGGAGGCGCGAGCCCGGCGGGTGCGGGCCCACTTCCAGGTGGAGTCCTCCAGCCGGAGCACCTCCAACTCGGATCCCACGGAGGAGGCACCGGCGCACGCGCTCCGCCTGCAGCGGCAGCTCGATGCCCTGCTCGAGGTCAGCCTGGCCTGCGCGAACGTCTTCGAGCCCCGGGAGCAGGCGCGCGTGGCGCTGGACGTCATCGTGCGGATCTTCGGAGCGGAGCGAGCATTCCTGCTGCTCTGCCCGGAGGGGACGCAGGAGCTGTCACTCAGCGTGGGGCGCGGCGCGGGCGGAGTGGACCTCGCGGAGCTGGGCGGCTACAGCCGGACGGTGATTGAACGGGTCCGGGACACGCACCGGCCACTGGTCGTCACAGGCACCGACGAGGGCGAGGTGCGGGCCACGGAGAGCATCCTCGCCAATGACTTGCGGAGCATCATGGCCGCGCCGCTGCTCCTGCACGGAAGGCTGCTCGGGGTGGTCTACCTGGACCACCGTCTGGCGCGAGGCGTGTTCGGCCGAGAGGACGAGGTCATCTTCGTGGCCATCGCCAATCACATCTCGGTCGCGCTGGAGACAGCCCGGGCCGCGCGCCTGCAGTTGGAGCGGGTCTCGCTGGAGCGGGACCTGGCGGCGATGCACCAGCAGGCGAACACCGACGCGCTCACCGGACTGAGGAATCGAAGGGCCCTCGAAGAGCATCTCCAGACAGCAAGTGCCCGGGCAAGGCGGAGCGGCCTGCCGCTGACCGTGATGATGATGGACATCGACCACTTCAAGTCGGTGAACGACAAGCACGGGCACCAGACAGGAGACGTGGTGCTGGCGTCCGTGGCGAAGGCCGTGGCGACCTGCACGCGAATCACCGACTTCGTGGCCCGCTACGGAGGCGAGGAGTTCTGCGTGGTGCTCGAGGACACCGACCCCACAGGAGCGCAGGCCCTGGCCGAACACATCCGCCAGACCGTGGCCGCGCTCACATTCCATAGCGAAGCCGGAGAGTTCAAGGTCACGAGTTCCGCCGGGCTCGGAGCACTGGGCGTGCATGGGGACACCATCGAAGAGGTCCTCCACGCAGCGGACGAAGCGCTCTACGCAGCCAAGCGCGGCGGCCGGAACCAGGTGCAGGTCGCCCATGCGAAGGCAGCCTGAAGAATCACCTGGGCTTGTATGTCCCGTCCTTCCACGCATCGAGCAGCACTGCCGCGCTAAGGCCAACCTGGCTCAAGGGCGGTGTTGCAAGCTCGGCCAGTACTCGTGCGCCTTCCGTGGGGGCGAATCCCAGCGCGGCTGAAGCTGCCCAGAAGCGCGTGCCTGGAGCTGGGTCGCCAAGAAGCTTCAGGATCCATGCGTGCGCATCCGCACCGCGTCCCCGCAGTTCCGTCTCGATGGCGAGCACGCGGTCATATTCTTTGTTCGCCGCCCGCGTTTTCAGGGCATCCAAAAGGTGGCCGTGTTTCGCTGAAATCTCTCGGTACTTCTCCACGAGCTCGTCCGTAGAGAGGGCTTTCCAGGCATCTGCCTTCATGGAATGGCACCAAACTGTTTGAGCATCCGGAGGCCGAACGCCCGCTGTTGTTCGTAGGACTGCTCTCGAAGCCATTCACGAACGACCCGGTTGTCGGCAAAGCGCTGCTTGGAGGAATAGTACGCGCTGATCCGCTCGTGAACCCTCACATCGACGGCGACGACATTGTCCGTGTTGTGAAGGGCTTCAGGCCCAAAGCGCTCAACGTTCCCAGGCGTCTGCTCGACAATGTGATGCCACTGCTTTCCGCTGCCCGCCGGCCCCATCGCCTTCTTGAAACCACTGAAGGACTTCCACGCCTTCACGCGCGACGAACCGGCGCCGCTCGATGACATGGCCACAGCACCGGGAGCGAGGCCGAACGTGAAGCCATCCGCGGCAATGGCCACGGACTCGACCTGCCCCACGGCCGCGTAGCCCCCCCCCCGCCTCGGACTCGGCCCTCACCGCGGCCTGGGCGGCCCCTGGCAACCCCGGAAGCTTCGCGCCCAGCGCGACCCCCGTGCTTCCAATGGCCGCCGTCGCCAGCATCACGAACGCCCGCGCCGCGTTCCGCCCCATCACCTTCCCGAACCGCTCCCCCGCCCCTCGCAGCTCATCGAACGTCAGCGCCGCATCCGCCTCCACCATCAGGTGCCGGAAGCCCTGAATGAGTCCCCAGAACGTATCGATGCCCACGTAGGCAATGAGCGCCGCTGTCAGCACCGCCGCCACGCCCTTCGTCGCGGGCTCCGGCACCGTCCAGAGCAGCGCGTAGGTCGCGGCCGTCCACAGCGCGGCCTGCACCAGGGCCTCGGGATTCGCCAAGTCCTTCACGGCGTCCCACAGCTCCTCCAGCACCGCCCCCTTCGCCAGCGCGAGCGCCAGGGCGAAGCGACCATCCCCCGCGATGACCGGCCCCTCGCTCAACAGCCCCAGGCAGTCCCCCGGCCGTCCAGTCCGGCCACACCAACGCAAGTAGGCGCGGGTCAGCTCCACGTCGGCCTGCGATTGCCCACCCGCCAGGTGCTCACCCGGCCCGAGCGGCGTGATGCGGCGGCGCCGCACGTCCACGAGGTACGAACCGCTCCGGGGCTCCACCTCGAACAGCCGCCGCGCGGCCTCCTGCGCCCGCGGCGACGCTCGGATCCGCTGGCCCAATCGCGCCACGGCCTCCTTCACGTCGTCCGCATCCAGCACCACGGATCCGGCAGCGCGCTCCGTGCGAGGCACATGCACGACCGGCGAACCGCGCCCCGTGTCGAGCCGGACGACCTTCGTCGCCCCGCCGCACCCGACCAGCACCCAGAGCAGGGCCAGCACCCACCACGGCAGCCGCATGCGAACCTCCGGCCCCAGGACACGAAAAAGGCCGGCTGCCACAGGGGCAACCGGCCTTCTTCTTCTTGGAGCCGACATCCGGATTTGAACCGGAGACCTACTGATTACGAATCAGTTGCTCTACCAACTGAGCTATGTCGGCGCACCGAAAGTGCGCGGTAAGTACCATCCGCATCCGGACCCGGCAAGCAGTTTCTCCGCGCCTCTTCAGGGCCTCGCCTCCACCCCCGCTTCTAAGCGCCAGAAGCCCTGACACCCATGACACGGTGCATCGGGTGGAGTGACACACCGCGTCGCCTAAGTCCGCGACATTTCTCCATAATTTGGAGAAATGGTCGGCTGCCAGAGCGGTTGAACTCGCGTGGCGCCTGTGCTCATAAGGGCGCCGCTTTCCCCAGTGGCCCCCATCCGGGTGGGCCCTCAAGGAGCACGTTCCATCATGGCCAGCGAAGAGACTTTCATGCGCGCCCCGGCCCCTACGCCCAAGCGCACCATCTACACGGAGGCGATGGAGATCTTCCACTTCGCGGCGGATCTCATCGGCCTGGACAAGCGGGTGCGTCTGGAGCTCGAAGAGCCCGACTACGAGCACATCTTCTACGTCACCGCGAAGCTCAAGGACCGCCTGGTCCCGCTCCTGCCGGAGGAGGCCAAGTCCTTCGCGGACCTGCCCGTCACCCAGGTGCGCAACCCCGAAGGCCTGGAGCGCCTGGCCAACGGCAACCTGATCCTCAACGGCCGCGCCCTGCTGGGCTCCGACGTCGCCATCCGCCACGGCCACCTGCGCCTGCCGGACGGTCACGTCTACCAGCTGGTCCCCGGTGAGTCGCAGCGCTTCAAGGCCTACCGCGTCCAGCACAACCAGGCCCGTGGCCCCTACAAGGGCGGCCTGCGCTACCACCGCGAAGTGTCCCTGGACCTCTTCAAGGCCCTGGCCGCGGAGATGACCTGGAAGACGGCCATCGCCGAGGTTCCGTTCGGCGGCGGCAAGGGCGGCATCCAGCTGGACCCGCGCGAGTACGGCCGCGAGGAGCTGGAGGCCATCACCCTGCGCTTCATGTACCGGCTCAAGAGCCTCATCGGGCCGAACATCGACATCCCGGCGCCGGACGTGGGCACGAACCCGGAGATCATGGCGCTGCTCTACCGCCAGTTCTCCGACGGTGAGCGCGAGCGCCACAACCTGCGCGGCATCGTCACCGGCAAGGACGTGCGCATCGGTGGTTCGGAAGGCCGCGGCAAGGCCACCGGCCAGGGCGTCGCGTTCTGCATCGAGGACTACTACGCCGACCGCGGCGAGTCCGTGAAGGGCAAGACCTTCGTCCTCCAGGGCTTCGGCAACGTGGGCAGCCACGCCGCCATGATCCTGGCGAACATGGGCGCGCGCCTGCTGGCGGTGAACGACGCCGACGGCTCCATCTTCAACGGCGACGGCATCGACGTGAACGCGCTGGCCGCCTACGTGGCGGACCCGAAGAACCTCAAGCGCTCCGTCGTGGGCTTCCCGGGCGCCCAGCGCATCGAGAAGAAGGACCTGTGGGACGTCCAGGCGGACATCCTCGTGCCGGCGGCGCTCGGCGGTGAGATCACCGCGGACGTCGCGGAGCGCCTCAAGGTCAAGCTCATCGCGGAGGGCGCCAACGGCCCCACCACCCCGGAGGCCGACCGCGTCCTGCAGAAGCGCGGCATCGAGCTCATCCCGGACATCATCGCCAACGCGGGCGGCGTGACGGTGTCCTACTACGAGTGGATCCAGAACAAGCGCATGGAGCGCTGGAGCGAGGCGGAAGTCGATCAGCGCCTCGAGCGCGCCATGAAGCGCAACTACCGCATCATCCGGGACATCTCGCGCAACCAGCCGCGCAAGACGGAGATGCACGACAGCCGCCCGTACTGCATCGGGAAGACGGTGGACAGCCGCTGCGCCGCGATGATCCTCGCGCTCAAGCGCATCGAAGCCCACTACCTGCTGGAAGGCTTCTCGCAGTAACCGCTTCAGCCGGTTCCCGCGTCGCCCCCCCGGGGCACGGTGTCTTCCCTCTTCAGGGGAAGGGCCGTGCCCCGTGGTGTTTCAGTGCATCACCCGCTCGCGGTCCACCAAGAGCAGCGGCGCGTCATCCATGGTCTCGTAGGCCACGATGCGCAGGCCCACCCCGCGGCTGTTGCCGGGCCGCCCGTCCTTGCGGCCGAAGGCCAGCGCCACCTGGTAGCGGACCTCGCACAGGCACGTCATCTCCGTGCCGTCCTCGCCCGCGAACGTCACCTTCAGCTTCTCGCCCAGCCCCAGCGAGTCGCGCACCTCGATGAACATGCCCCGCGCGCTGATGTTGCGGCCAATGCCCCGCATCATCCCGTCCTGCGTGGACAGGTACACGGTGAAGATCTTGTCGAAGCGCAGGTGGGAGCGGCGTTCCTGGGGCTGCGTGTTCATGCGGGGAGGGCTCCGAAACAGGTGGGGACAGGGGCAAACTACACGGTGGCATGATGTAGGCAAAATAATCACCTACATCCACCCTGACGCACCATGGCGCACCATGGCCCATTTCACGGGAAAGCGCTGCCCCCGGCGCGGCGGGAGTGGCAGCATCCCCGGGCTGTCCTTCCCCCCTTTTTTCCGGAGTTTCCCGCCGTGAATCGCTTCCTGGCCGCCGCCTTTGCCCTCCTTGTGCCCACGCTCGCCCTGGCCGACGTGGACTCGCGCTTCGCGAAGCTGCGTGACGAGTCCGAGCCCCTGGGCGGCCTGGGGGCCTTCCTGGAGAAGTACGTGGGCGAGTGTGACGGGGCGCTCGTGGATCCGCAGTGCAAGCAGCAGGCGGAGGCCTTCCGCAAGAAGTACACGGGCAAGCGCCTCTACATGATCATCACCGAGGACGACGCGGGCATGCTGTCCCCGGGCGACTTCAACCCCGGCACCAACGAGTACACCATCAACATCACGCCCTTCTTCGCGGGCGGGAAGTACGGGCTGTCCCACGGCACGCCGAAGAAGACGGACGCGCAGGGCAACCCGGTGATGAACTACCTCGTGGTGAGTGGCACGGCGCCGGACATGTGGAACGGCGGCACGTTCAACCGCATGTTCATGGCCCGGGGCGTGCGCGCGCAGGTCGTCTTCACGCCGCAGTCGGTGTGGACGCTGCCCAAGAAGGGCGGCGGCAAGAACTACGGCGTCAACGCCCGCATCGAGGCCATCCTCGTCACCGAGGGCCGCACCGGCAACCAGCTGGGACTGTGGCTCAACGGCAAGGACGCGGCCGCGAAGTAGCGGCCTGGGGCCGTCAGCGGGCGATGGCGATGTACTGGAGCGCGTCGCCCCGCTGCACGCGCAGGAGGATGCTGGCCCCGGCGCTGCCCCGCTCCAGGGCGGCCTTCACCCCGGCGGCATCCTTCACGCGGCGGCGGTTCACCTCCATGACGACGTCGCCCGCGAGCAGTCCGGCCTGCTCCGCCGGGCTGCGCGGCACCACGCCGGACACGAGCGCGCCCAGGAAGGACTCGTAGCCCAGGGGCGCCGCCACCTCCGGCGTCAAATCCCGCAGCACCAGCCCCAGGTCGTTCGCGGAGCTGCCGCCCCGGCTGGAGAGCCCCTCGGTGGCCTCCTGCGCGGGCCGGGCCACGAGCCGCACCGACACCTCCTGGGTGCCGCCGTCGCGCAGCAGCGTCAGCTTCGCCTCCGTGCCCGGCGCCAGGAGCGCCACCTTGCGCAGCAGTTGGAGGTAGCTGCCGATGGGCCGGCCATTCACCGCCACCAGCCGGTCCCCGGGACGGATGTGCGCCTGGGCGGCGGGGCTGCCGCGGTAGACGTCCTTCACCACGGGGGCCGTGGCGGTGGCGTCCGCGCCGTCCTCGTTGATGACGACGCCCAGCCAGCCGCGCTCCAGCTTCCCGTTCTCCCGCAGGTTGGGCAGCAGGTCCTTCACCAGGTTGATGGGCACCGCGAAGCCGATGCCCTGCCCTTCGCTGATGATGGCGGTGTTCACGCCAATCACTTCGCCCTTCATGTTGAAGAGGGGGCCGCCGGAGTTGCCCGGGTTGATGAGCGCGTCCGTCTGGATGAAGTCGTCGAACTGGCCCACGCCCAGCACGCGCTCCTTCGCGGAGATCATGCCGTGCGCCACCGAGTGGTCCAGGCCGAACGGGTTGCCGATGGCCACCACCCAGTCCCCCACCTCCAGCGCGTCGGAGTCGCCCAGGTAGACCGCCGGCAGCGTCCCCAGCCCGGCGCCGTTGAGCCGCAGGAGCGCCACGTCCGTGGACGCGTCGCGGCCCACCACCTCGGCGGGGAACTCGCGGCCGTCCGCCAGCCGCACGGACACCTGCTGCACCGGCACCTCGCGGGGGCCGTCCTTGCCGGGCGTGATGCCGGAGCCGGACGGGTACACCGCCGGGCCCTGCGCGTTGGCGACGACGTGGTTGTTGGTGACGACCAGCCCGTCAGGCGTCAGCACGAAGCCGGAGCCGGTGGAGCGCTTCACCGCGCCCGCCACCGCGCCGGGCCCCACCGTGGTGATGTTCACCACGCCCGCCTCCACCGCGCGGATCAGCGGCGCCAGCGACGTGGGGGGCGTGAAGCGCGGCAGGCCCGAGTAGCCCGCGGGGCGCTCGCGCCAGAGCGAGGACACGCCCGCGATGGCCGGAGCATCCGTCGCCTCGGGAGGAGGCGCGGCGAAGTACGCGATGTGCTCGCGCACCCGGGCCTGGAGCCAGGGCGTGAGCGGATCCTCGGCGGCTCCCGCCACCGGGGCGAGCGCCACCACGAGAAGGACGCTGAGCAGTCGGACGGACACGGGGCGGCAGCTTACACGGCGGGCCATGGCGTCAGGGCCCAACAGACCGGTGCCCCCTGCCCTTCCCGGCCGCGCCCCGGAGGCTTCCTTCCGGGACGCGGGCAGGCGGCGAAGAGGCGCTCAGGCCTGGGCCGGGGCCACGTACCGGGCCACCTTCACCCGGGCGGGGCGGATGATGCGGTCCTTCAGGCGGTAGCCCGCGCGGAACTCGGCGACCACCTTCTGGTCGTCGTCCTGTACGGGTGTGACCTCCATGTCGGCCGCCTCGGCGAGGTTCGGATCATACGGGCGCCCCACCACCTGGAGGCGCTCGATGCCGGTGGCCTGGGCCTTGGACAGCAGGCTGTCGCGGATCATCCGCACGCCCTGCACCAGGGGAGACTGGTCCTGCTGGCTGTTGGCCAGCACCAGGTCCAGCTCGTCGATGGCCTCCAGCAGCGTGCGGGCCACGTTGCCGCGCTCCACGTCGAGCATCCGCTCGCGCTCGCGGGTGATGCGCTGCTTGAACTCCTCGCGGTCCTTGGTCAGGTCCTGGAGCCCCCGGGCCAGCTCGTTCACCCGGCGGCGCGCCGCCTCCAGCTCCGACTGGAGCCGCGCCACCTCGCCATCCTGGGCGGCCTCGGCCTGCGTGTCGGAGGACGCGCCCTCCGCCTCACGTTCGGCGGAAGCCTGCGTCTCCGGGGTCTCGTCGCTGCGGGGATTGCCGTCCATTGTCGAACCTGCGCCAGGGGTTGGAAGAAGCGGACCTCGATGAGCGGCGCGAACGTAACCGCGAGGGCGGCCCTGTCAACGCGCCTAGTGGTTCGACGGAGCCTGGGGCGGCGCTTCCGCCATGAAGCCGTGGTCCACCTGCCCCGTCACCTCGTCGATGATCTCCACCTGGGCGGCACGAAGGGAGTAGTAGAGGAGCCACCGCTCGGCGGCCGTCAGCGTCCCCGGGGGCAGCGCCTCCTCGATCTCCTGCACCGTGAGCCGGCCGTCCTTCAGGCCCTTGGCGAACAATGCTTTCCGCGCGACGTAGCTCTTTCCGATCCGGTTCTCCACGGCGACGCCTCCTTGTCGTCAGAAAGTAATTTCGCCCACCGGCCACCGCAGGCTGGCGGTGGATCCGGTGGGCGAAGGGCTGCCCGGAGGGCAGGCAGGCTCAACTCATGAGTCGAGCTTGCCTTCCGCGTGCTGCGTCGGCGGGACGACCGGCTCGGTCTCCGTGCCGCCCACGGGGTGCGCGGAGATGACCGTGCGCGCCTCGGGGTGGAGCAGACCGCGCTGCGCCAGGACCTTGGGCCCCAGGATGGCGATCATCGCTTCCTCCTCGATGACCTCCGTCGCCAGCAGCCGCGCCGCCAGGGCCTCCACCTTGTCGCGGTTCGTGTGCAGGACCTCCCGGGCGCGGTCGAGCGCCTCGGAGACCATCTTGCGGACCTCCTCGTCAATCATCCGCGCCGTCTGCTCGGAGTAGCTGCGCGACTCCGGCATGCCCGCGGACCTGAGGAAGCCCGGTCCCTGCTCACCGCTCAGCGCCACCGGACCCAGCGTGCTCATGCCGTAGTCGCGGACCATCATCTTGGCGATCTCCGTCGCCTGCTTGATGTCGTTGGACGCGCCGGTGGACACCTCGCCGATGAAGATCTCCTCCGCCGCGCGGCCGCCCATCATGCCGGCCATCTTGTCGCGCAGCTCGTCGAAGGACATGAGGTAGCGGTCCTCCAGCGGCAGCGACATGGTGTAGCCCAGCGCCGCCAGGCCGCGCGGGATGATGGACACCTTCGTCACCCGCTCCGCGTAGGGCAGCATCCAGCCCACCACCGCGTGGCCCGCCTCGTGGTGCGCGACGATCTCCTTCTCGCGCTCGTTCATGCGGCGGTTCTTCTTCTCCAGACCCGCGACGACACGCTCGATGGCCTCGTCGAAGTCCGCCCGCATCACCGCGTCGCGGTTCTTGCGAGCGGCCAGCAGCGCCGCCTCGTTCACGACGTTGGCCAGGTCCGCGCCGGCGAAGCCCGGGGTGCGGGAGGCCAGCTGCTTCAGGTCCACGTCCGCGGCCAGCTTCACGCCCTTGGCGTGGATCTCCAGCACGCGCTCGCGGCCGCGCTTGTCCGGACGGTCCACCAGCACCTGCCGGTCGAAGCGGCCCGGGCGCATCAGCGCGCTGTCCAAAATCTCCGGACGGTTCGTCGCCGCCAGGATGATGAGGCCCGCGCGGCTGTCGAAGCCGTCCATCTCCGCGAGCAGCTGGTTGAGCGTCTGCTCACGCTCGTCATGGCCGCCGGCCACGCCCGAGTTGCGGCTCTTGCCGATGGCGTCCAGCTCATCGATGAAGATGATGCACGGCGCCTTCGCGGTGGCCTGGGCGAAGAGGTCGCGGACACGGGCCGCGCCGACGCCCACGAACATCTCCACGAACTCGGAGCCGGAGAGGTTGAAGAAGGGCACGCCCGCTTCACCCGCCACGGCCCGCGCCAGCAGCGTCTTGCCCGTGCCCGGAGGGCCCACGAGCAGCACGCCCTTGGGGATGCGGCCACCCAGACGGCGGAACTTCTCCGGCGTCTTGAGGAACTCGACGATTTCGCGAAGCTCGTCCACGGCCTCGTCCACGCCGGCCACGTCCTTGAAGCCCACGCCGGTGTCGGCTTCCGCCTGCACCTTCGCGCGCGTCTTGCCAAAGGACATGACGCTCTGCGGGCCCTGGCCCATGCCGCCGGACATCCGGCGCATCATGAAGCTCCAGAAGAGGATGAGGAGGCCCATCGGGATGAGCCAGATCCACAACACTTCGCTGAAACTCGACTGGGGGACGGCCTCGAACTGGATGCCCTTCTGCTCCAGCAGCGGCACCAGGCCCTCGTCACCGGGGACGCGGTAGGCCATCCACGGCAGGGCGCTGGGCTCGCTGCGCAGGGTGCCGCGCTCGCCCGGAGGCGGCTGGGCATTGTCCTTGAGGAAACCCTTCACCCACTCATTGGAAATCTGGACGCGGCTGAACTGATTGTTCTCCACCGCGTCGCGCAGTTGGCTGTACGACACCCGGCGCACGCCCGCGTCCTGAAACACGTTCCGGAACAGCAGGAACCCCAGGACGAGCAGGAGGATGTAGCCCAGTGGTGAGCCGAACTTGAACCCACCTTTCGTGGGTGTTGGCTTGTCGCTCTTCTTTCCGCGCGGGCCCATCCCCGGCGGCAGGTCCTGTGGCTTCATCGTCGGCACGCTCGCCCTCCCCCTCCCCCGTACAGACGACACCATGTCGTATGACGGTTCCCTCAGCCGGCCAAAGATGGTCACCCCCGCCAAGCCGTCAACCGCAGGGCGTGATCGGACGACAACGAACGGGGTCAGGACTGTCCGATCAGCGGCAGTCGACGCGGACCAGGGGCTCGCCCACGAACTCACTGCCCAACAGGTAGCCGCGCCCGTCCTGGAGGAACGTCACGGCCTCCGCCTGGGCCTGGCTCGCGCCGGGCACCTCCACCACCTGCGCCTGGACGAAGTCCTCCAGCCGCTTCGCGTCCGGGCGGCGCAGCTCCCACACGCGGGTGTACGTGCGGACCAGCAGGCGCTGGCCGGAGGGGTGCAGGGCGGCGGCCGTGGCCAGCCGGTCCACGTCATCCGGCACGCGCAGGGTGCCCAGCTTGCGCGCCTTGCCCGTGGCGCCGGGCTTCAGCCCCTCCACCGAGTACAGGTCGCCCAGGGACACGCGCGTCTTGGTGAGGATGCCCACCTGACCGGAGCGGCCATCGACGATGAGCGACTCGGCGTCGTGGGGGCCGTCCTCGTAGGTGAAGAGCAGCGTCTCCACCGGGACCGAGGCGTTCTCCACGGCCGCGGGCTCCGGCAGCCGGAACAGGCGCACCTCCTTGCGCCGCTCGAAGTTGTCGCCGGTGTCCGCCAGGAAGATGCAGGACTCCTTGCCCCCTGGCGCGCACGGGCCCACGGCGACGTCTTCGATGTCGCGCGGATCCGCGCCGGTGAGCGTGAGGGTGGCCTTCACCGCGCCCGTCTCGTCCAGGGCGAACAGCTCGAAGGCGTTGTTGGAGTCGTTGTGTCCCCAGAAGATGCCGGGGTGCTTCTGGCTGGCGGCCAGCCCGGACAGCTCCGGGACCTGCTTCGGCACGGCGCCCGTCTGATGGCCGTCCGTGTAGAGCAGGCAGCCCTCCATCCCCGTGGCGGGCACCTGCTGCAGGCCGGCGTCCGGGGCGTTGGCGCCGGTGGGCGTGGGGCGGGAGCTGGAGCAGGCGGCGGACAGCAGGAAGCCCGCGGCGGCGAGCAGACGCGTGGAGGGGCGCACGGTCAGTGGTCCAGGTCCAGCAGCCGGGCCAGCGTCTTCGCGTCCGCGTCGGGGAAGCGGTACTGGCCCATCTCCTCCAGGGCCACCCAGCGGTGGTCATGCACGCGCAGGTGGTGGATCTCCGCGTCCGGCTGGCTCAGGCGGCAGCGGAACACGCGGAAGTCGATGTCGTAGGTCGGGTACTCGTGGTGCGTGTGCATGACCTGCTCGAGCACCTCGATGCGGACCCCCATCTCCTCCTGGAGCTCGCGGGCGAGCGCCACCGCGTCGTGCTCCCCCTCCTCCACCCGGCCGCCCGGGAACTCCCACAGCAGGGGCAGCGACGCGGACGGAGGACGCTGGGTGATGAGGTAGCGACCCATCTCGTTCTGGAGCATCGCGCCGACGACGCGCACGTGACGACGGGTCATTCACTTCTCCTCGATTGGGGTCCCAAAGATGGAAGTCAGGGTGCGGCGGCGTAACACAGCCCCTGGCCGGCGCCAATGCGCAAGGCCCCTCTGGGCAGCAGCGTGCGCATGGCCGGGACGCGTGGCCACCCCACCCCGGCCTCCGTCTGACGGGAGCTGGCCGGGGCGGTGGCGTCGCGATGCGGAAAAGGGGCTGGCGGCGGCCGGGACCCGGGGGGAGCGGGCTGTTGGGGACTTCACGTCCCGGGGAGGCGCTCCCCGGCCGGGCCGCCGTCCTGGAGGGGTGCGTGTGGGATTCAAGTGACGGGAGGGCCGGATGGCGCCATGCTCGGGGGATGACACAGAGTCGGAGAGAGCGGGCCGAAGCGCTTGGCGCCGCGCTGAAGGCAGCGCGGCAGCAGGCGGGGCTCTCCATGGAGGAAGTCGCCGAGCATCTGGAACTGGGCGTGGAAGTCCTGGCCCGCGTCGAGCGAGGGGTGATGGTGCCGACCATCCCCACGCTGAGCCGGCTGTGCGCCCTGATGAAGCTGGACCCGGACAGCCTGCCGGACCTCCCGGAGCTGAGTGACTGACGCGGCTGGCGGGCCCCTCACCGGCCCGCCGGCGCGTCGGCCGCCCCTTCAGCCCAGCCGCCCCACGAGGTGCGGCTTTCCCTCTTCCGACAGCACCCGGAACGCCACGCCCGCGGACTCGCGAGCCGTCTGGAACGTCACCCGGGAGGGCAGGAAGAGGGGCTTCTTGAAGTCGCACTCCAGGCCCAGCGCGTCCGCGTGGCCCGCCTCCCCCAGCTCCGCCACGCACCTCGCGAGCGTCCACATGCCGTGCGCGATGGCGCGCGGGAAGCCGAAGGGCTTCGCGGTGACGGCGGTGAGGTGGATGGGATTGAAGTCGCCGGAGGCCCGCGCGTAGCGGCGTCCGGTGTCGGCGGGGATGCTCCAGGACGCGGGCCGGCTGGACGCGAAGCGAGGGTCCTCGGGAGGCGGGGCCTTGCGAGCGCCGTCCTTGTCCTTCCGGGCGGGACCGCGGCGCAGCATGGTGCTGACGGCCTCCCAGAGCAGCTCGCCGGTGTCCTGGGCCTCCACGCGCGTCTGGATGTCGAACTCATGGCCGGCGGGGACTTCGCGCTGGCCGTCGAAGCGGCAGGCCACGGTGAGCGCGGTGGTGTCCGGCACGCGGCGGTGCTGCCGCAGGTGGTTGCGCACGTGCACGATGCCCACGGCGGAGTAAGGGAAGTCGGGCAGGCCCAGCAGGCTCAGGTGCAGCGGCGTCGCGAGCACCTGCGGGTACGTGAGCGGCAGGAAGCCATCGGCATCGAAGCCGCACGCGGTGCGGTAGCGCTCCAGCAGCACGGGCGAAGCACGGCATCCGTGCGCCCGCAGCGTCAGGTCCGGCAGCGTGGCGCGGTTCCGCGACTTCCCGAAGGGAACGGCCGCGCGCAGAAGCGTGGCGGGCATCGACGGGAGCGCGTGCAGGTCGAGGATGGGGGCGGACATGCGGCGGATTCTCCGCCACCCGCCCGCGCCGCGCGCGGGATTTGTGAGCGCGTCAGCTCTTGAGGCCGTGCCGGCGCAGCAGCCGGTACAGGTAGACGCGGTCCATGTCCGCGGCGGCGGCGGCCTGGGACACCTTGCCTCCGTGCAGCTTGAGGAGCGCTTCGACGTAGTCGCGCTCGAAGTTCTCCAGCGCCCGGCGTCGTGACTCCGCGTACGTCAGCGACGGGTCCACCGCGCGGGGCACGGCGGGAGTCAGGGGATTCACGCCATCGGGTGTCGTCGGCGGCAGCGCGTCCTGGAAGACGAGGCAGCGCTCCAGGTGGTTGCGCAGCTCACGCACGTTGCCAGGCCAGGCAGCGCGCTGGAGCCTCGCGAGGAAGTCCGGCGTGGTGAGCTTCTCCAACTGCTCGGGCGTGGCGCCCAGCCCCGCGAGGATTCGCTCGACGATGAGCGGGATGTCCTCCGTGCGCTCGCGCAGCGACGGGATGGGGATGCCCACCACCGCGAGGCGGAAGTAGAGGTCCGCCCGGAAGCGGCCCGCCTGGACCTCCTGGCGCAGGTCGCGGTGCGTGGCCGCGATGACCCGCACGTTGACCGGCTGGTAGGTGTTGGAGCCCAGGCGGCGGATCTCCCGGTTCTCCAGCACGCGCAGCAGCTTCGGCTGGAGCTCGGCGGGCAGCTCGCCAATCTCGTCCAGGAAGATGGTGCCGCCGTCGGCTTCTTCGAAGGCGCCCACGCGGCGCTGGATGGCGCCGGTGAAGGCCCCCTTCTCGTGGCCGAACAGCTCGCTCTCCAGCAGGTTGGCCGGGAGCGCTCCGCAGTCCACGACGAGGAAGGGCGCGTTCGCGCGGGCTCCGGCGCGGTGGATGGCGTGTGCCGCTCGGCTCTTTCCGGTGCCCGTCTCCCCTTCCAGCAACACCGTGGCGTTGCATGCCGCCGCGCACGCCATGCGCTCGAAGCTGGCGCGCGTCGCGGCGGAGGTGGCCACCAGGTCTCCGAAGGTCGCCCGCACCGGCACGGCCTCCGGCTCCAGCGGGAGCGGCGCCACCGCGTCCCTCGCTTCGTGGCGCGCGGGAGGATGCGTGCCCGTGGCTCCCCCCCGCCCCCGGGCCCTCGATTGACGCCACCGGAGCCCGTCCACGTACGTCCTGGGACGCTCATCCGGGGCCCGCGCGTGCGCCCCCTTCTGCTCCAGCTTCAGCTCGCAGTGGAAACGCGACACGGCGGACTCCTCGTTCGACAGGTTCATTGAGGACACGGTTCCCCCCGGGACCGGTGGCGTGTGGTGGACGGCGCTTCAGTAGGCGCGGAGGATCTTCAGGCGCCAGCCTTGCGGCCACAGCTCGTCGTAGCGGCCGCGGTAGCCGCTGTAGTCCGAGCCGTACAGCTGCGACTCGCTCGCGGTGCTCGGGCGCCAGACGGCCGTGTAATAGGTCTGCCCGTTCACCACGTACGGCTCCAGCAACTTCAGGCGCCAGCCCTGCGGCCACAGCGAGTCATACGTCGCGCGGTAGGACGCGTACGTGACGCCGTACACCTGGATCTCGCCCTCGGTGCTCGGGCGCCAGACGGCCGTGTAGTAGGTCTGGCCATTCACCACGTACGGCTGGAGCAGCTTCAGGCGCCAGCCCTGCGGCCAGAGCGAGTCGTACGTCGAGCGGTACGACGCATAGGTCGCGCCGTAGATTTGAATCTCCCCCTCGGTGCTCGGGCGCCAGACGGCCGTGTAGTAGGTCTGCCCGTTCACCACGTACGGCTGGAGGATCTTCAGGCGCCAGCCCTGCGGCCACAGCTCGTCGTACTTCGCGCGGAAGGCCGTGTACGTGGCGCCGTAGAGCTGGAGCTCCCCTTCCGTTCCCGGGCGCCAGACGGCGTTGTAGAGCACCTGCGTGCCCACCACGTACGGCTGCAGCGTGTGCAGGCGCCAGCCCTGCGACCAGAGCTGATCATACTTCTCGCGGTACTCCGCGTAGGTGCGGGCGTAGGCCTGGAGCTCCGACTGCGTGCCCGGCTCCCAGACGGCGGTGAAGGTGCCCGGGAGGTTGGGGACGCCCACGTCCGTGTACTGCGTGATGCGGCATGCGGACGTGTTGGGCAGCGGCACCTCGTTGCGGCGCAGCGCGCAGGCGCGGATGGCGGCGGCGGCGCTCGCGTTGTTCGCGTCGTAGTACGTGGTGCCCGGCATCATCCAGATGGGCGACGCGGGCGAATGCGGGTTCTTCGCCACCTCCGACGTCGCGGTCGCGCGGATGCCCAGGTCCAGCGCCACGCCGTCGTCGTAGCCCAGCTGGTTGTTCGTGCCCATGCGGTGGCAGCCCAGGCACACGTTGCCGGCGACCTCCACCTTGTAGGCCTTCCACGTCGCGAAGTCCGCGCCGATGAAGCGGTAGGGCTGGTCGTGGTTGAAGCCGACGTCGCCCGCGCCCGGCAGCTTGTTCACGCCCGTCACCTGCGTCAGGTACGGCGAGCGGATGAGCGCGCCGTTGTCATGGCAGCGCACGCAGCGGATGGACGCCGTGTCCGCTGGCGTCTTCCAGCTCCACGCGCCCGTGCCCTTGGAGGGGGCCTTCACATCCGCGCCGTAGAGCGTGCCCAGCGCCTGGTAGAAGCAGGTGGCGCCGTTCTTCTTGTTCGTCTGGATGACGGCGATGTCGCCGTAGTAGTTCGCTGCGTTCCCCTGCTTGCGGCAGTGCGCGACGATGGACACGTCCGCCGTGTCCTTCAGCACCTGGAAGCGGCTGCCCGGGTCACACTGCTCGTTGAGCCGGTTGGGCCGGTCACACTTGCCGTTGAGGTGGTTCGTCGTGGGCACCACCGTGCCCAGCTCGCAGTTGAAGTCCGGCACCGTGGCGCCGATGGCCGCGTCGCACTTGGCCGCGTACTGCTCCAGCGTGTCCGACAGCGCCGACGTCTGCTGCGCGAGGACGGGCTCGCCGGAGGACGACACGAGCCGGTGCTCGGCGTTCACTCCGGTGCCTTCGCCACACGCACCCAGTCCGGCCGTGACGGCCAGGCCCAGCAGGGCCCACGCCGCACGCAACGAAGTCTTCATGATGAAATGCCTCAGTCTTCCGTGGAGACACGCGCGACGTGACGCGCGTGGAGGCATGCCTGTGCTGCTCCGTCAGCCGACGGCCGGACCTGTGACCCGGGACCCCTCCCGGGCGTGTTCCCGCACCCCTCATGGGCCTTTACGCCGGGGTGTCTGGATATTCCCGGACATTTCCCGGGGCTTTTCCGGGGGTCAGCGGACCGTGAGCTCCACCACGAACTCCGCGGCGGCATCGCCCTCGCGCGCGGCGTCCACCACGTCGGGCCGTTCGTCGCCCACCCACAGCCCCAGCACGTCGTACACCAGCCACTGCGCCAGGGACCGGGAGGCCCCCTGGACAGCGTCGCGCGGCACGCCGGACAGGGCGCCCTGCGTCTCCATCAGCGCCCGGGCCAGCCGCGCGGGAACCACCCAGCACTCCGGGCGCACGAAGGCGGGCACCAGGAAGAGGCAGTACGCGGCCTCCGTGCGGCCGAGCAGCGCGTCCAGGCGCTCCCGGCCCAGGCGGAACGAGGGCAGCCACTGGCCCTCCCCGCGCTGCTCCAGCTTCGCCACCGGCACGCGGACGACGCGGCGCGTGCGCACGAAGCCCTCGCGCTCCACGGACACGACGAAGGCCACCTCCGTGCCTCCGTCCGAAGGCGGCGCCGGCTGACGGTGCACGGCCATGGACAGGGACAGCGGCGAGGCCACCAGCGAACCCAGGTCCGCCTGCGCGCGCTCCAGCTCCGAGCGCAGCCCTTCGAGCAGCCCCGCGACCAGCTCCGAGGTCTCCTCGCGGAAGCGCTGTGGGTGCCGCTGGGTGACGTCCACCTCCACGCGCCCCACCGCGCCCACGAGCAGGTCCTCCAGGTCGCGGTCGCGCAGCCACGTGCGTCCGCCCATGGGCACCGCGCGCGTCGCGTGCAGGTGACGCAGGGAGGCGGTCAGCGTCGCGGGCTCGGAGGAATCGACGGGGGGCGCGTGCTTCCCCTCCCCTGCGCCCGCCTGCAGGAAGGCCTGGAGCGAACGGGCGCGGAAGCGTGCCCGGGGAGACGGGTGCTCCAGCAGACGGCGCACCTGCCGGCGGTCCGTGGCGGTGCGCACGAGCGCCAGCGTGGCCAGCTCCGCCTCCGAGGACGCCTCGTCCGGCGCGCACCACAGGAGGAACTCGATGGCGGCCTTGCGCAGCACGGGCTTGCGGCCCATGCGCCAGGTCACCTCCTTGCGCCAGGCGACCAGCCCATCCAGCCCGGGCCGCGCGGGCGTGCGGAAGCGCGGCCACATCTCCGCGCACTCCTCCGCCAGCCACACCAGGTGCGTGAAGCCGGGCAGCGACTCCAGCTTCGCGCGGGCGCGGGTGCGCCGCTCGAAGGCCTCCGGCACGCCGCGCCGCACGGAGGCGCGGAACAGCCGCTCCTCCAGCCACAGCAGCGTGAGCGCCAGCGCGGGCTCGGCCTTGCGCATCGTGGCCTGGCAGTGGTCGAGCACGAAGCGCGCGTGGCCCAGGTCGGCGGCCGTCTCGAAGTCGCTCTGCACGAGCGCGCCCAGGGCCCCGCGCAGTCCGTCCACCGGAGAGCTGTCGAAGAGCGTGAGCAGGTCGCAGAGGTTCTCCACCACCGCGGGCGGTCCGCCCACCTCCACGGTGCGCGCCAGCAGGAGCCCCGCGCGAGAGCACCAGTCCGGCTCCTTGCGCCCGTTGGGGTAGCACGCGAGGAAGCCGCGCATGCCGCCGCGGCCGTCCGGGGACGTGGCCAGCGCGAAGAGGCGCTCGCCCAGCACTTCACTGGCCTCGCGCCAGGGGATGCGGGCGGCGCGGGTGCGGATGAAGTCGGTGAGCTTGTCGCGGCCGCCGTCGCGCGTGTCCGGGAGCAGGGAGCGCAGCTGCTCCAGCAGGTCCACGGACTTCGCCCCGGTGCCCATGACGTACTTGAGGTCCACCTCCACCGTGTCCTGGAAGCGCAGCGCGCGGCCGTCGTAGGTGCAGGGCACGCCGCGCACCATCGTGGACAGCGCCTCCGGGTGGCGCTTGAGGTGGCGCGTCAGCACCGTGGAGACGGTCACGGTGCTCTCACGCTGGATGCGCTCGGCGTTCTCCGTGTCGCCTGCTTCGCGGAGCGCCGTCACGGCGGCGTGCTGCCGCGCGAGCAGCTGCTTCAGCAGGCCCGGGCGCGGTTCCTCGTAGGGCCAGAGCAGCTCGCTGAGGGTGGACAGCAGGAAGAGGAGCTCCGCCGGGGTGCGATCGCCCGAGGACAGCCGCTCCCACGCGGCGGCCTGAGCGCGCGTGCGCTCCTCCAGGGACGCCCCGCGCACCCAGCGGGCGAAGTCCTCGCGCCACTCCGCGCTCGACGCCACGGCCTCTTGCGGCGCTACCGAGGCAACGCGCGCATGGAGGGCCTGGAGCGCTTCAGGCCAGGAGGCTTCCACCATGGGCTGCGACAGGCTCACCCGGACCTCGGATTGCTGGCGGGGACCAGCGCCGCGGCCACGGGGCTTGGGGCCACGGTGATGACCACGGACTTGGACGTGGGCGTGCGGCTCTTGTCCGCGAAGCTGTCCACCGGCACCAGCACGTTCGCTTCCGGGAAGTAGGTGGCCGCGCACTGGCGCGGGATGTTGTACGGCACCACCAGGAACTCGCGCGCCACGCGCGTCTCCCCCTGGAAGTGGCTGGTCAGGTCCACCTTCTGCCCCGCCGTCAGCCCGCGCGCCTTCACGTCCTCCGGGTGCAGGAACACCACGCGCCGGCCCTGGCGGATGCCCCGGTAGCGATCATCCAGGCCATACACGGTGGTGTTGTACTGATCATGCGAGCGCAGCGTCATCATCAGCAACTGCCCGGGCTCCAGCCGGTGGCGCGGCATCTCGTGCACCGTGAAGTGCGCCTTGCCGTCCTTCGTCGTGAAGCGCCCCTCGCGCGGACCGTTGGGCAGCGCGAACCCGTTGCGCTCACGCACCCGGCGGTTGAAGTCGTCGAAGCCCGGGATGCAGCGCTGGATCAGCTCACGCACCCGGTCGTAGTCCTCCACCAGCGACAGCCACGGCACCTTCGAGCGCGCCCCCAGCACCGCCTTCGCCAGCCGGGCCACGATGACGGGCTCGCTGAGCAGGTGCTCGGACGCGGGGGCCACGGCGCCGCGCGACGCGTGCACCATCCCCATCGAGTCCTCCACCGTCACGAACTGCCGCCCCGCCGCCTGCACGTCGTGCTCGGTCCGTCCCAGGCACGGGAGGATGAGCGCGCGCTGGCCATGCACCAGGTGCGCGCGGTTGAGCTTCGTGGACACGTGCACCGTGAGCCGCGCCCGCCGCAGCGCCCGCGCGGTGAACTCCGTGTCCGGCGTGGCCGACAGGAAGTTGCCGCCCATGGCGAAGAACACCTTCACGCGCCCTTCATGCAGCGCCTGGAGCGTCCCCACCGTGTCCAGGCCCCGGTGGCGTGGCGGCGCGAAGCCGAACTCCTTCGCCAGCGCGTCCATGAACTCCGGCTTGGCGTGCTCCCAGATGCCCATGGTGCGGTCACCCTGCACGTTGCTGTGACCGCGCACCGGGCACACGCCCGCGCCCTGCTTGCCGATGCTGCCGCGCAGGAGCGCCAGGTTGACGATCTCCTGGATGTTGCCCACCGCGTTCTTGTGCTGCGTGAGCCCCATGGCCCAGCAGAAGATGGTCCGCTCGGAGCGCGCCAGGATGTCCGCCGCTTCCTCAATCTGCTCGCGCGGCACCCCGCTCTCCTCCACCACGTCGACCCAGGACACCGTGGCCAGGTGCGCGGCGTACGCGTCGAAGCCCGCCGTCCTGCCTTCGACAAAGGCCCGGTCCACCACCGTGCCCGGCGCCTTCGCCTCGCGCTCCAGCAGCGCCTTGCCCAGCCCCTGGAGCAGCGCCACGTCGCCGTTGATGCGCACCTGGAGGAACAGCTTGTTCAGCGCCGTGCCCGGGCCGAACAGGTGCAGCACCTCCTGCGGGTGCTTGAAGCGGTTGAGCCCCGTCTCCGGCAGCGGGTTGACGGAGACGATTTCACAGCCCCGGCGCGCGGCGGCCTGGAGCGCCGTCAGCATGCGCGGGTGGTTGGTGCCCGGGTTCTGCCCGATGACGAAGATGGCCTGGGCGTGGTCGAAGTCCTCCAGCGTCACCGTGCCCTTGCCAATGCCAATCGTCTCCGTGAGCCCCGTGCCGCTGGACTCGTGGCACATGTTCGAGCAGTCCGGCAGGTTGTTGGTGCCGAACTCCCGCACGAACAACTGGTAGAGGAACGCGGCCTCGTTGCTCGTGCGGCCAGACGTGTAGAACGCGGCCTCGTCCGGCGAGCCCAGCACGTTCAGCTCCTCCGCCACCAGCGCGAAGGCCTCGTCCCAGGACAGGGGCTCGTAGTGCGTCGCGCCCTCGCGCAGCACCATGGGGTGCGTGAGCCGGCCCGCCTTGCCCAGCCACAGGTCGGACTGCTCGGCGAGCCGCGCCACGCTCCACTCGCGGAAGAACTCCGGCGTCACGCGCTCCTGCGTGCCCTCCTCCGCCACCGCCTTCGCGCCGTTCTCGCAGTACTCCTGCACGGAGCGGTGCCGCGGATCCGGCCACGCACAGCCCGGACAGTCGAAGCCGTCCTGCTGGTTGATCTTCCAGACGAGCCTGCCGCCGCGCCACGGGCCCGCTTCCGACAGCACGTGCTTGAACGCGCTCAACACCGCGGGCACGCCGCCCGCCACCGTCTTCACCGGCCCCACGTCCGGAGGCTGGGCCTCCAGCGGAGGCTGCGCCCCCGGCACCACCAGTGCGTTCCCGCCCCCGTCCTGTCCCTGATCCATGTCCCACCTCTTCGCGCGGCCGGACTCTACCCCGCCCGCGCCTTTCCGGCAGGCCGGGGGCCTTCCGTCGCCGCCACCCGGGTAAACCACTATTTCAAGCCTAGCGGGGAGCATGCAGGATGGACTTCACGCGGAGTGCCCCCCGGCGCTCCGCGTCACCCCCGCTTCAGGAGGCACCCCCATGAAGGCCTTCCGTTCCGCCGTCGTCGCCGCGCTGTTCCTGTCCCTCCCCGCCCTGGCCGCCCCGGTGGTCCACAGCATCTGGTCCAGCCACGGCCTCTACGTCTTCGACAACACCGGCCACTACAACGTGACCAGCTCCAACACGGTCGTCAGTTGGAACCAGTCCACGAACACCGCGTTCGTGAACTTCCACGGGTTCGCGGGCGGCAACGAGTATGACTTCGAGCTGGTGGGCTCGCCCGCGAGCGCGACGAGCGGCTTCGACATCACCGGGCTGTGGAACATCCGCCGCAACGGAGGCCTCATCTGCACCGGCTGCCAGGGCACCGCGTACGGCCTGGACCAGCCGGTGGGCAGCTACATCAAGTTCTACGACGCCACCAACGTGTTCCACTTCAGCGCCTTCGTGGACGCCCGCAAGGACTACTGACGCACGGCGTCCAGTGGGCCACGGGGTGACGCCGTCCATGCACGGCATCCCCCCGCGGCCCCGGAGCTTCGGTTAGGGTGCCCGCATCCAGCGCCCTTTTCCGGCGCCCCCTTCTCAGGAGTCTTCCGCATGTCCCGCATCATCCGCGCCTCTCGCGGCACCACCCTCTCCTGCAAGGGCTGGGTGCAGGAGGCCGCGCTCCGGATGCTGATGAACAACCTCGACCCGGAGGTGGCCGAGCAGCCCGGGGACCTCGTCGTCTACGGCGGCACCGGCAAGGCCGCCCGGGACTGGCCCTCGTTCGACCGCATCGTCCAGAGCCTCCAGAGCCTCACCGACGAGGAGACGCTGCTCGTGCAGTCCGGCAAGCCCGTGGGCATCCTGCGCACGCACCCGGACGCGCCGCGCGTGCTCATCGCCAACTCCAACCTCGTGGGCCACTGGGCCAACTGGGAGCACTTCCACGAGCTGGAGAAGAAGGGCCTGATGATGTACGGCCAGATGACGGCCGGCTCGTGGATCTACATCGGCACGCAGGGCATCCTGCAGGGCACCTACGAGACCTTCGCCGCCGCGGGCCGCTTCCACTTCGGCAGCGAGGACCTGGCCGGCCGCCTCATCCTCTCCGGTGGCCTGGGCGGCATGGGCGGCGCGCAGCCCCTGGCCGCGACCATGAACAACGCCGTGTTCCTGGGCGTGGAGATCGACCCGCACCGCGCCCAGCGCCGCGTGGAGACGCGCTACCTGGACGTCGTGGCCAAGGACCTGGACGAGGCGCTGGCCCTGGCGAAGGAAGCGCAAGCCAAGCGCGTGGGCCGCTCCATCGCCATCATCGGCAACGCGGCGTCGGTGTTCCGGGAGCTGTACAAGCGCGGCATCAAGCCGGACCTCGTCACGGACCAGACGAGCGCGCATGATCCGCTCAACGGCTACATCCCCACGGACCTGTCGCTGGAGGCCGCCGCGGAGCTGCGCAAGCGCGACCCCGAGGGCTACGTGAAGCGCGCCCGCGAGTCGATGATCATGCACGTGCAGGCCATGAACGACTTCCAGGCCGCCGGCAGCCACGTCTTCGACTACGGCAACAACCTGCGCGGCCAGGCGAAGGTGGGCGGCATGGCGAACGCCTTCGAGTTCCCCGGCTTCGTGCCCGCGTACATCCGCCCGCTGTTCTGCGAGGGCCTGGGGCCCTTCCGCTGGGTGGCGCTGTCCGGAGACCCGGAGGACATCCGCCGCACGGACCGCGCGGTGCGCGAGCTCTTCCCCCAGAAGGCGTCGCTCAACCGCTGGCTGGACATGGCCCAGGAGCGCGTGGCGTTCCAGGGCCTGCCCGCGCGCATCTGCTGGCTGGGCTACGGCGAGCGCGCCAAGGCGGGCCTCGCCTTCAACGAGCTGGTGCGCAAGGGCGAGGTGAAGGCGCCCATCGTCATTGGCCGCGACCACCTGGACTGCGGCAGCGTGGCGTCCCCCAACCGCGAGACGGAGGCCATGAAGGACGGCTCGGACGCGGTGGCGGACTGGCCCATCCTGAACGCGCTGGTGAACGCGGTGAACGGCGCGTCGTGGGTGTCGTTCCACCACGGCGGCGGCGTGGGCATGGGCTACTCGCTGCACGCGGGGCAGGTCATCGTCGCGGACGGCACGCCGGAGGCCGCGCGCCGCATCGAGCGCGTGCTCACGTCCGACCCCGGCATGGGCGTGCTGCGCCACGCGGACGCGGGCTACCCGGAGGCCATCGACGTGGCGAAGGAGCGGGGCGTTCGCATTCCCGGCCTCACCGCCTAGAGTGCGCCGGATGCCAGGACGCGTCCGAGCCTTCGTGATGACCGCGGTGATGGGTGTGCTCGCAGGCTGCGCGCCCACCACCGCCGGGCCCATGGTGATGCGCATGGGCCCGGGCATGCCCCAGGAGAACTTCTTCCAGCTGGGCCTGCGCGCCGGCCCCCGCCTCAACGCCCCGCAGCTGTCGGAGCGCGGGGAGAACGGCGCCTTCCAGGGCGACGCGAAGCCCTTCCATTCCGACCAGTGGGGCCTCAACCTCGACGGCTCGGTGACGGTGCCCGTGGGCGACCAGCTGTCGTGGCACCTGGGCCTGCAGGGCGAGTTCATCGGCCTGCCCGTGCCCGGCTACGGCGTCTACACCGGGCTGTCGTACTACGTCGGCTCGGAGCGGTTCGGCCTGGCCCCGGCCCTCTCCGTGCGGGGCGCGTCCAACTTCGGCCTGGGCGATACCAACAGCACCAGCAGCCTGTTCGGCGTGGAGGCCACCTGCGCGCTCACCGTGCAGCCGGAGCCCGGCATGTCGCTGGGCCTGGTGCCGTTCTTCAGCGTGCAGCAGTCGCTGGTGAACCCCGGCTCGCAGGTGACGACGCACTTCTACGGCGCCGTGGTGGCGGCGCAGCTCAAGTTCGGTGAGAGCCGCACGAAGCTGGAGCTGTCCGGCGGCTTCGGCCGGGCGCATTCAGGTGACACGAGCTGGAACGCGCCCGTCGCGGGCGTGCGCGGAGGACGCTAGAGCATGGAAGCCCTGGACCTGTGGGTGCGCAACACCTCCGAGGTGCTCACCGTGGAGGGCACCCACCGGGAGCCCGCGGAGGATGCCCTCACCCCCCGCCCGGGCGCGGGCATCGGCGTGAAGGACGGCCGCGTGGCCTATGTGGGCCCGGAGTCCGGCCTGCCGAAGGGCGCGCTCACGGACGCGACGGAGGTCATCGACGCGGAGGGCGGCTTCGTGGGCCCGGGCTTCGTGGATCCGCACACGCACCTGGTGTTCGCGGGCGAGCGCTCGCGCGAGTTCGACCTGCGCAACCAGGGCGCCACGTACCTCGAAATCGCCAAGGCGGGCGGCGGCATCGTCAACACGGTGAGCGCCACGCGCGCGGCGAGCGAGGAGGAGTTGGCCACGCTCGCCCTGCCCCGCCTGGAGCGGCTGCTCGCGCAGGGCGTGACGACCGCCGAGGTGAAGAGCGGCTACGGCCTGTCGCTGAACGACGAGCTCAAGATGCTGCGCGCGGTGCGCCGCTTGAGCGCGTTGTCGCCGCTGGAGCTGGTGCCCACGCTCCTGTGCGCGCACGCCGTGCCCGCGGAGTACAAGGATCGCCGCGCCGAGTACCTGGACCTCTGCATCAACGAAATCCTGCCCGCCGTGGCGCGCGAGGGCCTGGCGCGCTTCTGCGACGTCTTCACGGAGGAGAGCGCCTTCACCGTGGACGAGTCGCGCCGGCTGCTCAACGCGGCGAAGGCGCTGGGGCTCACGCCGCGCCTGCACGCGGATCAGCTCACCGCGTGTGGCGCGTCCGCGCTGGCCGCGGAGGTGGGCGCCGCCAGCGCGGACCACCTGGAGCAGGTGACGGACGAGGGCATCCGCGTGCTCGCCGCCGCGAACGTCACCGCCGTCCTCGTGCCCACCTCCACCCTCTTCCTGCGCATGCGCCCCTACGCGCCCGGCCGGAAGCTACGCGACGCGGGCGTCAACATTGCTTTGGGTTCAAACGTGAACCCCGGTTCTTCCATGACGGAGAACACGGCGCTGGTGCTGGGGCTCGCCTGCCTGGAGAACGGCCTGTCAGCCGCCGAGGCCTACTGGGCCGCCACCCGAGGGGCCGCGCAATGCTTGGGGTTGCAACGGCAGGGGCGACTGGCCGTGGGTGATGCGGGCGACCTGGTGGTGTTCGCCTGTCGCAGTCACCGGCATCTGCCTTATCATCTGGGTATCAGTCACGCGCGCGTGGTGGTGAAGGGTGGACGTGTGGTGTTTCGCGCGCGAATGAATCACTGCTCCTGAGTGGGTGCCGCTGAACAACTGGCACCAGACATGGGGGCAGGTGGAACTTCCCTCGTGGGCCGGCCGTTGTAGAGATCAGCTGCCACCATGTGCCGATTATTTGGATTCAGAAGCGCTGTTCCCGCCGCTGTCCATACCGCCCTGGTCACGGAGAGGAATTCCCTGCTCATCCAGTCGCGTGAGCACAAGGACGGTTGGGGTATCGCCACCTACGGTCAGGAGTGCTCGCCGCTCGTCGCGCATGGCGTGGGCCCGGCGCACAGCGACCCGGACTTCGAGCGGGTGTCCAGCCAGGTGTCCGCGCGCACCGTGGTGGCGCACATCCGCCAGGCGAGTGTCGGTGCGGTGGAGCTGCGCAACTCGCACCCGTTCCACTACGGCCGCTGGTCCTTCGTGCACAACGGCACGCTGCGCGAGTTCGCGAAGCACAAGGCCGCCGTGGAAGCGCTCATCCACCCGGAGCTGCGCGTCAACATCAAGGGTACGACGGACAGCGAGCGCTGCTTCTATCTGTTCCTGACGCGGCTGTCGGCGCGCGGGCCGCTCGACGGCACGGTGAGCGTGGAGGCGATGGCGCAGGCGCTCGCGGAGACGATGTCGCTCGTGTCCGTGATGACGGACGTGCCAGGGAGCCGCGAGCCGAAGGAGCGCTCCGCGATGAACTTCCTCGTCACGGACGGCGAGGCGATGGTGGCCACGCGCCGCAACCGCACGCTCTTCATCTCCTCCGGCATGGGCGGATGCCCCGAGTCCCTGCGCCCGCCGAACACGGGCGTGCCGCTGCAGCAGTTCCTCGTCGCCAGCGAGTCGCTGTGCGGCGGGCCCCACTGGGTGCCCGTGGATGAAGAGGACGTGGTGGGCGTGGACTCGCGGCTGGTGTTCCACCGCTGGAAGGTGCAGACGCTGGCGGACGGGGTGCTGAACCCGCGGCCGCTGGAGCAGCACGCCCCGGTCTGACTCAGCCCAGCCACGCGTCGAGCAGTGCAACAGGACGCGCGCCGAAGGCCTCCACATCGAGGCTCCGCGCGTCCTCGCCCTCATGGCGGAGCGTGACGCGCAGGAAGTCGCGCGGCGCGGCCTGGGGGATGCGATCCAACCACTCCACCAGCATCGCGTGCTCGCCGCCCACCAGGTCCAGGAACCCGGTGGCGTACAGCTCGTCGTAGTCCGTTAGGCGGTACAGGTCCGCGTGGTACAGCGGGATGCGGCCCTCGTACGGGTACACGATGGCGAACGTGGGGCTGGCCACCTCCGACTGAGCCACGCCCGCCCCTTCCGCCACGCCGCGCACCAGGTGCGTCTTGCCCGCGCCCAGGTCGCCAATCAGCCCCACGAAGTCCCCGGGCTGGAGCAACTGCCCCAGCTTCACGCCCAGCCGGTGCGTCTCCTCCGGCGACGGAGATACGAGCCGCCGCGAGCGCGTGGGCTGAGCTTCCGCGCCACTCATCGCGCCCTCCGCGCCGCGACAAGGCCGCGGCCCACGAGCACGTCCGCCCGGCGAGGAGCCATGTGGCGCGGCGTCCGCGTGCGCATTGAGCGCTCCGCGCTCAAGAAGGGCCGGGTTCCACGCGCACGTCTGCCCGACATGACGGCCAGCAACGCGCCCACCGTGACGGTCGCGTCGAGACAGGGCTGCGGCCCACACGCGCGTTTGCCCTGCACGACAGCCCGCAGCGCGTCACTCGCGCCATGACAAGGCCGAGCGCCGCAAGGCGCGGAGGCGTGAAGTGCCACGTTCGCGCCGATCATCGCTCCCACCGCGTCCACACGTGGCCCAGGCCAATCAGGAGGTCCGTGGCGATGAGGCCCATGAGGCCGCGCTCCCGCGCCATCAGGTCGCCCGCGAGCCCGTGCGCGTACACGGCCGTCCACGCGGCCTTGGGCAGCGGGATGCCCTGCGCGAGCAGCGCGCCGCACAGGCCCGACAGCACGTCGCCCGTGCCGCCCGTGGCCATGCCCGCGTTGCCCGTGGGGTTGATGAACACGCGCCCTCCCGCTTCCGCGATGAGCGTGCGCGAGCCCTTGAGCACCACCGTGCAGTTGAGAGACGTGGCCAGGTTGAGCGCCACGCCCACGCGGTGTGCCTGCACGTCTTTCGTCGTCCGGCCCCACAGCCGAGCCATCTCTCCCGGGTGCGGCGTGAGCAGCACGGGCCCCTTCGCGTCCCGCAGCACCTTGAGGTCCTCGGCCACCGCGTTGAGCGCGTCCGCGTCCAGCACCGCGGGCACCTCCACCGACGCCAGCAGGTCGCCAATCAGCGCGCCCGTCTCCGGCCCCCGGGGGATGCCCGGTCCCATCACCAGCGCGTCCTTGCCCTCCAGCGCGGCCTTCAGCGCCTCCAGGTCGCCCTTGCCCAGCGGGCCCTCACCGGGAATCGGTACGCCCATGATCTCCGGCGAGTGCGCCATCACCCACGGCAGCGCCTCCGGACGCGTGGCCACCGTCACGAGCCCCGCCCCGCTGCGCAGCGCGGACAGGGCCACCATCGCCGCCGCGCCCGTCTTGCCCGGGCTGCCCGCCACCACCAGCACGTGACCGTAGGTGCCCTTGTGTGAATCCGCTCGGCGCTTCGGAATCGCGTCACGCGCGTCCTTCTCCTCCACGCGGAACAGCTCCGCGCCGGACACCGCGCGCGTGGACTCACCGCCCAGGCCGATGTCCACGCGCCGCACGTCGCCGCACAGCGACGCGCCGGGCTCCAGCTCATGCGCGGGCTTCACGAAGCCGAAGGCCACCGTGACGTCCGCCTCCACGCACGGCGAGAAGGGCTCCGCCGTGTCGCTCTGCAGGCCGGACGGCACGTCCGCGGCCACCACCTTCGCCCCCGCGCGCCGCCACCGCGCCACCGTCCCGATGGCGTCCGCGAAGATGCCCTCCGGCGCGCGCTTGAGTCCCGTGCCGAAGAGGGCGTCCACCACCACGTCGCCCGGGCCTGCTTCCGGCAGCGCCTCGAAGGCGCGCGGAGACTCCCCGAAGCCCTCCAGCGCCTGGAGGTTGCGCTTCGCCTCCGGGGTGAGCTTCCCCGTGTCCCCCACCAGCGACACCACCACGCGAGCGCCGCCCTCCAACAGGAAGCGCGCGGCGACCAGGCCGTCCCCGCCGTTGTTGCCGGGGCCGCACAGCACCGTGAAGCGCCCGCCGGGCCCCGAGAGGCTCCGCGCGGCCTCCGCGAGCGCACGGCCCGCGTTCTCCATCAGCAACCCGGACGGCATGCCGTGCTTCTCTTCGGCGGCCTTCTCGGCCTCACGCATCTGGACGGCGGTGAGCACGCGCTGCATGGCTTCCAACCTCCCTACTTCGTCTGGAGCACCACCGTGGCCGCGGCCACGCCGGCATCATGGGTGAGCGCGAGCATCGCGTCCCACCCCCGCGCTTCCATCACCTCACGGGCCACGCCGGAGAGCACGAAGCGCGGCGGACCGCCCTCGCGCACCACCTCCATGTCCCGCCACTTCACGCCGGGAGGCACACCCATCGCCTTCACCAGCGCCTCCTTCGCCGCGAACCGCGCCGCGTACGCGCTGGCCGCGTCATGCCGAGGCGCGCAGTAGGCCCGCTCCCCGTCGGTGTACACGCGCTGAAGGAACGCCTCCGCGCGCGGTCCGTCGAGGATGCGCTGGATGCGCTCGATGGAGCAGAGATCCAACCCCAGGCCGACGATGGGCATGCGTGCCTATCCCGGGTCGCGCATCAGCTCGAGCATCTCGCGCACCGCGCGCTCGAAGCCCACCAGCACCGCGCGCGCCACGATGGCGTGCCCGATGTTGAGCTCGTCGATCTCCTGGATGCGCGCGATGGCCTGCACGTTGTCGTAGTTGAGCCCGTGGCCCGCCGCGACGCCCATGCCCAGCTTGGCGCTCGCCTTGGCCGCGTCCACGATGCGCGCCAGCTCCCGCGCGCGCTCCTTCTCGTTGCGCGCCTCGCAGTAGCGGCCCGTGTGCAGCTCGATCCGGTCCGCGTTCACCTTGTGCGACGCGCGCACCTGGTCCAGGTCCGGATCGATGAACAGCGAGACGGCGATCTCCCCGTCCTTGAGGTTCTTGATGATCTTCGCGATGGACTCGCGCTGGCCCGCGACCTCCAGGCCGCCCTCGGTGGTGAGCTCCTCGCGCCGCTCGGGCACGAGCGTCACCACGTCCGGCTTGTACTCGTAGGCGATCTTCACCATCTCCGCGGTGGCGGCCATCTCCAGGTTGAGGAGCGTCTGCACCGTTTCGCGGAGGATGCGCAGGTCCCGGTCCTGGATGTGGCGCCGGTCCTCGCGCAGGTGGATGGTGATCTGCCGGGCGCCGGCCAGCTCCGCCATCGCCGCGGCCGTCACCGGATCCGGATACACGGTGCGCCGCGCCTGCCGCAGCGTCGCCACGTGATCCACGTTGACACCCAGTCGCTGTCCCATCGTCCCGCTCCTTGCGCTGGCGCGGTGCGGGATTGTCCAGGGACCCGGGCCCGCGCCGGCCCCTCTATTCGTGGCCGGCGTCCGGAAGTCAACCGCTGTCGCTAGCCGTTGAGCGCCTTGGAGAGCGCCTCGACGATTTGACGGGCGTACGCCTCGTTGCGCGCCGCGTCCTCGCCTTCAATCAGCACGCGGGCCTTGGGCTCCGTGCCGGAGAAGCGCACCAGCACGCGGCCATTGCTGCCCAGCTTCTGCTCCACGTCCTTGATGGCCTTCATCACCGTGGGCAGCTCACCCAGCTCCTTCTTCTGCTTCACCACGACGTTGAGCAGCGTCTGCGGCACCGGCTGGAAGATGGAGGCCAGCTCCGACAGCGGCTTCTGCTGGCGGCACATGACGGCCAGCAGCTGCAGCGCCGCGAGCGTGCCGTCGCCCGTGGTGGTGTGATTCAGGAAGATGAGGTGGCCGCTCTGCTCGCCGCCCAGGCTGTAGCCATTGCGGCGCATCTCGTCCACGACGTGCCGGTCGCCCACGCGCGTGCGGACCACCTTCACGCCCCACTGCGCCACCGCGCGCTCCAGGCCGATGTTGCTCATCACCGTGGAGACGAGCGTCTTCTTCTTGAGCTCCTTGCGCGCGACGAGCTCACCCGTGCAGATGGCCATGATGGCATCGCCGTCCACGACGTTGCCCTTCTCGTCCACGACGATGAGGCGGTCCGCGTCGCCGTCCAGCGCGATGCCCAGGTGCGCGCCGTGCTTCACCACGGCCTTGGACAGGCCCTCCGGGTGGAGCGCGCCGCACTTGTGGTTGATGTTCTTGCCGTCCGGGGACACGCCCAGCGCGATGACCTTCGCGCCCAGCTCCTCCAGCACCGACGGCGCCGTGCGGTACGCCGCGCCGTTGGCGCAGTCCACCACGATGGTCATCCCCTCCAGCGTCAGCTCGCGGGGGAACGTGGCCTTCAGGTAGACGATGTAGCGGCCGCGCGCGTCGTCCAGGCGGATGGCCCGGCCAATCTTGGTCGCCGTGGGGCGGATGTTGTCGATCTCACCGCTGGAGACCAGCTCTTCGATCTTGGCTTCCGTCTCGTCCGGCAGCTTGAAGCCGTCGCGCCAGAAGAACTTGATGCCGTTGTCCTGGTACGGGTTGTGGGACGCCGAGATGACGGCGCCCGCGTCCGCGCGCATGGACGTGGTGAGGTTGGAGATGCCGGGCGTGGGCAGCGGGCCCACCTGCTCCACGTCGACGCCCATGGAGATGAGGCCGGCGGACAGGGCCTGCTCCAGCATGTAGCCGGAAAGGCGCGTGTCCTTGCCCACGATGACGCGGTGGCGGTGCGGACCGTTGCGGATGAGGTACGCCAGGGCGCGCCCGAGCTTCATCGCGACCTCGGCCGTCATCGGATAGACGTTGGCGACGCCGCGGACGCCATCCGTTCCGAACAGCCGCTCCGTCTTCTGCGCTTCCTTGGGGGGCATGTCCATCCTGTACGCCATGTGTGCCGCTCCACCTTTCCCATTGCCGGAAGGGCTCCGGCCACTCGCGTCCGGGGGCTTATACCCCGTCCGGCACGTGGGCCCGAAGCTAGGGATGCGGTGCCACCCAGGCAAGCGCCCGGGCGTGCGGACCTGAACACCTCCGACGCCAGGGCTTGTCCGCGTCACCCGCCGTACAGGTCACCGCCGCCCCGGGCCCGCCGGATGGCGTCCGCCACCGCCAGCGCGTCCCGGGCCTCTCCCACGTCGTGCACCCGCACCACGTCCGCGCCCCCCAGGACCGCCATGGCCGCCACGGAGCCCAGGGTGGCCGCCAGGCGCTCCTGGGGGCCCTTGCCGCCCGCCAGCTTCCCGAGGAAGGACTTGCGGCTGGTGCCCACCAGCAAGGGCTGTCCCAGCCCGCGCAGCTCCTCCAGCCGGCGCAGGAGGAAGAGGTTGTGCTCCAGCGTCTTTCCGAACCCGATGCCGGGGTCCAGGAGGATGCGCCCGCGCGGGATGCCCGCCTCGGTGGCCGTGAACATCCCCTCCTCCAGGTAGTCCATCACCTCGCCCACCACGTCGTCGTAGCGGGGGGCCTGCTGCATCGTCTTCGGCATGCCCTGGGTGTGCATCAGACAACACGCGGCGCCCGCGGCGGCCACCACGCCGGCCAGCGTCGGGTCGGAGTGGAAGCCGGTGACGTCGTTGATGAGGTGGGCGCCGGCCTGGAGCGCCTCCTTCGCGACGGCGGCCTTCATCGTGTCCACGGAGATGGGCACGGTGGAGCGGCGCTTGATGCCCTCCACGACCTTGAGGATGCGCGACAGCTCCTCGTCCGCGGACACCGGCAGGGAGCCCGGCCGGGTGGATTCACCGCCCACGTCGACGATGTCCGCGCCCGCGTCCACCAGCTTCAGCGCGTGCTCCACGGCGCTGTCCGCGTCCGGGAGGCTGCCGCCGTCGGAGAAGCTGTCCGGCGTCACGTTCACCACGCCCATGAGGTACGTGCGCGCGCCCCACTCGAACCGGCGGCCGCTCAGCGTCAGCGCCGTCATGGGCGTGGGGGACAGCACCTCCTCCAGCACGCGCGCCAGGCCATCCGTGCGCGGGGACTTGCGGGCGAGCGAAATGAGCCGGTCGAACTGCTGGCGGCTGCCGGACAGGAGCACCTCGCCGGGGTGATCCACGTGTCCGCCGGGCGTCCAGGTGGGCAGCTTCTCGCGTTCCTTGGAGCCGTACGGAGGCACCAGCTCCTCCTCGTAGGAGGGACGGCCCCCGGTGACGAGCACGTGCGCGTAGCCCAGCTCACGCGTCAGGTGCTCGCGGTTGCGGGGCGACAGGTTCAGGCGGCGCAGGACGAGCGACAGGTCCTCGGGACGGTCTCGCGAGATGAGGCGGGCACGCAGCACGTTCAGGTCCCCTTCAAGAGCGTGAGGGCGGCGAGGGGTCAGTGTCGCCGCTTCCCCCGGTCCAGGGAAGCGAGGATGACGTGAACGCGCACGGGCCCGGCACCTCGCGAGGAAGGCACCGGGCCCGGCGCGCGTCAGGGGCCGCCCGCGGACGTCACGGGATGAACTGGATGACCCCGATGTCCGACTCGCCCCCGCCGACGGACGTGACGACCCGCTCGCCCACGTAGGCGGTGTCCCGGAAGGTGAAGCCCAGCCGCGTCGACCCCGAAGGCGTCACCGCCATCGCGGTGTTCACGACCCCGGGCCCCACGAGGCGCGACCAGCGCAGCGCGCCCGTCGGGCCGTAGCTCGCGAAGAAACCCATCGGGTCGTACAGGGACAGGCCTTCGGTCCCCAGCGGACCGCCGCCCAGGTCGAAGGTGTTCAGCGGCGTGATGCCATTCACGATGACGTTGCCCGCGCTGTCCACCGCCACGGACCGGGCGCTGTCTCCGCCGCCGTAGCCTCCGAAGACGCGCACCCAGCCGTCCGTGCCGGTGCCGGTGAGCGTGCCGAACACGGCGTCATCCACGCGCTCGTCGTACGTCGGGTCCTTGCTCGTGTACTGCGTGCCCTGGAAGACGAACGTGCCATTGAAGTCCCCGGCGAAGGCCACCCCGCCCGACGGCAGCACCGCGAGGCTGTGGATGGTCCCCGTGCTGCCCTTCAACGCACGGCCCCACGCCGGCGTGCCGTCCGGCGCGAAGCGCGCGACGAAGGGCGACAGGCCGTACGCCCCCGCCGACGCGAGCACCGGGTTGCCGCTCCGGCCGCCCAGGAAGATGGCCCCGTTGGCATCGGTGGCGAGCGCCGCGGTGTCGTCGCCCTCCCCGCCCTCGAAGGCCCGGGACCAGAGGTGCCCGCCGTTGAAATCGAACTTCGCGAGGAAGAGGCCGTTGGTCGGGTCATCCTGCTGGCTGCCGGGACCCGCGAAGATTTCACCACCGCCCAGGTCCAGGTAGCCCTGGAAGCGGCCCGTCACGATGAGACTGCCGTTGGCGTCGGTGGCCACCGCGGCGGGGACGGCCGGGGCGGCGAACACCTGCCCGGGCGAGCCCCCGGGGCGCTTCTGCGCGCGGTAGCCGCGGGCCCAGACCGGCGCGCCGTCAGGGGCCAGCTTCAGGAGGAACAGGCCCTGGCCGCCCAGCCCCGGCTGGACGTACGGCAGCGGCCCGGTGCCGAAGTCCGGGCTGCCCTCGTAGGTGCCCACCACCAGCACGTTGCCCAGCGGCGTCGCGGTCAGCGCACGCATCGTCACCTGCGCGCCCGGCGCGTAGACCCGCGCCCACTGGGTGTTGGCGCCGTTGTCGTCGCGCGACACGAAGAGGCCGCCGGGCGCCGGCAGCGCCACGCCCCCCATCGAGGCCGTGCCCTGGTAGCTGCCCCCCATCACGAAGCCGCTGCCGTCCGGCAGGTTGACCAGCCCCACCAGCACGTCCTTGCCCGCCCCGCCGTACTTCCGGCGCCAGTCCGTGCCCGCCAGCTCCGGGCCCTGGAAGGTGCACCACTCGTAGTGCGTCACCGTGTCCAGCATGGGCCGCCGCGACGCATTGGACGCCTCGCGCGAGGAGAAGTCCGCGCCGTCCTCGCCCACGGGCTTGAGCGCCAGCGTCAGCGTGGAGTACGAGCGCACCGCGTCCTTCACCTCGGCGGTCAGCCATCCATCCGTCGCGACCTCCGGCACCGTGGCGACCTCGATGCCCTCCACGGGCCGCGTGTTCCAGGTGAGGTCGCCCTCGGAGAAGCCCGACATCGTCCCGTGCACCGTCACGCCCGTCGAGGTGCCGTTCTTCGCGTAGAGCCGCAGCCGGGCCCGCGTCAGCGTCCCGCCCTGATCCACCAACGGGAAGAGCAGGTAGGACTGGTAGCGCGTCGGCACCGAGTCCACGAGCAGCGTGCTGGAACCGCTGAGGTTCGCGTCCGGTTGGTCGCTGCGCACCGTCCCGTCCGCGATCGCCACCACCGTCCGCGCCACATCCCGGCTCTGGGGCCGGCACTCGGGAAGCAGCGCCGCCTTCGACTGCCGCACCACCCCCGGTGTCCCTTGCGTCTCCGTTTCCTGCCCTTCCGTCATCCCGCCACAACGTGGCAACAGCGTCACCATTGCAACTGCCGTCAAGCCCCTGACTCCCCACTTCCACCCGGTCATCGTGCTTCTCCCAGCGAGGTCGTCCTCGCGCGCACTCGTAGTGCATCCCGAGTGCCAGCGGCCTTCCGCGAGTGGACACCCCGGCCGGAGGGAAAACCGTCGCGGAGAAACGTCACGGGGACGCCCAACGCACTCGCCCGGAGTTCACTCCCCGCATGAGGCCGGAGGCCCGAAAAGGCAGCGGGCCCGGCCCCTCCGCGAGGAAGGACCGGGCCCGAGGCCCCGCATCAGCGCGTCACGTGCTTACGGCGTGAACTGGATGAGCCCCATGTCCGCCTGCCCCGCGGAGACGAACGTCGTGGCGCCCACCGGCGTGGAGCCCTCGAACGTGAAGCCCAGCCGCGTGGCGCCATCCGGGGACACCGCCATGAACGCGCTGGACACCTGGGTCCCCAGCATGCGCGACCAGCGGTGGGTGCCCGTGGGGCTGTAGCTGGCCACGAACCGGAGCCCGCTGCTCCCGGGCAGCCCGAACGTGCCCAGCGCTCCGCCGCCGAAATCGAACGTGTCCGCGGACACGCGGCCGTTCACCATGAGGTTGCCCGCGCCATCCACCGCCACCTGCTCGGCGATGTCGCCGCCAGGCTCGGTCGTCAGCACGCGCACCCACCCCTCGCCACCGGACGCGGTGAGCGTGCCGAACATGCCGTCATCCGGCCGCACATCGTGCATGGGGTCGTGGCTCGAATACGTCTGGCCCTTGAAGGTGAACGTCCCGTTGAAGCCGCCCGCGAACGCCACGCCCCCGTCGGGCAGGGCCGCCAGACCACTGACGCGGCCAATGGCCCCATTCAGGCCATAGCCCCACACCGGCGCGCCGCCCGGCGTGAAGCGCGCCACGAAGGCCGTACCCACGCGCTTGCCCGGCGTCGCGAGCACGGGGTTGTTGCCGCGGCCTCCCATCAGGATGTTGCCCGCCGCGTCCGTGGTGAGCGCGTTCGCCTCGGTGTACTCGTCCACGGTCTCGAAGACCTGGGACCACTGGTGGCCGCCGTTGTAGTCGTACTTCGCCAGGAACAGGGACTGGGTCGAATCATCCGAGGCCTCGCTCATCGAGCCCGCGTAGAGCTCGCGGCCCCCCAGGTTCGTGTAGCCCTCGAAGTGGCCCGCGACGATGAGGCTCCCGTTGGCGTCGGTGGCGACGACGGTGGGGACGACGAAGGAGGGATAGATCTGCCCTTCCCCCCACGCGGGCCGCTTCTCCGCGTGGAAGCCGTGCGACCAGACGGGGTTGCCCGTGGGGGACAGCTTCAGCACGAACATCCCCAGCTCCCCCGTATTGGGATTGACGTACGGCAGCGCGCCGGGGCCCAGGTCCGGGCTGCCCTGGTAGGTGCCCACCACCAGCACGTTGCCCACCGGCGTCACCGTCATCGCCCGCAGGGACACCAGCTGACCCACGGCATAGGCGCGCGACCACTGGTGCTGGGCCGCCGTGTCGAAGCGAGCCACCAGGATGCCCGAGGGCCCCGGCAGCGCCGCGCCGCCCGCCTGCGCCGGGCCTCCGCTGTACGTCCCGCCCAGCACGAAGCCGGAGCCATCCGGCAGGTTGAGCAGCGCGTGGACGCGCTCACTCGACGCGCCCCCCAGCGTCTTCGCCCAGGCCTGCGAAGGCGTGCTGCTGCCCCGGTACGTGCACCAGTCATAGCGGTAGACCGTGTCCAGCTGCGGCCTGCGCGCGGCGTTGGACGCCTCCACCGAGGAGAACTCGGCCCCGTCATCGCCAAGCGGGAGGATGCCCAGGTCGAAGGTCCGGCGGCTGGTCACCGCGCCCTTCACCTCCGCCGTCAGCCAGGCGTCATTGGCGACGGATGCCACGGTGGCCACCGCGGCGCCCTCCGTCGGCCGGGTGTTCCAGGTGACGGCGGGCGGATAGGCGCCTCCCGTCACCGGATGGAACGACACGCCGGTGTTCGTGCCCTGCTTCGCGTACAGCCGCAGCCGCGCCTGGACGAGCTCGCCGCCCTCCCCCTCCTGCTGGAACCGCAGATAGGACTGGTAGCGCGTGGGGGCCGAGTCCACGTACAGCGTGGAATGGGTGCTCATGTTCACATCCGGCTGGTCATTGCGCACCGACGCGTCGCCCACCGGCATCAGCGTCCTGGAGTCCAGGTAGCTCCGGGGCTGGCACACGGTGGGAAGCGCCGCAGCCTGCTCCACCGCCTTCAGTGCCCCGTCCTGGACCTCGTCCTCCGCCCCCGTCGCTCCGCCGCACCGTGGCAGCAACGCCAGCATCGCGAACGCCGCCACACCCTGCGCTCCCCGCTTCCACCCGATCCGCATTGTCGTGTCGTCCCCCACGAGGCCTTCCCAGCCCCGCGGTCCTTTCAAATTGCATCCCAGGTGCCAGCGTGAATCCGCTCGCGGACACCGGAATCGCCCCCCAGGGAGGCCCTCGCGGTGCCCTTCACGGAGAAGCCGCGCGCGGTGCCAGGGAACGCGGAGGGCGCGCGGTGGCACCAGGAGTTCACTCCGAGCAAAGGACGCTCGGGCAGCAGCCGGGCGGCTCGAAGACAAACGAAAAGGCCCTCCCCGTTTCCACGGGAAGGGCCTTCGTCACTTCAGGAGGGAGGCTGGAGAGGCGTTACGCCTTCTTCGGCTCCATGTTGGGCAGGCCCTCGAGCGCGTCGAGGATCTTCCGCTTGTCCTTCTTCTCCGTCGGCTTCGGCGTGGAGCTGACGCGCGGCGCCGGACGCTCACGGGTGAGCTGGCCACCCTGGAGGATGATGTTCACGTCCTCCGCGTCGAGCGTCTCGTACTCCACCAGGGCGTCGGACACGCGCTGGAGCACGTCCAGCTTGTCCGTCAGCAGCTGCTTGCCCGTGGTGTAGCAGCCCACGACGATGCTGCGGACCTCCGCGTCGATCTGCCGGGCGGTGTCCTCGGAGTAGTCCTTGGACGAGTTGAAGTCGCGGCCCAGGAACACCTCACCGTCGCTCTTGCCGAACGCCAGCGGGCCCATCTTCTCGCTCATGCCCCAGCGGCACACCATGGCGCGCGCCGTCTCCGTGGCGCGCTCGATGTCGTTCGCCGCGCCGCTGCTCATCTCGTTGAACATGAGCTCTTCGGCGATGCGGCCACCCATGGCCATGGTGATCTGGTCGAGGATCTGCTTGCGGTAGCCGTTCACCTTGTCCTCGGTGGGCAGGCTCCAGGTGACGCCCAGGGCCTGACCGCGCGGGATGATGGTGACCTTGTGCAGCGGGTCGCAGCCGGGCAGCAGCTTGGCGAGGAGCGCGTGGCCGGCCTCGTGGACGGCCGTGTTCCGCTTCTCCTTGTCGGTCATGATCATGGACCGGCGCTCCGGGCCCATGAAGACCTTGTCCTTCGCCTGCTCGAAGTCCGCCAGGTCCACGCGCTCCTTGTTCTGGCGCGCGGCCATCAGGGCCGACTCGTTGACCAGGTTCTCCAGGTCCGCGCCCGTCATGCCGGGCGTACCGCGGGCGATGACCTCCAGCTCCACCTCCGGGGCCAGCGGCACGCGGCGGGTGTGCACCTTCAGCACGCCCAGGCGGCCCTTGAGGTCCGGACGGGGGACGATGATGCGGCGGTCGAAGCGGCCCGGGCGCTGGAGCGCCGGGTCCAGCACGTCCGGACGGTTGGTGGCGGCGATGAGGATGACGCCGTCGTTGGACTCGAAGCCGTCCATCTCCACCAGCAGCTGGTTGAGCGTCTGCTCGCGCTCGTCGTGACCGCCGCCCAGGCCCGCGCCACGGTGGCGGCCCACGGCGTCGATCTCGTCGATGAAGATGATGCAGGGGGCGTTCTTCTTGCCCTGCTCGAAGAGGTCGCGAACGCGGCTGGCACCGACGCCCACGAACATCTCCACGAAGTCCGAGCCGGAGATGGAGAAGAACGGGACGCCCGCTTCACCGGCCACCGCGCGGGCGAGCAGCGTCTTGCCCGTGCCCGGGGGACCCATCATCAGGACGCCCTTGGGGATGCGGCCGCCCAGCTTGGTGAACTTCTTGGGGTCCTTGAGGAAGGCGACGATCTCCTCCAGCTCCTCCTTGCACTCGTCCACGCCGGCCACGTCCGCGAACGTGACCTTGTTGTGGCTCTCGCTCAGGAGCTTCGCCTTGGACTTCCCGAACGTCATCGCCTTGCCGCTGCCGCCCTGGAGCTGGCGCATGAAGAAGATGAAGAACAGGAACAGGAAGACGACGGGCATCCACTGCCCGAGGATGGTCAGCCAGAGGCTGTTCTGCTCCTCGCGCTCGTACTTCACGTCCACGCCGGAGGCGCGGAGCTGGTTGAGCACGGCCACGTCCGGCGCGGGACCCGTCGTCCGGAACTTGTCGTTCGAGTCGCTGAACGTGCCGGAGTAGGTGTTGCCCTTGACGGAGACGGCCCGGACCTTCTTCTCCTCCACCTTCGTCAGAAGCTGGGTGAAGGTCGGTTCCTGCACCTGCTCGTTGCCTTGCGAGAAGAAATTGTAGAAGGCGACGAAGAGGACGATCAGGATGACCCAGAGCCCGATGGTCTTGTAGGTCGAACGCACGTTTCAGCTGCCCTTTCGGTACTCGGCGGGATGAGGGCCGTGCCAGGAAGAACCCCGGCGAGTTTCGTCATGTGCCCGGCGCCCGCCCGTGTGCAGGCCAGCGACGGACCGTATCAGCAACAGCAAAAAGCCCTCAACTATTTAGGGGACCGCGACCATCCCCCGTTTCGAAGCTTCGACTCTATAACGGAGGGGTCTTCCGTTCGCTTGAAGCCGGCGGGAATGCCCACAGCGAGTGTCGGCAAGGCACCGCGCCAGCTTCGACGAAGCGCGGCAGGACCCCGGGAAGCCACAGCGGCGAACCGCGCGCGTCCACCACCACCGGCTGCGCGTCGCGCGCCTCCGCGGGAACGCGGGCATCCACCAGCGCGTCCTGCACCTTGCGGTGGCCCGCGCGCGTCCGGACGCGGTCGCCCTGCTTCCTCGAACGCACCGTGAGTGGCCACGCCGTCCCCTCCTCCAACACCAGGGCCAACACGCCCGGGGGCGCGGATCCTTCCGCCACCTGGAAGCGCCACGCGCCGAAGTCCCCCTGCGCCCCTGGCCCCGCGAGCACCAGCGGCATGGGTGGCGCCTGGCGTCCGGGCCCCACGCAGCGCACCCGCCCGCCGGTGGCCTTGAGCTGGAAGCCGTCGCTGAGCGGCATGACGCCGCCCCGCGCCACCACGTCGCGCCCGCGCTCCAGCGTGGCGTGGTCCACCCGCGCGCCCGAGGTGAGCAACAGCCGTGCGAGCACGCGGCGCGACAAGGGCGGCTCCAGCGCCCGCAGCCCCACCGCGTCCAGGCCGCCTCCTTCCAGGGCCAGCCGCTCCCACGCCGCGTCCGCCAGCCCGGCGAGCAGGGCCTCGTCCTCGGAGGCGAGCCGGGCGAAGGTGGCCAGGTGCGCCACGGTGCTGAAGCCCGCCGCGCGGTGGAGCGCGGGCAGCACGTCCTGGCGCATGCGCGTGCGGAAGAGGGAGGGGTCCGCGTTCATCGGATCGCTCACGAACCCCACCTCCTCGGTGGCCAGGAAGGCGAGCACGTCCTCGCGCGAGCACGTGAGCAGCGGCCGGACGAGCGCGGACACACGCGCGTGGATGCCCCGCGCGCCCCGGAGCGCGGCGCCCCGGGACAGGCGCATGAGCAGCGTCTCCGCCTGGTCATCGAGCGTGTGGCCGGTGGCGATGGCGTCCAGCCCGCGCTCCTGTCGCAGGACCTCCAGGGTGGCGTAGCGCGCCTCGCGGGCCCGGGCCTCCACGCCCGCCCCGGGCGACAGCGCGAGCTTCCGGACGTGGCAGGTCAGGCCCAGGCGTGCGGCCAGCCCCACGACGGAGGTCACCTCCCGCGCGGCTTCCGGCCGGAGGCCATGGTCCACCGTCGCCACTTCCACGCGCAGCGCCAGCGCGTCCCGCACGCGCGCGGTCCCCACGAGGAGCGCGGTGGAGTCCGCGCCTCCGGAGACCGCGAGCAGCACCGAGCGCGAGGCGAGGCCGTGCTCGGCATAGGAGCGGGCGAGCGCGGCGGTCAGCGTGGGGCGTTCAGGAGACGCGGGAGGCATGGCGTCAGCGTTCGGAATGGAGTGTCAGATGGCCGGGTTACAGAGTCGCGGTGGACGGAAGGCGTGGGATTGATTCCATGATTCCCACAATGGATGGACGCGGGGCGGAAATAGAACGGCGCCTCACGGTTGTTGGTTGGACGTTCTGGACTTCATGACGTTGGACCTAGGGGTCCCCCCCCTCCCCCTCTGGGTCCACGGGGCCGCTTGGAGATTCGCTCCTTGCGGTCCCTCTTTCCGAAGCGCCCCGGTCTCCCTCGTGGAGGCCGGGGCGTTTCTCTTTTCGCGTGTCATGCATTGTCGGAAGCGGAGCGTTCAGCCCACGGGCGCACGCCTGACTGCTCCGAAACCGTTGACCCTTCAGGGCGTCTGTCGGATAACCGCTCCGGTGTGTTCAGGTCGTCACCTCGAATCCGCCCCGGAGACCCAGGCATGGCAGGCACCGACAAGCGCAAGCAGTCGCTGTACTTCCCCGAGGAGATGCTGAAGGAGATCCAGGAGGAGGCGAACCGGCAGGACCGTTCCCTCTCATGGGTGGTGCAGCAGGCCTGGAAGATCGCCCGCGACCGCATCAAGTCATTCCCTGCCGTGAACGACGTCACGGGCGACGAGCGCACGGACCCGCGCGAAGAAAGGCCGTAAGGCAGGGCCATGGCCACCACGGATCATCGCAAGCAGTCACTCTATTTTCCCGAGGACATGCTGGAAGAGATCCAGCGCGAGGCGACCCGGCAGGATCGTTCCCTGTCATGGATCGTCCAGCAGGCGTGGAAGGTCGCCCGCGCCGACATCCGTCGGATGCCTTCGGTCAATGACGTGCTCGGCCCCCTGCCTCCACGGCCGGTGGCCCCCGCGGCGCAGACGGCCACCTCCGCTCCGGCGGTGGTGACGACCAGCGCCCCGGCCTCCTCGGACGAGCCCTCCAAGCCGTAGGGCCCCGTCCTCCCCGGCCCCCGCAGTCCGACACCGCGCGCAGGCTTCAGCGCGGAGCGGGCCGGGCGGGCCGGGCACAGTTGTCGAAGACGATGCGCGGGGCTTCCTTCAGCGCCTGGACCGGGCTGGGATAGGTGCTCTTCATGTACGCCGCCGTGATGTTGGCGTCCGTGCCGCCCAGCTTGCGCGCCGTCACCGGGTTGCGGTCCGGGTCCTGTCCCGCGTTGCCCAGGATGCCGCCGTAGCCGTCCCCTCCCTCCAGCACGAACGTGGACATCGCCACGCGGTAGCGGATGGACGCGTCGTCGCGCGCGGGGAGGGACACGGTGCGGCCCTTCACGCGCAGCTCCGTCACGCGCTGGCCCACCGGGCGCGCGCAGTCCACGCGCAGGGAGGTGCCATCGGACACGTGGAGGAACGCGCCGGACGGCGACACGATGGCCTGCCCTTCCAGGGCCAGCGCCTCCACGGAGTGCTCGAACAGGGCCACGAGCTGCTTCTCCGTGAGGTCCACCGTCACGACGAGGTTCTCGAAGAGGATGACCTCGTGCAGGACGCCGTCGGTGAGCGGCCCCGTGCGCAGGGACGTGCGGGTGACGCACAGGCCCTCGTCGCGCAGCGAGCCGCCGTTGATGATGCCCAGCTCCGTGGGCTTCGCGGCGCCGTCCTCCGCGTGGAGGAACGCGTCCGCGGCCAGCTGCCCCAGCGCGTTGTTGTCGTGCCGGGCGAAGGCGCTTCCCAGCTGCACTTCCTCCCCCAGGTAGCCCACGACGGCGTCGGGGTCGTCCACCAGCGGGGTGCAGGAGTCGTTGTACGCGAGGCACCCGGGCAAGAGCGCGAGGGCCGTTAGCGCGGCGGTGAGGTGGCGGCGGTCCATCAGTAGAAGGCCCTCAGGGTGAGGTAGCCGGACACGCCCTCGCGCGGCAGCAGGCCGGTGACGCGGTCCGGGCGGGGCACGTCGTCGCGCAGGTCGTGGTCGAAGAGGTTCTGCGCGAACAGCGTCACCTCGAAGTGCTCCCAGATGGGCTCGGTGCGCAGCTGCGCGGTGATGAGGCTGTACGCGGGAATCTCATAGCGGCGGATGAGCTCCAGGGTGGAGCGGTTGTTGTTGCGGCGCTCGGCGCCGGAGCGCACCACCACGTCCAGGTTCAGCCAGTCCCCCAGCGGCATGGACACGCCCGCGTTGAAGCGCGCCTGGGGCACGTCCGTGAGCAGGCGGGACTGCTCCGGCAGCTCCAGGTCCTGCGCGCGCGACAGGCTGGCGTTGACCCACGCGACGGCGCGCTTGGACGCCTCCAGGCGCGCCTCCGCCTCCACGCCGTACACGCGCACGCCCAGCTCGCGGTTGCGCAAGGGGACGATGTTGCCGCTGGTGTCCACCGGGGTGATGGGCGAGGCGAAGTTCTGGAGGAAGGCGTTGGCGCGCACGCGCACGCGGGTGTCGCCCGCGGCCTGGACCAGGTCCATGCCCAGCTCGAAGGTGTCCACGGTGGTGGGCTTCAGGAGCGGGTTTCCCTCGAAGCGGCCCTGGTTGTAGTCGGTGTCGGGGATGCGCTCGACCAGCTCCTGCGGGGTGGGGGCGCGGAAGGCGCGGCCGTACAGCGCCTTGAGCACCAGCGCGTCCGACGCGGCGATGACCAGGCCCACGCGCGGGTTCACGCGCACCACCATCTTGCTGGCGTCGAGCGAGCCCGCGTCCACGTCGGGCAGCTGCGTGGCGTCCAGGCGCAGGCCGAAGGTGAGCGTGAGCGCGGACAGCACGGTCCACTGGTCCTGCGCGGAGAGGCCCAGGTTGAGGCGGCGGGAGGCCGCTCCCTGCGTGAGGTCCACGAGCCCTTCCGGGGCGGTGGGGCTGGGGAGGAGGCGGCCGTCGAGCGTGTAGTTCGTGGTGTAGTCGTAGCGGGACAGCGACTGCTGTTCGGCGACGAGCCCCAGCGTGAGGTGGTTCTCCTTCGCCAGCGCGAGGTCCGCGTCCACGGAGGCGGTCACGGTGCGCACGGTGACCTGGGTCTGCTCCTGGAGGCCGTCCGGGAAGAGGCGGTCCGCGCCGTCACCGGTGCGGAAGTCGTGGGGGGTGAGCTGGAAGAGGCGGTCGGTGGACTGCTGGTCGAAGCCCAGCCGGGCGCGCACCTGGCCGCCGCTGGAGAGGGAGCGCTCCCAGGTGAGGTCGGCGAGGAGCACGCTCCAGGACAGCTGGGAGTCATTGCCCACGGTGTCGAACAGGCCGACGAGGGCATCGCGCTTCTCGGAGAGGTAGCGCGCGGTGACGCCCACGCGGCCGGCGCTGTCCAGGCCGTAGGACACGCCACCGCCCGCGTTCACGAGGAACCGTCCGTCGCGGGTGCGGCCCGCGGGTTCGTCCACGTCGCGCAGGCCCTGGTCCACGGCCTCGTCGTCGAGCGCGTCGTGGTTGATGACGAGCGAGTCCCCTTCCTGGGTCCAGAGGTCCAGGTCCGCGAACAGGCGCAGGTCGCCGGTGGAGTGCGCGGCGGACAGGTGGCCGTCGGTGGCGAGCGCGAGCCGGCCGTCGTCGCGGGGCACGCCGCCGGTGGAGACGGCGCCGCGCACGCCGTTGGCGTGGTTCATGACGAGGTTGACGACGCCCTGGAAGGCGCCCGCGCCGTAGATGGCGGAGCCGGGGCCGCGGATGACCTCGATGCGCTCCAGGTTCTCCACCGGCAGGTTCATGAGCGCCTTGCCGTCGAAGAAGTTGTTGAGGCGGTGGCCGTCGAGGAGGAAGAGGACCTCCGCGTCGTTGCGAAGGCCCCGGATGGCGGTGCGGTGGAAGCCCTGCACGTCGCGGCTGACGGACACGCCGGGCACCACGTCCAGCACGTCCGCCACCGTGCGGGCCCCCAGTGCGACCATCTGCGAGCGGTTGAAGGAAGCACCAATGGCCGGCACGGTGCGCACGGCCTCCTCCTGGAGTGTCGTCACCGCGAGCACGTCCTCCGCGCTGTAGAGCGCCAGGTCGTCGTCCAGGGCGGTGCGCGAGGAGTCGGCGCGGGTGTCCGGAGGAAGGTCCGCGTTGAGCGCGGCCATCGCGTCGTCGGAGTTGGCTGCACGCGAGTCGGAAGCATCCATCCGGCCCGAAGCCCGCGCGTTCGGGCCACCTGTCGTGCGCGAGTCGGAGCTTCCCGTCCGGTCCGTGCCGTCCATGCGGCCCGAAGCCCGCGCGTCCGCGCCACTGGCGGTGCGTGAGTCGGAGGTCCCCGTCCGGTTCGACGAGCGCGGGTCCGTACCGTTCACGGTGCTCGATGTACGCGAGTCAGAGGTCCCGGCCCGGTTCGAGTCCGCACCGTTCACGGTGCTTGAGGCTCGCGAGTCAGAGGTCGCCGTCCGGTTCGACGAGCGCGAGTCCGTCCCGTTCGAGGTGCTGGATGCTCGTGAGTCGGAGGTCCCCGCGCGGGAGTCGGTGCTGTCCGGGCGATTCGACGTCCGCGAATCGGAAGTCCCCGCGTGGGTCGATGCACGCGCGTCCGTTCCATCCATGCGCGTCCCGGTGGCATTCGGAGCGGCAGTCCCGATCCTCGCGGGTGGCGGTGCCGAAGTTGCGTCGTCCTCCCCTGCCCCCGACGGCGGCGTGAAGGCATCGATGTCGGGCGCGGACTTCGGCTCCTCACGGCTTCCCCTGCGGCCCGGCGGCGTCCTTGCCGGTGGAGGCTCCGGGGGCTGCGCTCCCACCATCACCCTCGCGGGCCGGAGCGCGGACATGAAGAGCGGCGTGCGCGCTCCATCCACCATCGCCGCCTCGACGAAGTACTCCACGCCGGGTGGCACCATGTGCTCCGCGGGGATCAGCGCGCGGTACAGGTCCCCGTACTGCAACTCCATCGGGACCTGGACGTACGGCTCTCCCGGGCCGCGATAGCGGACGAAGAGCTCCAGCACCTTGCCGCCGTCCACCAGCGTCGCATCCAGTTGGAGGGGCTGCCGGGCCTCCGCGCGCTGCGGCGGCGCGTGCAACAGCGCGGGCTCCTGCGCGTGGACGGAGGCCGCGACGAACACCACGGCCCAGAGGATGAGCGTGCGAGGAAGAACGGTCTGCAAGATTGACGACGATGGTCCGTTGCAGGGCCATGCGAGTCAAGCAAGGCACCTCTGCCCACGCCCCGCCGATTTTTTGCCGCCCCCGCGAGCGCATGCGACGGTGCCTGTCGCTCCATGCGCGCGTCGCTAGCCCTTCACCTCGCCCTCTTCCGCCGCCAACGCGCCCAGATCGCCCGGGTGGTCGAAGGCCGCACCGAAGCCTTCCGCGCCTACGAGGCCCGCTACCGCCGGCGCACGAGCACCTACCAGCGCGTGGTCCCGCTGACCCACGTGCATCAGCGCATCGCCGCGTCGGACCTCGTCTACGTCGGCGACTACCACACGCTGCCGCTCGCCCAGCAGACCTACCTGGACCTCGTCGAGCGCGCCCTCGCCTCCGGACGCCGCGTCGTGCTGGCGCTCGAGTGCGTGGAAGGCCGTCACCAGTCGGCCCTCGACGCGTACCTCGCCGGACGCCTGCCCGAGCGCACCCTCCTGTCGCGCCTGGGCCACGGCCCCACCCCGGGCTTCGGTCCCGGCGCCGGCATCCGCGCCGTGCTGGGCTTCGCGAAGCGCCACAAGCTCCAGGTGGCCGCCATCGACCGGCGGGCCCAGGGAGAGCGCTCGCTCGCGCTGCGCGACGCCTTCGCCGCGGAGCGCATCGCGCACGTGGCCCGAGCGGAGGACGTCCCGCTGGTGATGGTGCTGGTGGGCCAGTTCCACGCCGCGCCCTGCCACCTCCCCGCGCAGGTGGAGCGCGCACTGGGTGACGCCCACCCGCGCCGTGGGCTCGTCGTGTACCAGAACGCCGAGGGCCTCTGGTGGCGCCTCGCGCGCGAGGGCCGGCTGGGCGGCGCGGAGGCCGTGGAGCTGGCGGACGGCGCGCTGTGCCTGATGAACGCCTCGCCCGTGCTCTGCCAGCAGAGCTTCCTGGACTACCTGGAGGCCGAAGGCGACGACGCGCCCCTCCTGGACCGCAGCGCCGCGGAGCGCTTCCGCGACATGGCGGAGCTCATCGGCGGGCTCGCGGGCGTGCCCGTGGGCCGCGAGCTGGACTCGGTGGAGGTGACGACGGTGGCGGACAGCGACGTGCTCGCCCGCATCCGCCGGCGGGGCCGCTTCACCCAGGCGGAGCTGGCCCAGCTGCGCAAGCACATCCTGTCGCGTGAGAGCGGCTACATCCCCCGCGCGCGCACGGCCTGGCTCGCGTCGCTGTCCCTCAACCACGCCGCGGAGGAGGCCGCCCACTTCGTGCGCCACTGCGCCGTGGGCGACGCCATGGACGCTCCGCGCGGCGCGTCCGAGGCCTTCTACGCGCGGTGCCTGGAAGAGGCCCTGGGCTTCTTCGGCTCCAAGCTGATCAACCCGCGCCGCACCTGCCCCAGCGTCACGGAGTGGGCCCGGCGCTTCGGTGAGGCCCGGGGCCTGGAGCGGCAGATCGCCGCCTTCGTCCTGGCCCACAAGGCCACGGAGTCCGAGGCCCCCGACGAGGCCGTGAAGCTCCTCCCCCTGCGCCGCGACCGCCTGTTCCACGGTGTCAGCCACGCGCTCGGCTACCTCCTGGGGGACAGCCTCTACCGTGCCTTCGACGCCGGCCAGGTGGACACCGCGGAGATCCGCGCCCTCTTCCGGGATCCGCTCGTGGATCCGCGAGGCGCGTACCTCGCCTGGGCCGCGCGCCTGCGAGGCCTCTAGGCCTGTGGTGCCGCTGACCCAGCTGAATCCAGCGGCGGCTTGCAGCTACCCTCCGGCGGCATGAATCCATCTCCTCGCCGCGTCACCTCCGTCCTCCTCCTGGCCCTCGCCGTGGGCCTCATGCTGCCCGGGTGCTTCGCCGAACAGGGCGCCTGCGTCCATGGCTCCAGCGTCTATTTCTGCAACGATGACACCTCGGACGAGTGCCGCGACTTCTGGTGCGACGGCTGGGACTACTGCGGCTACTTCGAGGGCGACTCGTGCGAGGACGTGGGCTTCCCGGAAGGCACGGTCACGCTGGAGAGCTACTCCGAGCCGAGGTCGCCCGAGTGGAGCTGGGGAACGCCCTCCGGAGGCTCCAGCGGCGGCGGTGGTGGTGGCGGAGGTGGCGGCGGCAACGGCAGCGGCGCGTGTGCCTATTACGACTCGAACCTGAACCGCGTGCTGTGTGATCAGCGCACGTCGGCGTCCAGCTGTTCAGGCAAGTGGATGGGCAGCGGCACCACCTGCTCCGGCCTCAAGTGCACCAGCGGCACGGACCCCTTCAGCTGCACCGTGTCGGGCGGAAGCTCGGGCGGCACCTGCACGTCCACGTACCAGGGGCCGACTGGCGATGCGCAGGTCTATACCCAGTGCGCGTCCGTGTGGAACTACCGCTGCCAGCAGAAGAACAACGACGCCGCGGACCAGAACTGCCTCGTCTACGACTCGCTCGAGGCCACGGTGGAGTGCCCGTACTGCCCTTGATGAATTGGCAGGACGGGCCTCCGTTCCTCGCCGCGGCTCAGGCGCGGTTGGCGATGGTCTTCGGCGGCAGCTTGAGGACCTGGCCCACCTTGATGTGGTCCGGGTCCTTGAGCTGATCCTTGTTGGCCTCGAAGATCTTCGGGTACAGCTTCATGTCCCCGTAGATGTCCTTGGCCAGCTTGCTGAGCGTGTCGCCGGACTTCACGGTGTACAGGCCGTAGGGCTCGGCGTGGGTCACGGTGAGCATGACCATGATCTCGTCGTTCCACTTCGGGTGCTTCGCCTTGATCTGATCCCACATGCGATCGCGGTCGAAGGCGTGGTCCACGGAGCCCTTGATGACGAGCTTGCCGTTCTCCTCGCGCGTTTCGATCTTCGCGCCCACGCTCTTCGCCACGTCCAGCACGTCCTGGTAGTCGTTCTGCAACGCCATTCGCGTCCTCCTGCTCGTGAGGCGGCGAACTCAAGCACCCCACCCGCGCACGGTGCCGGCTGGACGCGAAGGGCCTGAACGAAGCTCAACAGTGCGGCGGCGGAAGCTGTTCAGAGCACCACGTCCGAGCCGGGCCCCGGCTCGGCCTTCAGGGCCTCGGGCGGTGAGAAGGTGCCGTCCGGGCGCAGCTCGCGCAGGACCTCCTCCCGGCTCAGGCGCACGGCGCGGATGGTGCCGTCGGGCGACAGCGCGTAGACGCAGTCCTGGTCCGCCGCGCCGACGAAGAGGCCGCCCAGCGCGGGATAGAGCATCACCAGCGCGAGCTCCGTCTCCAGCGGTCCCGGAAAGAGCACGTGCGCGTGCGCGGAGAAGGGAGGCACCTCCCCGTCCGCGTCGGGCGCGACGGACACGGGGATGAGCCCCTGATGCAGCGGCAGCTCCTGGAGCTGCTGGCGGCCGTCCTTGCTGAACTTGAAGCGGAAGTCGCCGCCCAGCAGGTACAGGTTCGAGTCATCGAAGCCCTGGAGCACGTACACGGTGATGCCGCCGTCCTCCTCCACGACGACGGGGTTGAGCTGCTTGCGGCCGTGCACCTGGAAGACGCGCTCGCAGGCGGCGCTCACCGCGCGGGCCAGTGCGTCCATGCCTTCGGGCAGGGACTCCACGGGGAAGTCCTCCATCTCGCCGGAGAACTCGATGGGCGCGCGGTATGCGTACGCGGGGACGAACGCGTCCTGCGGGTTGAAGCGGCCGAAGACGGCGTACCAGGCGTTGCCGCGCGGCACGGTGAAGAACCAGTTCATCCGCGAGCGGTCCAGGTCCGGACGCGCGAGCAGCAGGTCCGTGGCGCGGATGGCGCCCTGCTCCGACTCGACGATGTACTGGGCGCGCTTCTGCACGCGCTGGAGCTCCGCGTCCGCCACCAGCACCACCGACGACTCGGCCTCGTCCGGCGCGTCCACCGGGGCCTGCCGCGCCGTCACCGCGGCCTCGGTCGCGCTGGAGTGCGCGCGGCAGCCAGCGGTCAGGAAGACGAGGGCGACGAGCAGGCTGCGAAACATGGGGGCTCCCGCGGACGAAAGGGCCCGGTCAGTCTGTGCCGGCCGGGGCCCTCGCGTCACGTCCCCCACTCACGGCGGGACCTCAGGCGCCCTGCTGCGTGGGCGCCAGCGCCGCGCGGATCTTCTGCTTCAGGGCCTTGCGGCGCTCCTTGAACTGCGCGCGCTGGGTCTCGTCCACCTGGCCGTTGGCGGCGGCGCGGGCGGCCTTCATCTCCTCGTGGAGCTGCTTCGCCTCCGCCTTGAAGCTGTCCGCCTGGGCCTGCGTCAGGCGCCCTTCCGCGACCTGCTTGTCCAGGCGGTGCTCCATGCGGCCGAACCTGTGGCCTCCGCCGTGCTTGCCCCGGCGTCCCTCGCACTGGCCCGCCGTGTTGGCGGAGCCGGACGGCGCGGCCGTCTGGGCGAGCACGGGCACGGCGAGGAGCAGCGTGGCGACGGCGGTACCGCGAAGCATGGACTTGAGCGACATGGTGTGTGGACTCCGGGTTCAGGTCAAAACGCGCCGGGAGCAGCCGTGCCGCCTGCTTCCCGTCGCGCTCTGACACTCAAGACCCCGGAGCCCGCCGAAGGTTAAATCGCCCTGTTTTCACAGCCGCGAGGCGGGCTTCAGGGCACGCGTGGCCATGAAGGTGGACAGGAACGTGGAGAGCAGGTCCTTCGTCCCCTCGTACTTGTCCTCGAACAGGTGCGTGAGCACGAAGCCCGCGTCCAGCTGTCCGCCCAGCTGATCCTCCAGCGAGTGTCCCACGCACATGGGCTCGTCCTTGTCCATGTAGCGGCGGCGCTCCTCGTCCGTGAGGCTGGTGAAGTCGGAGTACGGCATCGGGTACTTCAGCCGCATCACGCCCTTCTCCTCCTCGGCCGGATCGAAGAGGTAGCGCACCGGGTTGCAGATGCCGGACAGGAGCACGCCTCCTGGACGCAGCACGCGGAAGGCCTCGCGCCACACGGAGCGGATCTCCTCCGCGAAGCAGTTGGAGCACGGGTGGAAGATGAGGTCGAAGCTCCCGTCGGCGAACGCGGACAGGTCCCGCATGTCGCCCTCCACGTACTTCATCTCCAGGCCCTCGCGCTCGGCGACCTTCCGGTCCTGCGCCAGCTGCGCGGGCGAGTTGTCGAACACGGTGACGCGCGCTCCCGCCGCCGCGAACACCGGGCACTGCTGACCGCCCGCGCTCGCCAGGCCCAGCAGGTCCTTGCCCTTCAGGTCCCCGAACCACGCGCGCGGCACGGGCTTCGTCGGGGTGAGCACCACGCTCCAGTCACCCCGTCGCGCGGCGGCGATGACCTCCGGGGCCACCGGCAGCGTCCACTTGTTGCCCCGGCCCACCTCGCCGTTCCACGCCTCGCGGTTGTACGTCCGCACGTCCAGTTCAGTCTTCATGCAGCACCCGTCCTTCCATGCCTCCAGCCACGGTGACGACCTCACCCGTCACGTGGCCGGAGATGCGATCCGACGCGAGCGTCACCACGACGCGCGCCACGTCCTCCGGCTGCCCCACCTTGCGCAGCGGCATCGTCCGCGTGACGCGGCCGACGAACTCCGGGTCCACCAATTTGGCGCGGTTGCGGTCCACTTCCGTCCAGCCCGGGCACACCACGTTCACGCGGCCCATGGGGGCAATGCGGTGCAGCTCGTTCTTCAGGCTCTTCACGAAGCCGGCCGCGAGCGCGCCCTTCGCCGCCGCGTAGTCCGTGTGGCCCGCCTCGCCGAAGAGGCCCGCCGTGGAGCTGATGATGACGATGGTGCCCATGCGCGTCGTCTCCACGTGGCGCAGGAACGCGCGGCAGCTCAGGAACACGCTGTCCAGGTTCTGCGCCAGCGTGCGGCGCCAGCGCTCCAGCGACATCGTCCACAGCGGCTCGTCGGGCGCGGGATACACGCCGGTGTTGCAGACCAGCACTTCCAGCCGGCCCAGGTCCTTCACCGCCAGGGGCACCAGCGCGTCCACGTCCGCCTCCACCGTGAGGTCCGCGCGAACCGACGTGCCGCCCACCTCGCGCGCGAGCGCCGCCGCCTTCTCCTGGCTGCGGTGGTAGTGCACCGCCACCTTCGCGCCTTCACCCGCGAACGCGCGCACCAGCGCGGAGCCGATGCCGCCCGCGCCGCCCGTCACCAGCACACCCTTGCCCTGCAGTCCCGTGTCCATCGCTTCGCGACTCCCCGTGGGCTCCCGTCAGGCCGGGAGGAATGCGCGGCATGATGCCCGAGCCGTCCCGGGGGGACAGCCGGATGAACAGGCGGTGTCCGCGGGTGCGCTGCGTGCCGGGCAGCGAGACGAAATGCGCGCCGGACTCCTGACAGGACTTCGCGCTAGGGCGTGGACAGCCGCGCGCGGATGCCCGCGACCAACAGGTCCAACCCGAAGGCGAAGCGCCGCTCGAAGTCGCGGTCCAGGATGGCGTCCACCGCGCCGGCCGCGTGGGGATAGCGCGCAGAGGCGAGCTGGCGCAGTGCCCCTTCCCGCTCCCGCGCTTCGGCGTCCTGCGCGGTGAAGCCCTGCTCCTCGATGGTGAAGCCCAGCACGTAGTCGAGCACCGTGAACGCCGCCCAGCCCGCTGCCCGCGAGTCGAGCCCCGCTCGCGTCAGCGCGCCAATGACGGTGTCGGAGACGCGCAGCGTGTGCTCGGACACCACGAGGGTGCCGGCGTAGACGCGGGCGCCGTCCCGGTGAGCCAGGAACGCGCGCCGCAGCTCCTGCGCCACGGTGCGCACCACCGGCTCCCACGGCGAGTCCGCCGTCAGCGTCCTCGCCACGTCCTGCACCAGCGTGTCCGCCATCGCGTCCAGCAGGGCCTGCTTGCCCGGGAAGTGCCAGTACAGCGACGGCGCCTGGATGGAGAGCGCCTTCGCCAGCACGCGCATCGTGAGGCCCTCCAGGCCGTGCTCGTCCAGCAGCGTCCACGCCGCCGCCACCACCTGCTCCCGCTGGATTCGCATGCCCTGGAAGGCCCTCGCTGGCTTGACAAACTAACAGCGTTAGTCGATCCCTAACAACGTTAGTTTGACGCCTTCGGGCGGGAGGTCGGTCATGGCGGAGGTCCTGGATGTGGCGGTGGTGGGAGGAGGTCCCACCGGGCTGTGGCTCGCGTGCGAGCTGGCGCTGGCGGGGGTTCGGGTGGAGGTGTTCGAGCGGCGCACGGAGGCCGTGCGCGAGTCGCGGGCGCTGACGCTGCACCCGCGCTCGCTGGAGGTGCTGGCGCTGCGTGGGCTGGAGGGGCGGTTCCTGGCGCGGGGGCGGCCGCTGCCCACCGGGCACTTCGCGATGCTCGACACGCGCCTGGACTTCAGCGTCCTGGACACGCGCTTCCCCTACACGCTGTTCCTTCCGCAGGCGGTGACGGAGGCCCTGCTGGAGGAACGGGCGCGGGAGCTGGGTGTGGCCGTGCGGCGCGGCCATACGGTGGAGGCCCTGCGGCAGGACGGCGAAGGCGTGGACCTGGAGGGCGCCACGGCTGCGGGCACCTTCCGGATCCGCGCGCGCTTCGTGGTGGGCGCGGACGGGGCCCGGAGCGCGGTGCGGAGGCTGGCGGGCATCCCGTTCCCGGGGACGGACGTGACGCGCACGGCGATGCTGGGGGACGTGACGTTGGGCTCGCCACCGGCACAACCCGCCATCGGCATCGCGAACGAACGGGGCGGCGTGATGGTGGTGCCCATGGCCCCAGGCGTCCACCGCCTCGTCGTGAATGATCCGCTCCGGGAGAAGGCGCCGGTCCGCGAGCCCGTCACGCTGGAGGAGCTGAGGGAGTGCACGCTGCGCATCGCGGGCACGGACTTCGGGATGCGGGACCCACAGTGGCTGTCCCGCTTCGGCAACGAGACGCGGCTCGCGGAGCGCTATCGCGACGGGCGCGTGCTGCTGGCGGGGGATGCCGCTCACATCCACTTCCCGGCGGGAGGCCAGGGGCTCAACGTTGGCCTACAGGACGCGATGAACCTGGGGTGGAAGCTCGCGGCGGTGGTGAAGGATGGCGCGCCGGAGGCACTGCTCGACAGCTACTCGCGCGAACGACGTCCGGTGGGTGAAGCGCTGATCCACAACACGCTCGCGCAGACCGCGCTCATGGGCGCCACGCGGGAGACACTGGCCCTGCGCGCGATGATGAGCGACCTGCTTCGTGAGCCCCGGCTGAACCGCCAGCTCGCGGACAACATCGGGGCGCTCGACGTCGCGTACGCGCCGCTGGAAGTACCCGCGCCGGAGGTGTCGTTGCTCCCGGAATGGAGCGGCCGGCGGTTGAGCGACATGGAGCTTGGCACGGACACGCGGCTCTACGCGGCGCTGCACCCGGGCCGTTGGCTGCTGCTGGGCCTGGGCGAGGACGCCTCCCGCCCCCTGCCCCGCTGGGAACCCGGCTGGCCCTCACAGGTGACGACGCTGCGCGCACGCGTGGGGCGCGCAGATCTCGAAGGCGTGGGCGGCATGCTGGTGCGCCCGGACGGCCACGTCGGCTGGGCGTGGGCCGCCTGAAACACGCGGGCCCGGGGCGTCGTCCGCTTCCGGGCCTCGCGTCGAAGTCTCAGCCCAGGCGCAGGAGCTGCCGGGCCTGTTCGGGGGTCGCGAGTTCGCGGCCGGCGGCACGGGCCCGCTTCGCGGCCTCCGCCACCAGCTCGAAGTTGCCCTTCGCGAGCACGCCCTTGGACACGTAGATGTTGTCCTCCAGACCCACGCGCGCGTTGCCGCCGCGCTTCGCGGCCTCCTCCACGAACGGGAGCTGCTGGCGCCCCACGCCCGCCACCGTCCAGGAGCTTCCCTCCGGCAGCGCGGCGATCATGAAGTCCAACACCTCCGGCCGCGCCTGGAGCGTGCCCGGCACGCCCAGCACGAAGTCGAAGTGCGCCGGCAGGTCCACCAGCCCTTCCTTCGCCAGGTAGCGCGCCTCGTCGATCATCCCAACGTCGAAGCACTCCAGCTCCGGCTTGAGACCGATGCTCTTGATGCGCTTCGCGATGTCGCGCACCAGCGGCCGGGGATTCCAAAATACTTCCTCCCCGAAGTTCACCGTGCCCGTGGTGAGCGTGGCCATGTCAGGCTTGTCCGCGCCCGTGAGCGTCAGCCCGCCGCACCGCTCGTTCACGTCCATGCCCACCGCGCCGCCGGTGGACACCTGGATGAGCACGTCCGTGCGCTTGCGGATGGCGCGGATGGCCGCGCGGAACAGCTCCGCGTCCTGCGACGGCTTGCCCTCCGCCGTCCGCACGTGGATGTGCACCATCGCCGCGCCGGCCTCGCGGCACTTCGCCGCGTCTTCCGCGATCTCCTCCGCAGTGATGGGCAGGTACGGCGTCTGCTCGCGCGTCGTCTCCGCGCCCACCAGGGCGGCGGTGAGGACCATGGGCTTGCTCATCGCTTCACCCGCTGCTTGTCCTTGGGCACCACGCAGGTGCCCGAAGCGCGGCACACCACCACCGCCTCCGGAAGCACGTCCGCCGCCGAGTCGTTCACGTCCGGCCGGGGCTTGATGACCTTGCGAGCCTCGAAGCGCATCTTCCGCGACGTGTTGCCCGCGGAGACGATCTCCCCTTCCGCCTCGATGAAGTCGCCCGCGTACACCGGGGCCAGGAACTCCACGGAGTCGTAGGCGCGAAACAGCCCCTCGTCCCCGTCCGAGCGGATGCACAGCTCCGTGGCCACGTCCCCGAACAGACCGAGCATCCGCGCCCCGTCCACCAGGTTGCCGCCGTAGTGCGCGTCATGGCTGCCCATGCGCAGCCGCAGTACCGCCTTCGTGCCAGTGCTCACGTGGGTTCCCCCTGGTAGTGGGAGTCCGCGGACTCCGTGCCCTCTTTCTTCATCACCGCGTGCACGATGTAGTTCGCCACGTCCGACGGCTTGGTGCCCGGCCCGAAGCCCGCGTCGAAGCCCAGCTCCAGCGCCAGCTTGTGGTCCACGCGCGGCCCGCCCAAGAGGAGCAGCGTCTTGCCGTGGATGCCCGCCGCCTTCGCCGCGTCGATGAACTGGCGCGAGTTGTCCTTGTGCACGTCGCGCTGCGTGACGACCTGCGAGACGAGGATGGCGTCCGCGTGCTTCGCCATGGCCTTCTTGATGAGGTCCTCGTTGGGCACCTGGCTGCCCAGGTTGAACGCCTCGAAGCCGGGGTAGCGCTCCAGGCCGTAGTCGCCCGCGTAGCCCTTCATGTTCAGGATGGCGTCGATGCCCACCGTGTGCGTGTCGGTGCCGGTGCACGCGCCGAAGACGACGATGCGGCGGCGGACCTTCTCCTTGATGAGCGCGTTGAGGTCGTCGAACCCCATCTTGCGCACCACCACCTCCGGCACGTCGATCTCCGCGTAGTCCAGCGTCACGTTGGAGCGGGCGTAGACGACGAAGAACGTGTACTGGTCCGCGGCGCGCTCGGCGGCGGCCACCTTCACGTCCGTGAAGCCCATCTTCTTCGTGAACTGGGCGGCGGCCTCCTTGGCCTTCTCCGACAGCGGCACCGGCAGCGTGAACGACAGCTGCACCATGCCGTCGTCGCGACGGTCGCCGTAGGGGCGGATGATCTGCTTGCTCGGCTTCACCATCGAACTACCCCTTCTTGTTCTTGGGCGGCGTGAACGACACGCTGGTGCCCACCTTCTCGGCCACCGCGGCGAAACGGTCCTTCTTGCCCTGCTCCATGTAGAAGACCACGGACCAGGTCGTCTTCCCGTTGCACCCCACGTACGTCACCGTGTCCACGTTGCCGCTGCCGTCCGGCGCCGCGTCCGTGTCCGTCTTGGTGGCCGCCGGCTGGCCGCCCACCTTCAGCATGGTCCAGCTGTCGCCGCCGATGTTCGCGAGGATCTTCGTGCGGCACAGCTCCGCCTTCATGCCCGCGGTCTGCACCGTGCCCACGTCCACCAGGAAGTACGCGTCACCGGAGGGCGCCAGGAACTTCTCCGTGCCGTCCATGTTGGAGCGCGTCCACGCCGCCGGCGCCTTCAGCGCGATGTTCTTCACCGTGACGCTGCTCAACGCATCCGCGCTGCCGCCCGCGGCCAGCATCACGGCCACGAAAGTACCCAGGATCATGTCGCCTCCAGCATTTCCAGGAACGGATTGAAGTAATCCGGCGCCTTCTCCAGCACGCCGTCCAGGCCCTTGCCACCGGTCTCCTCGCGCTTCACGTCACCGAAGCGCCCCTTGCCGATGGCCGCCACCATGCCCTCCGAGTGGCACTCGCGCAGCAGCTCCTCCGCCTTGGCGAAGACCTCGCGCGCGCGGTTGGCGATCTTCCCGTCCTCGCGGACGGTGAACTCCTCGTCGATGCCGCGGGCCGCGCGGTGGATGTACGACGCGGACTTGAGCGCCACGTACCGGTCCGCGAGCAGCGGCGTGTGCATGGCCTCCGTCATCATGCCCAAGAGCTGGATGCCCTGCCGCGTCCAGATGGCCACCAGGTCCGCCATCACGTCGTACGCGTGGCTGAAGAAGATGTCCGTCTCCTTGTGCTTCGTGGGCGGCATGTACTTGAGCGGCGCGTCCGGGAAGCAGCGGCGCACGAGCATCGCCTGCGACAGCTCCAGGAGCAGCGTGTCGTCGCGGTACGGGTCGATCTCGTACGAGTGCCCGATGCCCAGCTGCCAGTCCTTGAGGCCCGCGCGCTTGGCGAAGCACTCGTTGATGAACTGGCTGGCGATGACGGTGTGGGCCGCGTCGTAGGCGTCCGCGGTGGTGATGTAGTTGTCCTCACCGGTGTTGATGATGATGCCGGCCAGGGCGCAGATGCGGCGGCTGAAGTACTGGTCGATGAACGTCCGCCGCATGTTGATGTCGCGGAAGAGGATGCCGTACATCGCGTCGTTGAGGAGCATGTCCAGCCGCTCGTACGCCGCGCAGAAGGCGATCTCCGACATGCACAGGCCGGACGAGTAGTTGGTGAGCTGGATGTAGCGCTTGAGCTTGCGGCTCTCGTCATCCAGGGCCTCGCGCATCACGCGGAAGTTCTCCTGGGTGGCGTAGGTGCCGCCGTAGCCCTCCGTCGTCGCGCCGTGGGGCACGTAGTCCAGCAGCGACTGCGCCGTGGAGCGGATGACCGCGATGACGTCCGCGCCCGCCTGCGCCGCGGCCCGCGCCTGGTCCACGTCGTCGTAGATGTTGCCGGTGGCGACGATGACGTACTTGTGCGGCGCGGGAGACATGGGGAACTGCTCGCGCAGGGCGTTGCGCTGGGCGATGCGGGCCTTGAGCTCCGTCATCGCCGCGCGGGCCTCCTCGCGCACGGCGTCGCGCAGGTTCGCTTCCATCTCCGGCGACAGCGCGCCCAGCTTGTCCGTGGGCAGCGCGGTGATGCGCTCCACGGCGTCCAGCGGACTGCTGGCGCCCAGTTGCAGCGCGCGGCCGTACCAGTAGGCAGCGCCCCGGTTCAGCACCCCGGCGGACTTCAGCTTGTCCACCATGAGGTTCGCCAGGGGCACGCCTCGCGCACCCGCGCCGGAGATGCCAAAGAAGCGCAACACGGTGCGCTCATTGGAGACAGTGGTGTTGCGTTGGATGAGGTCGAAGATCGGATTGACGATCTCGTCCGCCAGCTTGCGCGCCTCGGCAATCCGCGCGTCGTCGATAAACGGGCCTGACATGCGCGCACCCTACCCGAGCGCCGCGTGCTTCGGCTCAAGAACGCAGCCCCCACACCCTCAGCGAACGATGCCGCACCGCGCCTCTTGAATGGCGAGACGCATCACGCGAACGCCGCCGCACCGATATTCCGCTGAACGCTCCGACACCGATAAAGCGGTGGCGACACCCACCGCCATTTCGGTTCGACCACCGAATTGTCGGTGACTCCGGCGAATCAACGACACCCAACCCATTGGAATCACACGAGTCGGCACGTCGGCATGGGACCTGCTCTGGGGTGGTCCTGGTTCCCCCGTCAACCCCCAGGAGTTCCCTTGAACCGACGCTCCTTGATGCTCGCGGTCCTGCTGTCCGGCGCTCCCGTCCTCGCGGCCGGCAACCCTCCTCCCATCACCACCGACTCTGGCGCGCCGCTGGGCACGAACCAGAGCTCCAAGACGGCCGGCCCCCGCGGCGGCATCCTGCTGGAGGACTTCGCCCTCATCGAGAAGCTCGCGCGCTTCGACCGGGAGCGCATCCCGGAGCGCGTGGTGCACGCGCGCGGTGTCGGCGCCTACGGCTCCTTCGAAAGCTACGGCGACTTCTCCAACCTCACGCGCGCGTCCGTCTTCTCCCAGAAGGGCAAGAAGACGCCGATGTTCGTGCGCTTCTCCACGGTCATCCACCCCGGCGGCTCGCCGGAGACGCTGCGCGACCCTCGCGGCTTCGCGCTGAAGTTCTTCACGGACGAGGGGAACTGGGACCTGGTCGGCAACAACCTGCCCATCTTCTTCATCCGGGACGCCATGAAGTTCCCGGACATGGTGCACTCGCTGAAGCCGTCCCCCGTCACGAACCGGCAGGACCCGGGCCGCTACTTCGACTTCTTCAGCCACCAGCCCGAGTCCACGCACATGATCACCCAGCTCTATTCGGACCTGGGCATCCCGGCGAACTACCGGCAGATGGACGGCAACGGCGTGCACGCCTTCAAGTTCGTCAACGCCAAGGGCCAGGTGAAGTACGTCAAGTTCAACTGGAAGTCGCAGCAGGGCGTGAAGGGCCTCACCGCGGAGGAGGCCACGACGCTGGGCGGCCAGGACTTCCAGCACGCCACACACGACCTCTACACGAACATCCAGGCCGGGAAGTTCCCCTCGTGGGAGCTGAGCGTGCAGGTGCTGGATCCGAAGGACCTGGAGAGCTTCGCGTTCGATCCGCTGGACGCCACCAAGGAGTGGCCCAAGGACAAGCTGCCCCCGGTGAAGCTGGGCAGGTTCACCCTCAACAAGATGCCGGACAACTTCTTCGAGGAGACGGAGCAGTCCGCCTTCTCCCCGGGTGTGATGCCGCCGGGCATCGAGCCCTCCGAGGACCGGCTGCTGCAGGGCCGCCTCTTCTCCTACGCGGACACGCAGCGCTACCGCCTGGGCGCCAACTACCTGTCGCTGCCGGTGAACCGCGCGCGCGCTGCGGTGAACAACAACAGCCAGGCCGGTGCGATGAACAGCGGCCACACGAAGTCGGACGTGAACTACGAGCCCAGCGTCACGCGCGAGACGTCGGACACGCCCGCCGCCCTCTTCTCCAACGCGCCGTTGACGGGCACCACGCAGCAGCGCCCCATCGCGAAGACGGATAACTTCTCGCAGGCGGGCGCCTTCTGGGCGTCGCTCGACGCGGCCGCGCAGGAGCGGCTCATCCAGAACCTGGCCGGCGACCTGGGCCAGGTGCGCGACGCGAAGGTCAAGGCGCGCATGGTGGGCCACTTCTACGCGGCCAACGTGGACTACGGCACGCGCCTGGCCAGGGCCGTGAACGTGAAGCTGGACGACGCGAAGGCCACCCTCGCGCCGCTGGCCACGCGCGACCAGCCGTGACCTGACTTCGCCGGGGCCGCCGGTGGCACGACGGCGGCTTCGTCTCCCCTTCACCTGTCCTTCGCTGGAGATGCCCTCATGGTTCGCAAGCTGCTGCTCGGTTCGTTGGGTCTGGTGATGCTGGTGTGCACGGTGCTGACCGCCGCGTGGATGTCCCTGCGCGCTCCGGCGACGCCCACCGGAAGGCTGCTCGCCACCAGCGATGCGGAGCGCTACCTGCTCGCCGCCGCGCGCGAAGGGGAGACGGACATCGTGGAGGGGCTCGTGAAGGCCGGCACGCCCGTGGAGGCCCGCGACGCGCGGGGCTTCTCCCCCCTCATCCTGGCCGCCTATTACGGCCACACGGGGACGGTGAAGGCGCTGCTCGCCGCCGGTGCGGACGCGTGCGCGGGTGACAGCCGGGGCAACACCGCGCTCATGGGCGCCGCCTTCAAGGGCTACGCGGACGTGGTGCGGCTCTTGAGCGCCCAGCCCTGTGCCGTGGACCAGACCAACCGCCTGGGCCAGACGGCGCTGATGTTCGCCGTCCTCTTCGGCCGCACGGAGGTCGCCGACCAGCTGCGCCACCAGGGTGCCTCCCCCGCCCTGCGCGACGCCAGCGGCCGCTCCGCCAACGACTGGGCCGGGACCCAGATGCCCGAGGCCCCCGTCGCGCCCGCCCAGGTCCCGGAGGCTCCTACCGCGCGGGTGCGCTGAAGCCCAACACCCGTCAGTGGGCCCGCGCCTGCCGGCCGCCCCCGCACCAGCCGTGCTCAGGGGGCGGGTTTCCCATCCGCAGAGGTCTTGTGATTCCCTAGCAGAATGGGATTAGTCGGCTTAATACCCGAATTCCAGTTCATACAAAATTGCCACAATTTTCCAACTACTCTTGACTCGGAGTGTGGGGTTGACGGCATAACATCCCGCGTCCTTTCAGGAGTGCAGGGATGAACAGCCATCGGGCAATGCCAGTGCGAGGGTGGGTGGGTCTGGCCTTCGCGGTGATGTTGAGCGCGTGCGACTTCGGCGGCGGGCCGGACGCGCCGCCCCCGCCGCTCACCCCTCCCGAAGCACCGAAGCAGGTCGTCGCCCAGCCCGGAGACGCCTCCGCGCTGGTGACGTGGACGGTGCCCCCCGCGGACGGCGGCAGCCCCCTGCTCTACTACGTCGTGCGCTGCGTGCCCGAGTGCGGCGGCGCGCTGGTGAAGGTGCCCGACACGCAGGCCACGGTGCTGGGGCTGAACAACGGCTTCACCTACGTCTTCAAGGTGTCCGCGGTGAACGCGATGGGCGAAGGCCAGGCCTCCGTGGAGACGGACCTGGTGACGCCGCTGGCGGGCATGAGCATCCCGAACCCCACGGTGCCGGGACAGCCGCGCTCGGTGGTGCCCACCGCGGGCAATGGCCAGGCGTACGTGAGCTGGCTGGCGCCCGCGAGCTACGGCGGCCGGCCCCTGTCGTACTTCAAGGTCATGACGGAGCCGGGCGGCCAGGTGAAGCGGGTGGACGCGCCGGCGTCGGGCACGCTCATCGAGGGCCTCGCCAACGGCACCGGGTACACGTTCACTGTCTGCGCCGCCAACGAGATGGGCGAAGGCCCCTGCTCGCGCCAGTCGGCCCGGGTGACGCCGCGTCCGGGCGGCACGTCCACCAGTTGGGTGATGGGCTACTGGGTGGGCTACCAGCGCGACCTGCACCCGGTGGACTCGGTGGACATGTCGCTGCTCACGCACGTGGTGGTGGGCCGCATCCGCCCGCGCATCGACGGCACGCTCTATACCGACTTCGACGTGGACGCCGTGGAGGGCCCGAAGATGGCCCGGGCGCTGGCGCAGCGGGCGCACGCGGCCGGCAAGAAGGCGCTGCTGATGCTGGGCGGCATGGGCGAGTACGACGGCTTCAAGGGCGCGACGGAGACGCTGGAGAAGCGCCGCAACTTCGTGCGCAACATCATCAGCACGATGCGCGCGCTGCAGTTCGACGGCGTGGACGTGGACTGGGAGCCCATCCTCCTGCCTCAGGACAGCGCGCCTCTGCTGGCGCTGCTGGACGACCTGCGCGCCGCGGACGAGAACATCATCATCACGGTGCCCGTGGGCTGGGTGAACTCCAACTTCCCGCTGGGCAAGGTGGACGCGGAGTTCCACCGGCAGCTCGCGGCCCGCGTCGACCAGATGAACATCATGGCCTACAAGATGAGCGGCCACTGGGGGCAGTGGGCCAGCTGGCACTCCAGCGCGCTCTTCGGTGAGAACTCCGGACACCCCAGCTCCGTCGCCAGCTCCGTGCAGGCGTTCCTGGACGCGGGCGTGCCCGCGCAGCGCATCGGCATTGGCGTGGGCTTCTTCGGAACCTGCTGGAAGGGCATCACGGAGCCGGGCACCCCGCTGGACGGGCGCGACGACATCCGCGAGGAGCAGAGCGACAACGCGATGAGCTACGCCAACATCCAGTCGCTCTACTACTCGCCGGAGGCGTACCGCTGGGATGACGCCGCCAAGGCGCCCTACCTCTCCTTCCCCACCGCGTTCGGCCCGCAGTCCTGCAACTACATCTCCTACGAGGACGTCGCGTCCGTGTCGGAGAAGGGCCGCTGGGCGCGGGAGAAGGGCCTGGGGGGCGGCATCATCTGGACCATCAACCAGGGCCACTTCAAGAACGCCCCGGTGGGTGAGCGGGATCCGCTGATGAAGGCCGTGCACACGGCCTTCCTGAAGCCCTAGATGTAGCGGGCCTCGAAGAGCTGCCGCAGCGCCGGTTCGGTGCGCAAGAGCTCCAGCGTGAGGGCGGCGTGGCCGGGCACGTACCCATTGCCCACGAGCATGGTGACGTCCTTGCCCACGCCCTCCGCGCCCAGCGCCGCCGTGGTGAAGCTGGTGGCCATGGAGAAGAAGATGACCGTGCCGCCGTCCTTCACGGACAACAGCGACGCCATCTCCGTGTTGCCCACGCTGGCGCAGTTGACCACCAGGTCGCAGAGCTGACCGCCCGTCGCCTTCAGCACCGCCTCCATCACGTCCACGCCCTGGGTGGCGTCCACCTTCAGGGCCTCGTCGCACAGGCCGATGGCGGACAGCGCGTCCAGCGCCTTCTGGGAGATGTCCAGCGCCAGCAGCCTACCGCGGCTCTCCAGGCTGCGGCGGGCCTGCGCCAGGCACAGCGCGCCGCTCTTGCCCGCGCCCAGCACCGCCACCGTCATGCCCGGGCGCACGTGGCGCGCCACCAGCGCGGGCGCGCCGCACACGTCCAGCGCCGCCAGCGACAGCGTGTCCGGCATGTCCGACGGGAGCTTCGCGTAGATGCCGCTCGCGAAGAGCAGCGCGTGGCCCCGGATGTCCACGCGGTCGATGTCCGCGTGCACCGCCTTCACCTCTTCGATGACGAGCGGCGTGAGCGTCAGGCTCACCAGCGTGGCGATGCGGTCGCCCGGCTTGAGCACGCCGTTGGCGGGGTGCTTCGCGCCCAGCTCCTTCACGCGGCCAATGAGCATGCCGCCCGAGCCGGTGACGGGGTTCTGCATCTTGCCACGCTCGCGCACGATGTCCTGGATGCGCCCTGCGATGCGCGCGGGGTCGCCGCCCACGTCGTCCTTGATCTGCTTGAAGGACGCGGCGTCGATGTTGAGGCTCTCCACGTCGATGAGCAGCTCCGCCTCGCCGCAAGGCAGCGAGGGGTCCAGCTTGCGCGCGCGCTGCGGCAGCACGCCCTTCTCACCGACGACGCGCGACAGTCCGTACGTATCCATGGCCCCCCCCTTATCAGTCCGCGGCCAGGCGCGGCACCAGCACCGACAGCGACCGCTCGAAGCGGTACGACACGCCCGAGTGTCCGTCCTCGAACTCCTCGTGCACCACGTCCACGCCGCCGGCCTTCAAGTCGTCCGCCACCATGCGCGTGCCCCAGCGCAGGTTGAACTCGTCGCGCGTGCCGGCGTCCAGGTAGACCGTCTTCAGCTTGCGGAACGAGTCCAGGAACTTGGGCACGAAGCGCACGGGGTCGTGCACCAGCCACCGGTTCCACACGTCCAGGCGCAGCTTCGCGTTGTGCTGCTCGAAGGGCAGCTCCAGGTTGAGCGGCTCGCCCTTCTTCGGCGAGTACGCCGCCGCCATCGCCAGGATGTTGATGACCGGGAAGTCGTCGCCGCGCACCTTGGTGGCGGCGGCGCGCTGACGCAGCTCCGACACCCACGTGTCCACGCCGCCGGCCTTCATCAGCGCGGTGGCCGCCTTGGGCAGGTCCGGCAGGTACGAATACTCGAAGTAGGAGTCCGGCGCGTGCGCGCCCACCAGGGAGAAGACCTCCGGGTGGTAGCGGCCCATCACCAGCGCGCCGTAGCCGCCGGAGCTGTGGCCCACCACCGCGCGCGACGCGGCCTTGGGCAGCGTGCGGAAGGTCTTGTCCACGAAGCCGACGATGTCCTTGATGAGGTAGTCGCGGTAGCGGCCAATGGCGTCGCTGTTCACCCACTGGCTGCCGCCCAGCTTCGTCCACGCGTCCGGGAAGACGCCGATGACGGGCGGGAGGGTGCCGGCCTCGATCAGCGCGTCCAGGCGGTCCGGCACGGAGGGCGAGAAGCCCGACGCATTGGTCCAGGAGCCCCCGCCGTTGCCAAAGGCGTGCAGGAAGTAGACGACCGGGTAGCGCTGCGTGCCCGCGGCGTAGCCCGGCGGCAGGTACACGGTGAGCCGGCGGCGGGCCGGATCTCCCAGCGGGTTGTTCTCCAGCGCGGGGGAATGCACTTCGCGCGTCTCGAGCACGCCCTTCATGGTGCCTCTCCTGGTCGTCGCGGTGCGCCGCGCGGTCTATGCGCTGGAGCCCGGATTCTTGCCGAACAGCTTCATCACCTGCTGCAGGTCCTCCCACGCCTTGCGCTTCTCCGCGCTGTTGCGCAGGAGGTACGCGGGGTGGAAGGTGGGCATGAGCTGGATGCCCTCGTATTCGCGCCACTGTCCCCGCATGCGGGTGATGGGGGTGGTGTCCCTGAGGAGCGTCTGCGCCGCGAACTTGCCCAGCGCGACGATGACCTTCGGCTGGATGGCGAGCAACTGCGAGCGCAGGAAGGGCTCGCAAGCGGCGATCTCATCCGGCTCCGGGTTGCGGTTGCCGGGCGGGCGGCACTTCACGACGTTGGCGATGTAGACGTCGTTCCGGGTGAAACCCATGGCGCCAATCATCTTGGTGAGCAGGTCGCCCGCGGCGCCCACGAAGGGCACGCCCTGGAGGTCCTCGTTCTCACCGGGGCCCTCGCCCACGAACACCAGGTCCGCGCGCGGGTTGCCGGAGCCGAACACGATGTTCTTGCGGCCCGTGCACAGCTTGCAGCGGCGGCAGTCACCCAGCTCGCGGCGGATCTGATCCAGCGTGGGGCGCTCGCCCTCCACGACGCCGGGCAGCGCGCCGTTGTAGCGGGGCGTCGACTTGGGCACGTCCAGCAGCATGCCCGGAGCCGGGGCCGGCGGCGGCGCGGCCATGGGCGCGCGAGGGGGTGCGGCGGGAGGCGGAGCGGCCAGCGGACGGGGTGCGCCCAGGGGCTGCTTCATGGCGGCGTGCAGGGCGTCGCGCGTCGGCGACTCCGCCGGGGGCCGGGGAGGCAGGGGGGCGGCGGCCGGCTCGGGGGCCTTGGTCCGGGCGATCATCGAGCGCACGGACGAGGCGGCGGCGCGCTGCTGCTGGAGCTCGGCGGCCACCTTCGCGTCGACGAGGAGTGAGCGGCCCGCGGTCTCCTCCTGCCAGAGGAGGTGGCGGCGCACGTCCTGGAGCACGTCGGCAAGCTCCTGCGCGGAATCAGGCGTGTCGTCGTTCACGGTCGTGGATCGGTAGCGGAGGAGCTGTCCCGGTGCAAGGAAGCAGCCGGGGAAGTTGCCTGTACGCTTAGCCCAGGGTCGGGGCTTGCGCCACCTTCCGGGCGGATGCGCCGGGCACTGGTCGAATCAGGACACACCCGCCGCGAACCGCCCTTCGCCGCCGGGCGGACCTGGGGAAGATGCCGGACGCGGATTTCACGCCCTTTCCCCAGGAGTCTCCTACACATGATCAAGGTGGCCATCGTCGTTGGAAGCACGCGGCCCGGACGCAAGGCGGACAAGGTCGCGGCCTGGGTCCACGACATCGCGAAGAAGCGCGGCGACGCCACGTACGACATCGTCGACATCCAGGACTTCAACCTGCCGCTGCTGGACGAGCCGACCCCGCCGTCCATGCGCAAGTACACCCAGGAGCACACGAAGCGCTGGAGCGCGACGGTGGAGAGCTACGACGCCTACGTCTTCGTCACGCCCGAGTACAACCACGGCACGTCCGGCGCGCTGAAGAACGCGCTCGATTTCGTCTACGCCGAGTGGAACAACAAGGCCGCCGGCTTCGTGGGCTACGGCAGCGCGGGCGGCGTGCGCGCGGTGGAGCAGCTGCGCCTCGTGGCCGCGGAGCTGCAGATGGCCACGGTGCGCGCGCAGGTGCAGCTATTCCTGTCCACCGACTTCGAGCACTACACCGTCTTCAAGCCCGACCCGGCGAAGGAGAAGCAGGTGAACACGCTGCTGGATCAGCTCGTGTCGTGGGGCACGGCGCTGCGCACGGTGCGCGTGAAGCCGTAGCGCCTCAGGTGGCCTGGCGGGCCCGCTCCGTCGCGGCCCGCCGCAGCGCCTCCGCCGTCTCCGGATCCGCGGGGAAGAACGACTCGATGGCCAGCTCCGCGAGCGTGATGTCCACGGGCGTGCCGAACACGGTGGTGGTGCTGAAGAGCGACAGCCGTCCCAGCGACGTGCGCACGCGCAGGGGCACCACCACGCCCGCGAAGTCGCGCGCCTTCGCGTCCGGAGTGGCCTCCGGCACCGGATAGCCTTTCAGCTCCTCCAGGAGCGCCGCGAGCGTTGCGTCCGCGCTGGCGTCCACCTGCCGGTGCAGCCGCGTGAGGACGTGGTCGCGCCACTGCCGCAGGTTCTCGATGCGCGGCGCGAGCCCGTCCGGGTGCAGGCTCAGGCGCAGGACGTTGACGGGCGGCTGGAGCATCTGGGGCGGCAGGTCCGCCAGCAGCACGCCCACCGCGCGGTTCGCGGTGACGAGCGTCCAGTGCCGGTCCACCGCGAGCGCGGGGTATGGCTCATGGCCCGCGAGCACCAGCTCCACGGCCTCGCGCGTGGCGGTGAGCGCGGGGTCATTCAGGGGGCGCTCGGAGAAGACGGGGGCGAAGCCCGCCGCCACCAACAGGCCGTTTCGGTCGCGCAGGGGCACGTCCAGTTCCTCCGCCAGGTGGAGCAGCATCTCGCGGCTGGGCTGGGAGCGGCCGGTCTCCAGGAAGCTCACATGCCGGGTGGAGACCTCCGCGCGCAACGCGAGGTCCATCTGGCTCAGCCCGCGCCGCTGACGCCAGCCGCGCAGCAGCTCTCCCACGGGCCGGCTCTGCTGAAGGCTTGTCATGGCCGGGAAGATAGGGGGCGCACGTCAGCGCTTCCATTCCCTCGGAGGTAATCGACACCGCGCGGGCCGGCTCGCATCTTGTCCACCAACGACGGACGGCTTCACGGCCGCCGCCGCTTCCACTCCTTCGCAAGGAAACGTATGCCATGAGCGTCAAGAACGTGTCGGGAACCTTTCTGCGCCGTGCGCTGCTGCTGGACGCCGTCGCCAGTGGAGCCATGGGCCTGTTGATGGCGGCGGCCGCGGGCCCCATGGGTCCGCTGCTGGGCCTGGAGCCGGGATTGCTGCGTGCGGCGGGGCTGGGGCTCATCCCCTTCGCGCTGCTGCTCGGGTACCTGGCGTCGAAGGACATCCTGCCCTCGTGGCCGGTGTGGTTCGTGGTCGCGGTGAACGCGTTGTGGGTCGTGGACAGCGTGCTCCTGATGACGCACGGCCCGACGGCGCCCACGGGGCTGGGGGTGGCGTTCGTCTCGGCGCAGGCGTTGGCGGTCGCGGTGTTCGCGGCGCTGGAGTACGCGGGCCTGCGGCGCGGCACTTCGGCGGCGCTGGCCTGAGCGTGGCGGAGTGTTCGGTTCGCGCGGCCCGGGCCTTACGCCGTGCCGCGCGGATGGACTTGCGTTGCTATCGTGAAGGGACATGGCTTCCTTCCCGCGCCCGTGGCTTGTCATCGCAGCGCTGTCCTCCGGAGTCATTGGCTGCGCCACGCTGGGAGGCGCGCAGGGGAAGGACCTGGTGACGCTGCGCTACGACTGGCCGGAGCAGACGGCCATCCGGGTGATGCACACGGTGGACGTGCGGACGGACTGGAGCGGCCGGATGACGGCGCAGCGCCGGTACGCGATGCGGCTGGGGCCCGTGGATGAGGAGGGGCGCAGGCGGTTGGTCATCCAGGACGTGGAGATCCTTGAAGCGCCCTTCCCCGCCTTCGTGGAGCCGCTGGCCACGTCCATCATCGACGCGGAGGGGGACTTCCAGGGGATTGATCCGCTGGAGGACGGCCCCGGCCAGGACCTCCTGGATGCGTTGCCGGTCAGCCCGAGGAAGAAGGAGCAGATGACGAAGGCACTCACGAACGGACTCGAGCGCGAGGCGCGCAACCGGTGGAACGAGTGGGTGGGCAGTTGGCACGGAGCGCGCTTCAAGCCAGGGCAGACGGAGGTCGTGACGACGACGATGTCCGTGGGCACCGGGAGAAAGAAGACCGAGGAGGTCCCCGCCGAGGAGCGCGTCCGGTTGGACGTGGGCGTGCCCTGCTCCGAAACAGATGCGGAGCCCCGGTGCGTGAAGCTGAAGCTCGTGCGGGAGCCCGTGGGGCAGACGGACGCGACGCAAGGACAGTACGCGCACCTGGAGCTGGAGTTGGTAACGGATCCGGCGACGCTGCTGCCGTACTCCTCACGGGTCATCCGCATGGACCGCGTGGACTGGAGCAATGGAAGCGGCGAGCCGGACTTCCACGAGGCCGTGCACGTGGAGCAGCACACGTTCCTCCATGGCGTGGAAGGAACACCGGGACAGGTCGCGGCCGTGGAGTGACGTGAGCGCGGTTGGCGGTCGCACGCTTGCCGCGCCATCACAGCCTGCCGTGACAGCCCCTCTGCGTGCCGCGAGCGCGGCGTTGGTATTTGCCCTTGTCGGATGCGGCTCGGTCACTGTTGGCACGGTGGGCAAGCCCGCCATGGCGAAGTGGGTCGGGCCAGTCTTCGGGACACCGGACGGAGGTCAGCTCCGGACGACCATCTATTACGGCCCCTGGCAGTGCAGCGCCGCGTTCCTGTCCCGCTGCGAGTCGAAGTGCGCGGCCCAGGGCTACCCACTCATGGGTTGCATGTGGCTGGCCGACATCAAGGCGGACTGGCAGGGGCGCTACCTGTTCATGCCCGCGGAGGCCGGCGGGCGCATGGCCATCACCCACTGCTGCTGCGACTACCCGAAGGTAAACGACTTGAAGTGGCGCAGAGACACCTGGGACAACGCGCGCAAGCGCTTCCGGCAGGATTGGGGCTCCGAATTCGGAGCATGGCCCTCGACGGGCGGAAACCTCTGGACCGGTCATCACATCCTTGATCTGGCACACGGGGGCGCGCCGACAGCCACGAACAACGTGCTTCCCGTTCCGGACGCCATGCACAAGGCGTTCAACGCTGAGTACCCTGCCTGCTACGCGCCTGGCGGTAAGTGGCTGACTCCTGGCCCCGAACATCCCTACGTGGATTGAACGACACCATGTCCATGAAGCGCATCCTGGCTGAAGTCTCCACCCATCACTTTCCCAACCCACCGGCGACGCCCGCGCAGGTTGCCGCTTTCGAAGCACGCGTTGGATGGGTGCTGGATGAGCAGCTTCGCGCCTTCTACCTGCACTGCAACGGGGCAGCCTTGTTCGAGGCTCCACCCGAGATGAATTACCGCATCCTCCCGCTCGAACGCATCGAGCGAGCCAGTGTCGCCATCCGCGGCAGCCAGGACGATGCGGATGGGTCGCCATGGCATTTCACATTGGTGGACATGCAGGACACCAACTTCGTCATCCTGGACGTGGCCGCAGCGGAGAACGGCAGCTACCCGATGCTCGACGCGTTTCATGAGACGTATCCAGACGAGGCTCCGCGCATCGCCTCTTCCTTCGAAGAGTTCCTGGAGAAGGCGCTGCGCAGCGGCAATCGCTCGTTCTGGCTGAGCAGCGAACCCGTGGAGGAATAGGGGCGCACTCAGCCCAGGCCCACTTCGCCGAAGTAGTCGAGGAACGCGCGGATGCGTGCTGGGAGCTGTCTCGCGGGATCGAGGAACACCGCGTGGAAGGCTTCGGTGTCTCCGGGGTTCCGGTCCTCCATCACCGCCACAAGCCGTCCTGCTTTCAGGTCCTCGCGGACCATGAACACCGGGAGCCTTGCGAGCCCTGCTCCCGCGAGTGCCAGGTGCCGCACCGCCTCCCCGTCACTGACCTGCACGTTGCCGACACATGGGACGGAGACCGCGACTCCGCGCTCCACGAAGGGCCAGCGCTGCGTGGCTCGCGCGTAGCTGGCGCCCAGGCGGTTGTGCTTCTCCAGGCTCGCCACCGTCCTGGGCGTCCCATCGCGCTTCAGGTACTCCGGTGAACCGACGACGTGGAAGCGCGTCTCTCCCAGCTTCCTCGCGACGAGGTTGGACGACTTCAGCGGGCCCGCTCGGATGGCCACGTCCGCGCGATCCTCCAGCAGGTCCACCACCTGATCCGTGAGCCCGATGTCCAACCGGATGCCTGGATATCGAGCCTGGAACGCGGGCACGTGCGGCAGGAGAACGTGCGTACCGTAGGGCACGTTGGTGTTCACGCGCACCCGGCCCGACGGGGCATCGTGTGATGTGACGCCCCGCTCGGCGGCCTCCAGCTCCGCGAGCACCTGGACGCTTCGCTCGTAGAAAACGCAGCCCTCGGACGTGAGCTGGAGACCCCGGGTGTTTCGGTGCACGAGCCTCGCACCCAGGCGGCCTTCCAGCCTTGCGACGAGCTTGCTGACCGCCGACGGCGTCATCCGCAGCGTGCGCGCCGCCGCGGAGAAACCCTCCTGCTCCACGACCCGGACGAAGACCTCCATTTCTCCGGAGCGATTGATTTCCAGACGGGCCATTGAATTGAACTCACAAGTCCTGTGCCTGGAGCGGCTCTACCTCGTGACACGGCACACGAATACTAGACCCGTGCGGCCCCGGAAACGGATCCACGTCGGGCCGCATGGAGAACCCCATGTCTTCCCCCAAGAACGTGGCCCTGGTCGTCGGGGCCCATGGCATCGCTGGCCTCAACTTCATCGAACACCTGGAAGCGCTCGGAGGCTGGGAGGTCATCGGCCTGTCCCGCCGGGGCGGCGAGCCGCGCAAGGGCGTGCGCTTCATCTCGGTGGACCTGCTCGACGCGGCCGACAGCCGCGAGAAGCTGAGCGGCCTGACGCACGTGACGCACATCTTCTACGCCGCCTACCAGGACCGACCGACGCTCGCGGAGTTGGTGGCGCCCAACGTCGCCATGCTCGTCAACGTGGTGGACGCGGTGGAGCCCGTCGCCCGGAACCTCCAGCACATCAATCTGATGCAGGGCTACAAGGTCTACGGCGCGCAGCTGGGCCCCTTCAAGACGCCCGCCCGGGAGACGGACGCGGCGCACATGCCGCCCTCGTTCAACGTGGACCAGCAGGTCTTCCTGGAGCAGCGGCAGCGGGGCAAGGCGTGGACGTGGTCCGCGCTCCGCCCGTCCGTCGTCGTGGGCTACGCGATGGGCACGCCGATGAACGCGGCGCTGGCCATCGCGGTGTACGCGTCCATGTCGAAGGAGCTGGGCATCCCGCTGCGCTTCCCCGGGCCGCCGTCCGCCTACGACATCCTCATGGACCTCACGGACGCGAGGCTCCTGGCGCAGGCCATGCTCTGGGCGGCGACGAGCCCCCAGGCCGCCAACCAGGCCTTCAACATCAACAACGGCGACCAGTTCCGCTGGAGCGACCTGTGGCCGAGGATCGCTCGCATGTTCGACCTGGAGGTGGCCCCTCCCCTCCCCATCTCCCTCGTAGAGACGATGGCGGACAAGGCTCCGTTCTGGGACGCGATGGTCGCGAAGCATGGGCTCGCGCCCATTCCATACACGGACATCAACCCCTGGCGGCATGCCCAGGGGGTGTTCTCCACGAACTTCGACTTCCTCGCGGATCCGTCCAAGGCGCGCCGCCACGGGTTCCCGGGGCACATCGAAACCGAGGCGAGCTTCCGCGAAGTCTTCGCGGACTACCGCCGCCGCAAGGTCATTCCCTGAGCGCTTCCACCACGAGCGAGCGGAAGTAGCGCGCACCCGGGTCCGCGTCCGTCCGGGTGTGCCAGATGAGCGACTTGGTCATTCGCGGTGAGGGAAACGGCATCTCCACCGTGCGCAGGGGCAGCATGTCGCAGAAGGCCCGGGCGACGCGGCGGGGCACTCCCGCCACCAGGTCGGAGCGGGCCGCCGCCATCGCCGCCGCGAAGAAGTGCGGGACGGCGAGCCCCACTTCCCGCGTGAGCCCGTGCTCCTTGAGGATGCGGGCGTGCTGCTGGGCGCCGATGCCCGGGCGCCCTTCCGCGAGGTGCAGGTCGATGTGCTTCGACGTGTTGTAGAGCGCCTTCGTCAGCGTCTTGCCCCGGATGCGCGGATGGTCGCGGCGCACGAGCAGCACGGCGTCATCCGTGTACAGCGGTTCGGCGTGGCACCCCGGCCCCTTGGCCTCCGGTGGCCCCAGCGCCACGTCCACCGCGCCCGTGGTCAGTCCATCCCGCTCCACGAGACGCCCGACACACGCAAACACACATAAACACACATAAACACCCTACTGGACTCGATTAAAATTAATCAACACTCCGCCAATAGGCCTGCAACGGACTTCCAGAGGAATCCAAATAGGAAGGCATGAATGTTGTGCTTCGCACTCATCCTCAAGCTGGGTACAATATCTATAGACACATCACCAAGGACAAGGAAGTGAATGACTGCGCCTCCCGAGATGCACATGCATACCACAGCAACATGCCACCGACCGAAAAACTCGGCACAGGATGGCGAGTCATTGACTTGTGTTGTGGTCTCGGGGGCATTTCTCTCGCAGCACGATCACTCGGGTGTGAGATTGCTGCAGGCGTGGATATCTCCAAGTCGGCATTGGAGACATTCAAGAAGCATTTCCCCGAGGCTAGTTCCATCCTGGGCAGCATCTCCCGCGCGGAAACAGTCACGGCCCTAAACGCTACAATCAATGCCTCCTCCGATCAACGGACCCTGGTCGTCTCTGGCCCGCCATGCCAAGGTTTTTCTGTTGCCGGAGCGCGTGTACAGCGCGACCCTCGAAATCGGATTTTACCGGCAGTAGGCCGCGCCATAGCGCAAATCCAACCCACGGCTGCGCTTATTGAAAACGTTGCAGCCATCCTGAGCGATCGACACAAACGCAGCGTAAGTAGATTCCTTAAAATAGTTTCAGAGGCAGGATACAAACACACCATACTAAGAATGAACGCTGCAGACTACGGGGTCCCGCAGGTGAGGCATCGTGTCTTTTTCCTAATCACAAGGAAATCCCCGTCCTCGAAGCGCATTCAATACTATATCTCAAGCTTAACGCGTCCCAAGGTTTCGGTTCGCGAAGCCCTCTCGGGATTAGCCTCACCGCCAGTCTACTCAAAGGGCAACGAGATTCACGACTCGGGCCTTCAGAACCACATCGCAATGAGACACTCCTTGCGTGTTCGCGAAAAAATATCAGCAATCAAGCCGGGCTCGGGCCCAATGTCTTACAGGCGGCTACACCCAGATCGACCCGCCAGGACGCTAATTTCAGGCAATCGCGCACCACCCGCCCATTTCGAAGAACCTAGAAGCATTACGGTAAGGGAAGCAGCGCGGCTTCAGGGCTTTCCTGACAACTTCGAAGTTCTGGGATGCTTCTCAAAGCAAATGCAACTTGTCACAAACGCAGTTCCTCCGCCTCTCGCAAGAGCAGCCCTTATTACTCTTTTCATGACAATGGAGACTACGCATGGCCGCACAGCCACTCTCTCCGACAAAGCTAGCTAAACAAATCAGCGAAGCCTCCCCTGGCGAAAGCCCAATTCAAACGGAACTCTCGACTTCTGAGAGAGTCCTTCGTCGCGTGACGGATGGCATTTACCGGGAACCATGGTCGGCCCTTCGTGAATTAGTTTCGAATGCATATGACGCCGATGCAACGGAAGTTGTTATCGAAACGGACGCGCCTCGATTCGAGCGAATAATCATTCGCGACAATGGCGTCGGTTTCACCTCCGATTCACTAGCCTCAATGATCAAGAACATCGGCGGGAGCACCAAGCGAACAATTTCAGGAGCAACAGTAGGCGTAACCTCAGCAAACGACCCTACTCTTAGTCCAGGTGGTCGCCGACTAATTGGGAAGCTTGGGATTGGATTGTTTGCTGTATCGCAATTAACTCACGAGTTTCAGGTCATCACAAAGCGCGCCGGCGAGAAAACCCGCACCGTAGCCGACGTGATTCTATTCCAGTACGCCGAGAACAAGAAGGCGAAGACTAACGACGAGACAAACTTCCAGACAGGCTCCGTCAGAATCTGGAAAACACCTGCTCGCGACAGAAAGTCTCAGGGCACTGAAATAATTCTCAGAAATCTGCTGCCAAAGACTCGGGCTGAACTCACGAGTGAGAAGCTATGGACAATGGTATCCGCCACTGTCGTGCCCGGTGACGACGACGAAAGAGAGACGTGGCAGAGGCCGCGTTACCACATCGGGCGCGTCAACCCTGCCAATCCGTCAGAGTACCTGGAAACTCCAGAGTATCCATGGAACGACGAGGCCAGTCCTTCTGACAAATTTGAGCTTCTCACCCAGCGCATGTTCGCGCGAGCATCTGAAGCTAGCGGAGCAAAGCCAAGCCTGGAAAACACATTTGACAACTATCTACGCTTTATCTGGAAGTTAAGCCTAGCCGCCCCGCTAGACTACATGCATGGACATCCATTTGATTTAAATTCTGGGTCCGAGCCAATGCTATTCAAGATTAGTAATGCCAGAGATGGGTCCTCGGAGCCGATAGTCCTAGCCGGAACTGAAACTGTTCGCGAAAAGTTCAACCTTAAATCACCGGAACGGGGCACCAACTCGGATTTCAGGGTCCTCGTTGACGGTGTCTTATTGAAGCGGCCACTTAAATTCCGTGATCTACCGACAAGCGATGGCGCAGTAAATCGCCCCCTCTTGTTTATAGGGCATGATCGACCAGATCTTAGTCGATATCCTGAAACGATACGTGGTGGAGATTTGGAATTTGAGGCGTACCTGCTGTGGACGCCGCGGGTCGTTCCGACTGAGCACAATGGCGTACTCCTAAGAATCAACGACGCCAGTGGCACGTTGTTTGATCCGACATTCATGGATTACCGAGTGTCAGAACAGACCCGAATGCGCCAAGTTGTAGCCGAGATATTTATCACAGAAGGCCTAGACGCAGCGCTAAACCTGGATCGCGAATCGTTCAACGTCTCCCATCCCCACTATCAGTACATTGCCTTGTGGGTGCACAACGCATTTAAACAGTTTGCCACTCGCCACAAGGACTTGGCAAAGAAAGTCCGAACTCAAGAGCGCTCATCCAAGAGCGAGACTGAGCGAAAACATTTGGCTCGTGTTGCAGCTGAGATTGTCTCCGAGTGGAGTGGCGGGGACGAAAAGCCGGTACCTATCGAATTCACCAAGAAGATTGAAAAGTCATCCAAGGAGAAGCTGGCTTTCTCAATTGACGAAGTCTTTAAGGCATATGGCCAAGGCGAACGTCGCTCCGCAAAGAAAGATGTAGAATTCAAGGTTGATCAAGAAATAATGCGTAGCGTCGCGCAAGTGCTTCTGGCTGCTGGAGTTTTTGAAAAGATGAGCCATGCCAAGCAACAAAAGCTCCTTGCAGACCTAGCAAAGGTTATTTTTTACGGGAGAGGTTCTTGACAATGGACGAAATCAAGACTCCTCCCGCTCCAGCTACTGAATTAATTGCGACGAGCGAGATATATCCAACAGCCCCTGATCATGCTGTCCCAGAGCCACTGCCGCTCTCGGACTTTTATTCCTGGCATTTACCTAGAAAACAATGGGTACGCCGAAAGCAATGGGCTGCGACTGCCGAGGCTCTGATGGACGCCATCGTCCCACTGGATAGGCCATTTCGTTATCTAGGGCTGCCGGGAACTGAGTTATTGGATCTTGAGGTTCTTGCTGAAACCTGCATCAAGAAGAACACGCGACTAAAATACATTGGCTTCAACTCTGGCGCCCAAAGCCCAGGACGAAAGACGACTCAACAGCTTGCAGAGCAAGCCTTGATCGAACTTGATGTGATTGAGCAGCCATCCACCGTTCTGGTTGACGATATTTCGACCCTGGGTTCGGCAACCAGCATTGCGACGCGGCGAATCAAGGAGTTTGAGTCGTTCGATCTCGTGAATCTCGATTTCTGCGATGTTTTTTCAGGAGCAAAGGAGAATCCGAAACACACCGCAGTCAAAAGCATCGTTGAGTTTCAGCTGAATCGCCGGACACAGCCATGGCTCATGTATTTAACGACGGCTATTGCTCCACATGCACTCGACGGAGCGGATCTCAATGAATACCGTCTATTATTTGAACGCAACACCAAAGACTCTGAGGAGTTTGGTCGATTGCTGGGCGCCCCAGAGCTAGCAGCTATTCCCATTGGCTCTGGCGATCCCTTTCTTGGTGCCGCTGGTGTTCGACTAGGCAGACTGCTTACTGTTGGCGTGGGAAAGTGGCTTCTTGCCTTGCTTTCCCAGTCCAAGGGATGGATTCTGGAGTTGAAATCATGCGTCTGCTACCGCAGAGGTCTGGCAGGTGGCGATGCTGAGTCTGCAACAAGTCGTGAGCCAGATTTGTTCAGCCTTGTTTTCGGATTTAGGAAAAATACAGATACCATTTCAGATCCCACAGGGCTTGCCAGGGGCTCGCCGGCCTCCAGTCGAAATTGGATCGAGCTGGAAACTAAAGCGGCAATTCAGATTGCGACAAGGACGCTAAAATCCATAGATCTTGACGCAACGCTCGAAACATCCGAAGACCTCGCCCTCCAGATGCTTGATGAATCAGCTCGAATGTTAAGGCTTCGCAACTACGACGAGAAGCTATATCGGGAGTGGGTTGCTGGAATGCCGGCTGGCTTTGCGGCCCCCACCGCAAAGAAAACCCGGCCGAGATAAATCCAGCCTCATGGATGTAACTGTGTTGACCGATTAACAGCACGCTGCCTTGGTTTCGAGGGGCACATCGAAACCGAGGCGAGCTTCCGCGAGGTCTTCGCGGACTACCGCCGCCGCAAGGTCATTCCCTGAGCGCTTCCACCACGAGCGAGCGGAAGTAGCGCGCACCCGGATCCGCGTCCGTCCGGGTGTGCCAGATGAGCGACTTGGTCATGCGCGGTGAGGGGAACGGCATCTCCACCGTGCGCAGGGGCAGCATGTCGCAGAAGGCCCGGGCGACGCGGCGGGGCACTCCCGCCACCAGGTCGGAGCGGGCCGCCGCCATCGCCGCCGCGAAGAAGTGCGGGACGGCGAGCCCCACTTCCCGCGTGAGCCCGTGCTCCTTGAGGATGCGGGCGTGCTGCTGGGCGCCGATGCCCGGGCGCCCTTCCGCGAGGTGCAGGTCGATGTGCTTCGACGTGTTGTAGAGCGCCTTCGTCAGCGTCTTGCCCCGGATGCGCGGATGGTCGCGGCGCACGAGCAGCACGGCGTCATCCGTGTACAGCGGTTCGGCGTGGCACCCCGGCCCCTTGGCCTCCGGTGGTCCCAGTGCCACGTCCACCGCGCCCGTCGTCAGCCCATCCCGCTCCACGAGGTAGTCGATGCTCACGACGCGCAGGAGCGACGTGGGGAGGCGCTTCGCGAACAGCGCCGCGAGCACCGGCACGTCGGAGACACCGTGGTGGTCCGCTCCCGCCACGGTGAAGGTCCGCGTGCACGTCTCCGGCTTGAAGCCCTGCCCTCCCTCCAGCGCCAACTGGAGCTGTCCCACGGCGGACGCGATGAAGGGCCGCAGCTCTTCACACCGGGGCGTCGGTACCAGTCCGCGTCGGCTGCGCACCACCAGCGGATCTCCCAGTACGTCGCGCAACCGGGCCAGCGCGTTGCTCACCGCCGACTGCGTGACGTGGAGCTCGCGTGCCGCCCCCGTCGCGCTGCCGGACTCCAGCACCGCGTGCAGCACGAGGAACAGGTTGAGGTCGATGGCGGAGAGATTCACGGCCGTGATTCTAACCATCATGGACCATCACTGGTGGAGATGGCTCCTGTGGCCTTAGTCATGCCCCATGTCATTCCCCACCGAAGCCGCCGCCATCCGCGAGCGCATGCAGCACCTCTACGAATGCTGGAACCAGGGCGACGCCCAGGCCTACGCCGCCTGCTTCACGCAGGACGTGGACTACGTCGCCTTCGACGGCAGCCACCTCCAGGGACGGCAGGCCAACGCGGAGTCCCACCAGGCCCTCTTCGACGGCGTCCTGCGCGGCTCCACGCTCGAAGGCGATGTGAAGTCCCTGCGCTTCCTCGCGCCGGACGTGGCGCTCATCCACACCGAAGGCGTCATCAAGCTGCGCTGGCAGCGCACGGCGCCCAAGGGCCGCCGCTCCATCCAGACCACCGTCGCCGTGAAGCGTGAAGGCGTCTGGTTCTTCACCGCCTTCCAGAACACCCGCATCCAGCCGCCCAACGCCTTCGCGCGCCTGATGCTGCGATTGATGACGCCGAAGCGCTCAGCCGCGCGGTGACACGAGCAGCAGCGACAAGATCTCTCCCGCCACCGCGCGCTTGCTCCCCTGCAACACGCGGTCGGGCCCGGTGCGGGAAATCACCGTCACGCGGTTCGTGTCCGTGCCGAACCCCGCGCCCTCGGCGGTGACGTCGTTGGCGACGATGGCGTCCAGCCCCTTGCGCTCCAGCTTCTCTCGCGCGTGCTCCACCACCCGCTCCGTCTCCGCCGCGAAGCCCACCAGCACCGGGCGCCTGGCCCGGCCCTCCACCTTGCGTGACGCCTCCAGCAGCACGTCCGGCGTGCGCACCAGCTTGAGGTTCTCCGGGCCCTCGCCCTTCTTCACCTTCTGCGGCGCTCGCGTCTCCGGACGCCAGTCGCTCACCGCCGCCGTGGCGATGAACGCGTCCGCGGACTCCACGCGCGACAGCACCTCGCGCGCCATGTCCTCCGCGCTCACCACGTCCACCACCTCCAGGCCCGTGCGGTCCACCGCGCCCACCGGCCCCAGCACCACCGTCACCTTCGCCCCCAGCGCTCGCGCCTCGTGCGCCAGCGCCAGGCCCATCTTCCCCGTGGACGGATTGGAGATGAACCGCACCGGGTCCAGGTACTCGCGCGTGGGGCCCGCCGTCACCAGCACCGTCTTGCCCGTGAGCGGACCTCCGCCCAGCCGCGCCGCCACCGCGGACACGATGGCGCCCACGTCCGCCAGACGCCCCGAGCCCACGTCGCCGCACGCCAGCATCCCCGCGCCCGGCCCCACCGTGCTGAAGCGCGCCTCCGCCAGCAGCGACGCCACGTTCTCCTGCGTCCGCGCGTTCTCCCACATGGCCACGTTCATCGCGGGCGCCAGCACCACCGGCCCCTTGAAGGCGAGCAGCGACGTGGTCACCGCGTCTCCACCAAAACCCGCGCGGATCTTCGCGATGAGGTCCGCCGTCGCGGGCGCCACCACGTAGGCCTCGCCCCAGCGGGCCAGGTCCAGGTGGCCGAAGTTCCCCTCCTGCGCCGGGTCGAAGTAGTCCGTCAGCGGCGGGTGCCCCACGAGCGCCTGGAAGGTCAGCGGGGTGACGAACTGGCGCGCGGCCTCCGTCATGGCCACCCGCACCTCCGCGCCCGCGCGGCCCAGCTCACGCACCAGCTCGCAGGCCTTGTACGCCGCGATGCCGCCACCCACGCCGACGATGATCCGGCGACCCTTCAATGCCGATGCGTCCATGCGGCTTCATTACGCGCCAGCACGCCCGGTCGCAACACGACTACCGCAGGGACACCTCACCCTGGGAGGGAACGTCCACGGCGCGCACCACCGGGCCCGTCCCCGGCATCTCCGCGTGGAAGTAGCCCCACACCAGCGTGTAGCGGCCCGGCCGCAGGCCCTGCACCACCACCCGCTCCGACATGGGCTGGTACACGAGCTGCGCATAGCGCGAGCGCAACAGCTCCGTGGGCGGATTGCCCACCGCGCCCACCTCTCCCGGCACCACCCACAGTGCCTTGCCCCGCTCCGGCTGGAGCAGCACCGTGACGGAGCCCGTGCCCGGCACCGGCCCCAGGTCCAACGTCATGTCCGCGCCCGCCACCTGCACCACCACCGCCGGCTCGCCCATGCCTCCGCGCGGCCCCACCACGAAGCGGTAGCTGCCCGGTGACAGGTCCGCGCTGTAGCGGCCATCCGCGCCGGTGATGAGCGATACCGTCTCGCTGCGGTCCGCGTTGAGCCCCTCCACCTGCGCGCCCGCCGCGGGCTGGCCGTTCGCCAGGTACACCCGGCCCGTCAGGCGCGTCGCGGGCTTGAGGGTCAGCTCCACCGGCGCCGTGCTCCCGCGCGGCACCTCCTGCGTGCCGCTCACCTTGCCCTTGCGCGCGGACACCGTGAAGCGCGGCACGAAGGGAGGACTCGCCAGCGTGAAGGTGCCGTCCGGCCCCGACAGCACCGACCCGTCGCACACGTCGCACGTCACCACCGCGTCCGGCACCGGGCCGCCGGACGCGTCCTTCACGCGGCCGGACACCGACGGCGCCTTCACCAGCACGATGTCGCCCATGTCCGGCGGAGACCCCGGGCGGTCCACCACCTGGGGCTCGTACCCCGCCGCGTCCACCGCGACGATGAGCCGGTCGCCCGCCGTGGACAGCGGCAGCTCGAAGCGGCCATCCGGGCTGTTCACGTCGTGCTCGTCCACCCGGAAGCGGCGCACCGGCTGGCCGGAGTCGTCCACCACGCGCCCCCGGAACGTCGAGCGCTTGCGCATCTTCACCTGGACCGGCGGCCCGCCCGGCTTGGCCTGCGGGCGCTCCATCGCCTCGTAGCCCGAGTGGCGCGCCTCCACCATGTACGTGCGGTCCGGCCGCAGCGCGCGGAACTCGAAGTGGCCGCTGGAGTCCGACTGCGTGGGCTCCGCCACGCGCGGCGCCACGCTCATCGCCGCGCCCACCACCGGCTGGCCGTCCTCGTCCACCACGTCGCCGGTGAGCTGCGCGCCGGGCTCCAGCTCCACCGCCACCTGCTGCTTCGTGCCGTCCTGCACCGTCACCGACTTGGGCCCGGACTGCAGGTACTCCGGATGCGACGCCATCAACTGGTACGTGCCCGGCGGCAGCCCGCGCATGGGCACCACGCCGTCCGGCCCGGAGGGACGGTCGCTGCGGAAGATGTTCTCCGGATCCGCCCACATCACCACGTCCGCGCCCTCCACCCGCCGGCCGCCGCTGGACACCGTCACGTCCGCGCCCGCCTTCGCCTCCAGCGACAGCGTCACGTCCGTCGCGGGCGCTGTCGCCTGCACGCTGCCACCGCCCCACTCGGAGTGGTGCGCGTGCAGCGTGTAGAGCCCGGGCATGGGCACCTGCGCCGTGAAGTGGCCGTCCTCGCCCGCGTTCACCACCTCGCCGGTGGGCTGCACCAGGACGGACACGCCCGACGCGGGCCGGCCGTACTCGTCGATGACCTGCCCGCTGATGACCGTGGCCTTCGCCAGCTCCAGCTCCAGCGGCGTCTCGCCCTGCGACACGCGCGCGGGCAGCTGCGCCGCGGTGAAGCCCTCCGCCTGCCCCTCCAGCACGTACTCGCCCGGGGCCAGCGGCCCCAGCTCCGCCAGCGCTCCGGTGGGCACCGCGTCGCGGCGGATGAGGTCGCCCGCCACCGTGCGCAAGAGCAGCTGCGGGTTGGGCACCGGCTGGCCGTCCTCGTCCACCACCGTGACGAGCAGCCGCCCTGCCGCCTCCAGCACCAGCGTCACCTGCGTCACCCGCTGCGACAGCGTGAGCGTCTGGGGCGTGGAGCCGAAGCCCGGCGCCTCCGCCGTCACCACCACCTCGTCCGGGTACAGGCCGTTGAAGCGCACCGGCCCGCCCTGCGCCTCCGTGTGCTCCTCGCGCGTCAGGTGGTCACCCCTGAGCCGCACCGTCGCCGCCGCGGGAGCACCGTCGCGCGTCACGCGCACCTCCAGCGTGCGCGACGGCGTCAGCTTCAGGCGCAGGGGCTGCGAGTCCGCCTCCACCTGCTGCGCCACCGCGGGCTGGAAGCCCTCCGCGTCCGCGAGCACGTAGAAGGGCCCCTCGCCCAGGCCGGACAGCGTGAAGGCCCCGCCCGCGCCCGCCACGGCCTCGAAGGGCAGCGGCACCTTGCGCGACACCGCGCGCACGCGCGCCCCGGGCCTCGCCTGGCCGGAGTCATCCACCACCGTGCCGGTGATGCTGCGCAGGGGCGGCAGGTACAGCTCCACCGGCTCTCCCGGCGCGGCCCGGTCCTTGAGCGCCACGCCCAGGCCCGCCGAGCGCGCCCAGACGGTGAAGGACACGCCCGCCAGGTGCTCGAAGCGGAACTTCCCTTCCGCGTCCGTGCGCACCGTGGCGCGCGCCGTGAGGAAGCCCTGCTGCTGTTCGAAGAAGGCCCGCGTGTGCAGCGCCGTCTCATGCGCGGTGCAGGCCAGGAGCGCCAGGCCGCACTCGTCGCACCGCACGTCCGCCAACGTCCGCTCCGCCGACGCCGCGAGCGACACCTCCGCGTCCGGCACCGGCCGGCCGTTGCCGTCCAGCACGCGCCCGGTGAGCGTCAGCCCCTCCTGCGCGCCGGAGGACACCGCCACCGCGTTGAAGGCAGGCATCCCCTGGCGGATGGAGCTGGCGGAGACGGGCGAGACGGGACGCGCGGCGGGAGCGCCCCACCGGGGCCCCAGCACGATGGCGGCGGCGAGCGCCAGCACGGCGGCCACCGCGATGAAGACCCATTTGCGCATGTGTACGCGGCCGGGACCTTACTCGCCGGCCGGCCCCCCAACGACGGTTTCCCCCGGGAAATTCCAGAGCGTCCTGTTGAGGACGTCCCGGGGGACGGTGGAGCCGCCGGATCAGTCTTCCGCGAACGGCTGGATGGCCTGGGCCACCGCCAGCTCCTGGCGGGCCTCGCTCAGCTCCGAGTTGGTGGCGCGCAGCCGGTCGCTCAGCACCTGCACGAAGCTCCAGAGCATCTTCACCGCCAGGATGGCCTCGCGCTTCATCAGGCCCATCAAATCCGAGCGGGCGATGACCATGGTGCGCGTGGGCTCCGTGGCGCGCACGGTGGCCGAGCGGGGCGCGTTGTCGATGAGGCCCATCTCGCCGAAGTGCCCGCCCGAGCGCAGCTCCGCGATCTCCACGCCGTTCTTCTCGATGGCCACCCGGCCCCGGATGACGACGAAGAGCTCCTCGCCCGGCTGCCCCTCCACCACGATCTCCCGACCCGCCGGGTAGGTGCGCGTGGTGGCGATGGACAGCACCGCCGTCTGTTCCTTGTAGGTGAGGTGGCGGAAGAGCGGAATCTTGCGCAGCGCCTCCATGCGCGACTGCGCCTCGCTCGTCTCCTCGCTGGCGAGCGCCGCGCTGTCGCCGGCCACCTTCACCACCACGGCGGTGATGTTGTCCTTGCCGCCGCGCTCGTTGGCCATCTCCACGAGCTTGCGCGGCAGGTCCCCGGGCTGTAGCCCCGCGACCAGGGGCAGGATTTCTTCGTCCTCGATGTAGCCGTGCAGGCCGTCCGAACAGAGGAGGAAAACGTCGCCGGGCATCAGGTCCACGATGAGCGTGTCGACCTGGACGGACTCCTGGATGCCCACCGCGCGGGTGATGACGTTGCGGTACTGCGAGGTGGCGGCCTGCTCCTTCGTGATGGTGCCGGCCTTGAGCTGGGCTGCGACCAGCGTGTGGTCCTCGGTGAGCCGGTGGCACTGCCCGTGCCGCACCAGGTACACGCGGCTGTCGCCCACGTGGCCGATGACGCCCTTGTTGCCGCCCACGGCCAGGCACACGAACGTGGTGCCCATGCCGCGCTTGGAGGCGTCCGTCATCGCCGTGCGGTAGATGTCCGCGCACGCGCGCTGCACGGCCACCTCCACCAGCGCGGCGGCGGCGGAGCGGCTGTCGGCGGTGGGGTTCTGCGCCAGGTCCTTGAGCAGGTGCCGGTTGGCCGCGATGTGCTGCTTGACGACCTCCGTGGCCCGCGCGCTGGCGACTTCACCCGCGGCGTGTCCGCCCATGCCATCGGCGACCATGAACAGGCCGAGCGACGCGTCCACCATCATCGCGTCTTCGTTGTGTTGCCGTTTCCGGCCGACATCGGTCAGCCCGAAGGCTTCTGTGGTCAAGGCCACCGCGAACGCTCCATCCGTGCCTGAAGGGTGACTCCGCACGTTACGCAGGCCGCCGAAGACGTGGCAAGGCTTCAGGGCTGCAGGCGCACCGACAGCAGGCGCGAGAAGCCGCCCGCCGTATAGAAGCTGACCTCCACCTGCCCGAAGCGAAGCCGCATCCCGTCCTCCACCGGCATGGGTTTGCGAGCCAACAGCCGGCCGCCCGCCACGTACGAGCCGTTCTTCGAGCCCGCATCCGTCAGCATGAAACCGGTATCCCCGGAGTCCCGCGAAAACCACGCGTGAAAGCGGGACACACTGCCGTCATCCAGGACGACGTCGTTGTTGCCGGTGCGCCCCACGGTGATGCCCCGGCCGAAGGCGTTGCCCTGGCACTTGAGCACCGGGAAGACGACGGGTTCGTCCTGGCCGAGCGTGGGCGGGCCCGCGTTCGTCACGGTGCGCAGCGGGTACTCCTCCAGGTCGGAAGGCTGCACTCCGCCCAGGGGAGGCGTGAAGAGGAGGATCGCGGCGGGGAGGCCCCGTTCGAACTCCTCGCGGTTGCGCAGGTAGCGCGCGACGTGGGCACTGAGCAGCTCGACCATGGGGGACGGGGGACGCGGCGCCCTGCCCGCACCGGCAGGCGGGGCCGCTCTCGCTCATGGAGTGTACCGCGCCCCTACCGCCAATCCGCGAAAAATCCGATGTTCACGCCACCCACGAAGTCGCGTGCGAAGCTGCGGTTCTTCAGGCCGAAGGGCTCCGAGTAGCCCAGGGCCACGCCCAGGCCCACGTCGCGCTCCAGCTGGTAGCCAATCTGGAAGCGGCCCTGGACGGTGCCCGCGGTGCGGCGGTCCGGGGGCTGGGTGGTGAAGTGGGCGCCATAGAAGGTGGGGCCGCCCGTCACCTGGAAGCCCCAGTGGGCCTTGCCCGGCAGGTGGTTGCGGTAGCCGAAGCCCACCTGCACGGTGTGCTCGTAGTAGGAGGACACCGGCAGGTAGAAGTTCTCCAGCGCCGTGTCGGGCAGCGACGCCGCCCATCCCACCCCACCCTCCAGGATGGCGATCCACGCGTCCTTGCGGTCCTGGAAGAGCGTGAGCTCCCACTGCACGCGCACGTTGGGGACGACCGCGCCGTTGTTGAGCTGCGTGCCCAGGAAGACGCCCCGGGGCAGCCAGGCGGGCGTGCGCGACACGTGGCCCCGCAGGTCATCCGCCCCGCGCGACTGCGCTGCGGCGGAGGTGGAGACGACGGCAAGTGAAATGACCAGCAATGCGCGAGCGAGGTGGAGCATGGGGCCCTATCCACCGTGGCAGCGCGCACTTGTCAACGAAGTGATTCGTTGGCTATGACACGCAACGCCCTCCTGCCCGTCGCGGGAGGTCACCAGGAGCGGAACACCGAATGCCAGTCGTCACGGTCCGGGCCAGCAGCAAGCAGGGTCCGGCGCAGCTCGACACGCTGGTCCGCAAGGTCACGCAGAAGACGTCGGGGCTCCTGGAGGAGAACGACCGGGTGCTCGTGGTCTACGGCCAGGGGCAGGCCAGCCTGTACTACGAGGGTGCGCCCCGTCCGCGCGCCGTGTCCCGCCCGGCCTGACGCATTCCGCTTCACCTCATTCGTCGGGCCCGAGCCTGCGCGCGCGCTGGAAGAGCGCCGGCGGGTTGGCGTCCACGGCGGCGATGAGGCGGTGTCCCAGCAGCTCGTAGGTCTCCGTTTCGATGGGGCCACGGCCCGGCGCCTCCAGCCCGTCGAAGTTGCCCACGCGGTAGCGCGCCGCGAAGACGAAGTGGAAGTCCGGCGGCGCGAAGAGGTGTTCGGGGTCCCCCGCCGGGTGGACGTCCATGGCCCAGCGCGGCTCGAACGACGGCGGGTGGATGCCGCGCTCCACCTGCTCCATGTGCTCGCGCGTGTAGAGCCCGGTCATCTCCTGGAGCGTCGCGCCGGTCTCGAAGCGCACGTGCGGGTAGAAGCGGTAGCACGGGTGCCGCGGATCCAACGCGTAGAGCCAACCGCCGGGCGGGGTCAGCTCGCGGAACACGGCGAGCATCCGCTCGGACAGGTCGCGGTAGAGCTCCAGCCGGGCGTCGTGCTCCAGGCGGAAGAAGGCGTCGTCGACGACGAAGCGCACATTGCCCTGCTCGGCGGACGGCCATGCGTGGTCCAACGCGTGGTGCTCCGCATCGGAGGACAAAGGCATCCAGGCTTCGGGTTCTGCTTTGAGCTCGAGCATGGCCTTGTCCCCCCGTTCCGCGAAAGCCAGGGTATGCGCGCAACGCAGGAATCGCGCAAGCACCTGCCGGGAGGGGTCCATGTCTGTCATCCGACGTCCCCGCGAAGAGGGCCACGGATGTGAGTCTTTGAGGACCGCAGCCCGTGTCACGCGGCGGACGGCGTGATTGCGCGGGGGCTCGCGGCGAGGCAGAGACGGTGGGCCGTTCTCGACCTCGCCGCGGGAGTGCCGTGATGACCTGGTGGATGTATGCCCTGCTGTCCGCGGTGTTCGCGGCGCTGACCGCGGTGCTGGCGAAGGTGGGCGTGGAGGGAGTGCCCTCCACGCTCGCGACGGCATTGCGCACCGTGGTGGTGCTCGTCTTCGCGTGGAGCATCGCGCTGGCTCGCGGTGAGCAGCACGCGCTGCCCTCGCTCAGCCGCAAGACATTGCTGTTCCTGGCGCTGTCGGGCGTGGCGACGGGCCTCTCGTGGCTGGCCTACTTCCGGGCCCTGCAATTGGGCCCGGCGTCACGCGTGGCGCCCATCGACAAGCTCAGCCTGGCGCTCACGGTGACGTTCGCGGTGCTCATCCTCAAGGAGCCCCTGTCCTGGCGGCTGGGATTGGGCGTGGCCCTCATCGTCGCGGGCACGCTCTTGACCCTCGAATAGGCCTACGGCAGTTCCACCTCGTTGCCCAGGTACGCGTAGCCGAAGGAGCCCACGCGGGTGCCCTGGCCGGCGTTGACCTCCTCGTACGTGCCCCGCACCACCGTCCCCGAGTAGTCGATGGTGAGCTGGCTGTTCTGGATGCGGCCCTTGCCCAGGCGGAAGTCCAGCCAGAGGTTCTCTCCGAACTCCGAGGGCACCGGGCACACGCGGATCTGATCCGGACGCACGTCGCGCAGGTCCTCGTACTGCACCTTCCCGCCTTCCGTGCCGGGCTCGCTGATGTCACCGACGTAGATGGCGGCGAGGGAGCACTGGAGCTTGTTCATCGTGATGAGCGCGTCGCCGTTGCCGTAGACGTTGAAGCCCACGTCCAGGTCTCCTTCCGACTGCTTCGCGCCGGTGTCGAGCTGGAGGTCCAGGTTGTACGTCCCCTGGTACTTGCGGTTGATGTCGTCCTGTCCGCAGCCGGTCAACGCCGTCGCGGCGAGCAGCAGGCCCGCGAGGATGGACGTGGGGCGGTGGCTCTTGAGTGCGTGGGTCATGGGGTTCCTCTCCAAGGTGGGGGTTGTCGTTCAACGAAGGGCCTTCCCGCCCTTCCCTGTTCCCTTGGTCTCCGAGGGCCCGTGGATTGATCAAACAATCCACCGGGTCTGGCTTTCAGAACGGCGCGGGCGACGTGAACTCCAGACGCTCGCCCGAGCGCGGATGCACGAAGGCCACCGCATCGGCATGGAGCATCAGCCGCGCGTCCTCTCGTCCCAAGCGCGCGTCCCCGAGGATGGGAAGTCCCAGCCCCAGCGGATGCGCTGCATGGATACGCAACGCGTGGGGAAGTTGGGTCGTGGGCACGAACTCCACCCGGGTCCGGGAGCCTTCGCGCTGGAGCACCCTCCAGGCGCTCCGGGTCCGCTTGCCGTGGCGCGCGTCCACGCAGTCCTCCAGTGACGCGTGGGCCGCTCCGCGCAGGGGCAGCTCGATGGTGCCGGCCTCGCCTTCCACGGAGCCGTCGAGCCACGCGACGTGCCGGTGCTCCGCCTCGCGGCGGGAGAACTGACGCTGGAGGGAGGCGCGCGTCTCCGCGTCCCGCGCGATGATCAGGAGACCAGAGGACTCGGGCTCCAGTTCGTGGAGGAAGCTGGCGGAGGTCAGCTCCGGGAACCGGGCCTGGAGCCGGACGAGCAGTGAGTCGCGCGTGGGCGCATGGCGTCCGGGGAGCGTGGGCAGTCCCACGGGCTTGTCGACCACGAGGAGCCATGGGTCCTCATGGAGGACGTGAGGCCCCTGGGCGACTGTCATGGTGGGAGAAGGCAGGTCCACCGACAGGCCTTGCAGCATGAACGGCAGCACCGTGCCGCATTTGTTGTCACAGGCCGGGTAGTACGCACCGGACTCGCGGCGGCCATCCAGCGGCGGCGCTCCCCACCAGAACTCCGCGAGCACGAGCGGCGTGAGCCCCTGGCGAAAGGCATACGCCAGCAGCTTGGGCGCCGCGCAGTCACCCGCGCCTCCGGGAGGCGGCTTGGGCGCGAACAGCGCGGCCAATGTCTGGGTTTCGCCGCGTGCATTGGGAATGACATATCCCTGCGTCACCTGCCGCCACAGGGCCCGCGAACGTTCCGCGCGCACGTGCTCCACTTCTGTCAGGCGCGCTTCCGCGTCCCGGAGCGGATGAACGAGGCCCTGCGCGCGCAGTGCAGCGGCTTCCCGGGTCAGCTCCGCATGCCGTTGCTCCAGTGTGGCCAACTCCGCCTCGCCCGCGGGCCAGAACGCGTCGCGGTCCAGGGGATCGAACAGCGGCGGCACGAAGCCCTCCACGTTCCACGCGCCGTTCAGCATCCCGGAGAACGCGCTCAGGAACCCCACCCGTCCGCCCGGTGCCGCGACCACCAGCACGCCGAACATCTTGCCGCCGCCGGTCCGCCACAGGGCTTCACGGCAGGTGGCGTCCTGCCGCAGCCGTTGCTGGAGGGCTTCCGCTGCGCGCAGCCCCCAGGGGCCGGGAGCCGGTGCCTGGAAGGGGTTCGCCAGCCGCGTGGGCAGGTCCTCGGGCCGTGCCCCCTCGAGGAACATCAGGGTCCGGATGAGCTCCGCCTCGTCTGTTCGGGTCTTCATCCGGGCCCCATCATCCCCTGAATCCTCCGGTGAGGGGCGGCTTCCCTCCATGCCGCTGGCTGGTGGAGGCTCCAGACCGCCCGTGCACTTCCTCAAGCAAGCTCCCGCCGCGCCGCTGTCGCCCTTCGTGCTCGGGTACTGGTTCATCCAGGACCTGAAGGGCGCGTACTCGGGACGGCCCATCCAGACCTCACCGTCTCCGGCGGCGGTGCTGACCCTCAACTTCGGCCGGCCGTGCTCGAGCGACTTCGCTGCGGGTGCCCCACGCGCCTCGCTCCTGGGAGTCCAGTCCCGTCGCCGCGTCTGGCGCTCTGGCGAGGGCTGCGCCTTCGTGATGGTCATGCTGAAGCCCGCTGGCCTCGCGCGACTCTTTCCCGCGAGCGGGCGGTCGACGGGTGACGACCTGCTGGAGCTGGGCGCGGTGCTGGGCGATGGGCAGACCCGGCGGCTCCTGGAGGACCTGTCGGCCGCGTGGGAGCCCCACCAGGTCACCCCTCGCCTGGATGCGTGGCTGCTCCAGAGGCTGTCCATGACGAAGCCCCTCCCTGAAACCGAACGGCTCGCGCGGGCCTGGGAGGTGCTGCGCCGCACGTCGCGCGTGGACGCCGCGGCGCGGGCGGTGGACGTGTCGACGCGCCAGTTGGAGCGCGGCTTCCAGGAGCACGTCGGGCACTCGCCCCGTCAGTTGTTGGCCCTGGAGCGGATCCATTCGAGTCTGCTCGCGGCGCAGACGGGTCAGGGGGATCCGCTTCAAGGCTTCAGCGACCAGGCGCATCGCATCCGGACGTGGCGCCGCTACCTGGGGCTGACGCCTGGACGGCTCGACCGGGCGACACGCTCGATGATGGCGGACTACTTCAATCCCAGCCGGGAGGGCTCTCCGGCCGCGGCGCTCGCGCACTTCCTGTGAAGCCTCGCGCATGTCGCATTCGTTCAAGACGGCCCGGCCGTGGTGGGGGCAGCGTGGGGCCACCATGCCCCTCCATACCGGAACCCATGACTACGCCGACGGTGAGACCCTCTGTGAAGGGTACGTCGCCCATGAGTCCACCCACGACGGCCCGCGCCCCTGCGTGCTGATTGCCCATGCCTGGGATGGGCAGAACGCCATCATCCGCGCGATGGCTGAACGGTTCGCGGCCCAGGGTTACGTGGGCTTCGCCCTGGATGTGTATGGGAAGGGAGTCCGTGGCGACGTGACGGGAGACAACTCCCACCTCATGGGCCCCTTCCTGGAGGACCGGGCGCTGCTGCGCCGTCGCATGTGCGCGGCACTGGAGGCGGCGAGGCGCCATCCGCGTGTGGACCCCACGCGCATCGCGGTGCTGGGCTATTGCTTCGGAGGCCTCTGTGCACTCGACCTGGCTCGCGCGGCTCCGGAGGGCCTGCGCGGCGCCGTGAGCGTCCATGGAATGCTCCACGCGCCACGCCTGGGCCCCCAGCCGCCCATCTCCGCGAGCATCCTGCTGCTGCATGGCTGGGAGGATCCGACCGCGAAGCCCGACGCGGTGCTGGCCATCGCTCGGGAGCTGACGGACGCGGGCGCGGACTGGCAGCTCCAGGCCTACGGCCACGCGATGCACGCCTTCACCTTTCCCGGCGCCAACCGTCCCGAAGTGGGCATCCAGCACCACCCGGTCGCGGCCGGCCGCGCGGACGCCGCCTTGCGAACGTTCCTGGCGCAGGTCCTGGATGAAGCGGCCCCTTCCAGAGGGCAAGCTGGAGGTTCGGAGCCGGGGCACGGATGACGGGTGGCCTGCCCGGCGTTCATGCTCCGGAGCCTGGGAGGCCTTCATGACGGTCGACGTGGAGCGGGCGCTGGCGGAGGTGTTGCCGGCGGAGGCGGTCACCGCGGATCCGGACGTGCTCGCGGCGCACCGCAACGACCAGGCGGAGTGGGCGCCCTCGGGCATGCCCAGGGTGCTCGTGCGGCCCGCGTCCACCGCCGAGGTCCAGGCCGTGCTGCGCGTGGCCACGGCACTGCGTGTGCCAGTGGTGCCTCGCGGGGCGGGCTCCGGCCTGTCGGGCGGCGCGAACGCGAGCGACGGCTGCATCGTCCTGTCGCTCATGCGCATGAACCGCATCCTGGAGGTGGACCGTCGCGGCATGCTGGCGGTCGTGCAGCCCGGCGCGCTCAACGGCGCGGTGAAGGCCGCCGCCGCGGAACAGGGGCTCTGGTACGCGCCGGATCCCGCGAGCTGGGAGTTCTCCTCCATCGGCGGCAACCTGGCGACCAACGCGGGGGGCCTGTGCTGCGTGAAGTACGGCGTGACGGGCGACGCGGTGCTGGGCCTGGAGGCGGTGCTCGCGGACGGCACCGTGGTGCGCACCGGCGGACGGACGGTGAAGAACGTGGCGGGCTACGACCTGACGCGCCTCTTCGTCGGTTCCGAGGGCACGCTGGCCGTCCTCACCGAGGCCACGCTGCGGCTGCGGCCCCGGCCATCGAAGGCGACGACGCTGGTGGCCGCGTTCCCGACGCTCGTGAGCGCGGGCACGGCCGTCTGCGACATCATGGAGCGCACGCGCCCTTCCCTGCTGGAGCTGATGGACCGCACCACCGTGCGCGCCGTGGAGGCCTGGAAGCCCATGGGCCTGGACGTCGAAGCCGCGGCCCTGCTCCTGGCGCGCTCCGACGCCGGGGGCCCGCAGGGCGAAGAGGAGCTGGCGCTGATGGTCGCGTCCTGCGAGCGGGCCGGCGCGACCACCGTGATGAGCACCGCCGACGAGGTCGAAGGCGAGCTGCTCATGGGCGCCCGGCGCTTCGCATTTCCCGCGCTGGAGCAGCGCGGCGCCACGCTGCTGGACGACGTGGGCGTGCCCGTCGTGCGCATCCCGGAGCTGCTCGCGGAGGTGGAGCGCATCGCGGAGCGGCACGGGGTGCTCATCGGGACGTTCGGGCACGCGGGCGATGGGAACATGCACCCCACCGTCGTGTTCGACCGGAAGGACGCGGCGGCCCTGGCACGAGCGAAGGAGGCGTTCGACGACATCCTGCGCGCGGCGCTGGCCCTGGGCGGCACCATCACCGGCGAGCACGGCGTGGGGTCCCTCAAGCGCGGCTTCCTGGGCGCGCAGCTGGGCCCGGAGACGCTGCGCCTGCACCAGGCAATCAAGAGTGCACTCGACCCGCTGGGCCTGCTCAACCCCGGCAAGCTGCTGTGATTCCAGAGGTTTGGCGGGGCTGCTCGGAAAAATAAATCCGGTGTCGATCCGGCGGAGGCGCGTTCGTCGCGTGGATGAAGGCGACGTTCACCTCATCCCTTTCCTTCCGTCTGGAGACACACCATGGGCACCAAGATCTTCGTCAACCTCCCCGTCGAATCGCTGGACCGCGCGGTCGGGTTCTTCACGAAGCTGGGCTACTCGTTCAACCCCCAGTTCACCGACGCCAACGCCACCTGCATGGTCATCAGCGAGGACATCTACGTGATGCTGCTGGTGAAGCCCTTCTTCAAGACGTTCACCCAGAAGGAGGTCGCGGACGCCACGAAGACGACCGAGGTCCTCATCGCCCTGTCCCAGGAGAACCGCGCCGCCGTGGACGCGCTGATGGAGAAGGCGCTGGCGGCGGGCGCGAAGGAGACCAAGGACAAGACGGACATGGGCTTCATGTACCAGCGCAGCTTCTCCGACCTGGACGGCCACCAGTGGGAGCCGTTCTGGATGGACCCGGCCGCCGCCCAGCCGCAGCAGTGATTCAGAGGGGGCGCTTCATGCCCTCGTGGCTCGCCACGAAGCCCAGCCGCGCGTAGAAGCGGTGGGCCTCGTGGCGGCGCTTGTCCGTCGTGAGCTGCATCAAGCCGCAGCCCCGGGCCCGGGCGCGCTCCATCGCGTCCACCATCAGCGCCTCACCGATGCGCTGCCCTCGCAGGTCCGCGCGCACGCGCACCGCCTCCACCAGCGCCCGCCGCATCCCGCCCCGGCTCAGGCCCGGGATGTACGTGAGCTGAAGCGTGGCGATGATCTGCCCCTCCTGTTCGCCCACGATGAGCTCGTTGTTCGGGTCCGCGTGGATTTCATCGAACGCGGCGCGCACGGCGGGGACGACCTCCTCCGTGTAGCCGGTGCGTGACTGCGCGATGGCGTCGTCCGCGAGCAGCGTGAGGATGGCGGGCAGGTCCGTGGCCTTGGCGATGCGGAAGGTGATGGGGGGCATGCGAGGAGTCTAGCCGTCTTCACAATCGATGGCCGTCCCGCGTCCTGGAGCCAACGCCTGTTGGAGCGGGCGCTCAAAGCTCCAGAGGGAGAGGTCTTCGATGAGCCTGGTGAAGCAGCAGGGCATCCTGAGCCCGGACACGCGGTGCGAGAGGGACTCGGACGTCATCATGACGGCGGCGATCCTCGGGTGGGCGTGGAGCCGCCTGACGAACGCCGACGTGAACAAGCGGCACGCGCGCATCGACTTCGAGGTGCAGGACGCCCAGAAGCTGAACGAGAAGGAGCTGCGCGAGCAGACGGAGAACGTCGCGCTCCACATCTCCACCATCGAGAAGCTCAACCAACTGCTGCACGCCACGGGGCTCAAGCCCGAGCAGAAGGTGGAGCTGGGCACGACGCCCATCTGGACGACGGGCGGCCGCATCTCCGGAGGCACCGGCGACAAGAACCCCGCGGACGCCTACCGCTACAACCCGCCGCTGCCGGAGGGACTCGCCGCCCGGCTGTTCGAGCTGGCCACCAACCCGGCCACCGCGGGCCAGCTGGGCTACCAGGGACGCGGCGCGTACACGGGCTTCATCGACGGCCGGACGGATGGGCAGACCGGGCTGATGAGCACCTTCCAGCACACCGTGCCTTTCGACGACGCGTACGGGCGGCGGTGGCATCCGCCGGAGGCGCCGCCGGACAAGACCTGGGGGATGATCCTCACCACGGACATGCAGGACCACGTGGACCCGGACGAGAAGAAGCAGGGCCTCAAGCAGTGGGGCATGCACTTCGAGGGCCCGACGCCCCAGCGCAACCGCGACATCTGCGCGTACACGCACGGGATGATCCAGGCCATCTACGACGTGCACGTCCACCAGCTGGCCAACGACACCAGCCCGAACAAGAAGACGCCCTACAACCCGGGCACGCCGTATGAGATCGCGGTGGGCAAGCAGACCACGAAGCTGGCCTCCTGCTTCCCGTGCAGCATCTTCATGGAGGCCACCGGCCACGCGGCGTCCTCGACGCACCTGGGCCGCGGCGAGTCCTGGAGCCCCCTGTACCCGCCCGCCAATCCCACCACCACGCAGCACAAGGCGTGGCAGGCGTGCAACGCGCAGTGGCAGGCCTACTGCAAGTCCATCATCGACGCCGGGCTCCAGTGCCTGAAGAAGGCCCCGGCCCAGGTAAACGCGGACTGGACCGCCAGCGTGGCGGCGCTCGACCTCTACCTCAACGGTCCGCGCGGCGTGAACAAGACGCCGGCCACCGCGGCCCTGGGCTACGCCAACCTCATCCTCGACGCCGTGACGGTCCACGACAGCGAGGTGAAGCGCGTCAACCGGACCCTCAAGTAGCGGCCTGGCGCCGGTGACTCTGGAAGGCCTCACGGGCACGCCGCTCGTGGGGCCTCTTTTATTTTCAGGGGAATCACAGCCGCGGTTCCCGCGCCGTCCTCGCGGCATGATCCGAACGCACATCTTGAAGGCTTGTGAAGCGCGGGACTCCGCGCTGTTCGACGTCGCACTGCTCGCGGAGCGCCTGACACGGGCCCCGCGCGGACAGGGCCCGCTGGAAGGCGACGCCCTCTTCGCGTCGCTGCGGGAGCGGCTGCCGGAGGGCCCCAACCGCGTGCTGGCCTTCGGGGTGGCGCTGCGGACCGCGACCGAGGACTCCGGACACCCTGGCGTCGCGGAGCTGCCGCTGGCGCAGCTCGCCCGCGAGCTGGGGCTGACGGCCACCCAGACGCGCGACATGCGCCGGGGCCTCGCGGACGGCATCTCTCCGCTGGTGCTGGCGGCGGAGCCCACCTCCCTCCTGCACGCGCGGGTGCTGGAGGCCGTGCTGCTGACGGCGGGGCTGGAGGTCCACCTCACCGAAGCGGAGGTGACCGCGCTGGAGCGGGCGACGGAGGACGTGGATCAATTGAAGGAGCTGGCCGGGCAGTTGCTGTGCCGGAACGCCTTTGGCTCACGGGTGGCCTGGCCGCTGGAGGCCCTGCGCCAGCAGTTGACCGCGCTCGCGCTGGCGCCCGCGACGCTCGCGCACCGCCAGGAGGCCTGGCGTCTGGCGGTGCGCTTCTCCCATGCCCTCGGTCAGGACCTAGCCCAGCAGCTGGTGCTCGACCTGATGCGGGAGCTGCTCCACGTCGAGGCGATGGAGTGCCCCCGCCCTACCGCTCCCGCATCCTCGCGTACCTGAGGATGTGCATGGGCGGGTACAGCCCCAGCGCGTGCGCCGCCGGCATGTTCACCTCGAAGGAGAAGCGCGACAGCGCTTCAATGGGAATCTCCGAGGGCGGCCGGCGGTCCCGGAGGATCTGCGCGGCCTTGAAGCCCGCGAGTCCTCCCACGTTGTAGAAGGGCGCCACCAGCCCCATCATGCCGCCCGCTTCCAGCTGCACCTCGATGGCGCAGAAGGTCGGCAGTCCGAGCCGCAGCGCTTCGCTCATCAAGAGCTCGCTGTGCGGCGCGAAGAAGTTCACCGGCGGCAGGTACACCAGGTCCGGCCGCCGGGCCGCCAGCCGCTGCATCATCGTGGGCAGCCTCGCCGCGTCCGGCTTTCCATCCGGGCCCAGCGGATCCACGGCCACCAGCTCGATGCCGGCCTGGGCGGTGAGCTGCGACAGCCGGTCGAACATGGTGCGCTGGGACAGCTCGGCCGGGTTGTACGCGATGCCCAGCCGCTTCAGCGGCATGAAGGACTGCATGGCCTTGAGCTGGACTGGCAGCGAGGCCACGTGGATGGCGCCCGTCAGGTTGCGCCCGGAGCTCTCCAGCCGCTCCACCAGGCCGGCGCTGACCGGATCCGACACCATCGCGAAGACGACCGGGATGTCGGTGATGCGCGGGGGCGCGTCCGTCTCTCCCAGCTGGCCCACCAGCCCCTGCGTCACCAGCGTGCTCTGCGCATAGACGAGGTCCGGGCGCTTCGTGCGGATCTCCTGGACGATGGCGGGCAGCTTGCTGGCGTCTCCCTCGATGTTGCGGACCGTGAAGGCCACCTCCAGCCCGGCGCTGTGCAGGTAGTCCTTGAAGCCCTGGTCCGTCTCCGCGCCGGAGCGGTGCAGCACCATGAAGACGCGGTACGGCGCGGCGGAGGCGGAGGCCGCCGCCAGCACCACCAGCGCCGCGAGGAGCGCCGGACGGCTCATCGTCCAGACTCCCGCGCGGTCCGCTCGGACGCGGCGCTCCACAGCCCGCGCTGCCGGTCCAGGCTGTGACGGACGATGTGCTCGATGACGTCCGCCTGGGTGAAGCCCGCCTGCCGCGCGGTGAACATGATGGCCGCGTGGCTGCCCAGGTTGCAGCCGATGTTGAACTCCAGCAGGAACACCTCGCCGGTGTCGCGGTGCAGGCGGAAGTCGACGCGCAGGTAGTCGAACTCCATCACCGCGGCGCACAGCTTCAGCGCATGCCCTCGCAGCTGCTCCGCCAGCGGTCCCGGCGGCACGAGCTTGCGCTCACGGCCTCCGTCCAGCAGCCGCTTCTGCCGGTGGGTGACGATGCCGTGCGGCAGCGCGGACTTCTCCTCCGCGACGCCCAGCACCCGGGGCTCCGGCCCGCCGAGCACCGGCACCGTGAGGTCCAGACCGGGGATGAGGGCCTCCACGATGCAGGCCTGGCCCAGCTCCTGGAAGTAGCGCAGGCGCGCGTGCAGCCCGGCCTCCGTCTCCTGGATGCTGTCCTCGGTGATGCCCACGGACGCGGCGCCGAAGCGCGGCTTCACGAACCAGGGGCCGGGGAAGTCCGGCGCGGAGGGCAGCGGTCCCTCGGCCGGGCAGATGATCCACGGGGCCGTCGGGATGCCCAGGGCCCGCGCCGTCAGCTTGGTGAGGTGCTTGTCCTCCGCCAGCGCGCGGATGTTGGGCGGCGCGCCGAGGTAAGGCACCTCCAGCCACTCGCAGAACGCCGACGTGAAGACCTCCGAGCTGCGGAACGGCGCGCGGTTGAGCAGCGTGAAGACGTAGTTGGGCTCGCTGCGCAGGTGGACCAGGTCCTCCAGCGCGCGGCAGGGCGAGCACCGCAGCCCCAGGTCCGCCAGCACGTGGAACAGCTCGTGGTTGTAGCGCGGGAGCACGCCATGCTCCGGGTGCAGGCCGGGCCACGGCGCACCGGGCTCCGGCGCGTACTGCGCCAGGAACAGCACGTCCAGGCGCTCGCGCTGCAAGGGGGTCAGCTTCAGCAGGTCTCTTGAGATTGGCTTCTGGGTCATGGGGCTTTCGGGGTGGGGGTGGATGGGGGAAGCGAGCGGACGAAGAGGTAGGCGGCGAGCCCCGCGGTGAGCACGAGCATCCCGGTGCCGATGGCGTGGGCACACCGCACGAAGCCGCTGGCGCTCAGCAGCGCGGCGGCGAGCAGCGGGCCGGCGAGGCTGCCGACCCGTTCGATGATCCGGAACACGGACAGGAGCGCGTCCAGGCCAAACCCGGCGCACTCCTCCGCGAAGAGCGGCGGCACGCTGGCCAGCAGCGGCGTGGCCGCGAGCGCCTGTCCCAGCCCCACCAGCAGCACGGAGGCGAGCAGCGGCCAGGGGCCTCCGGCCGACGCGAACAGCAGCACGCCCAATCCGGAGGACGCGCCGCCCGCCAGCATCATCCCCCGGTGCCAGCCGAAGCGGTCCGCCAGTAGCGACACCACCGGCGTGGCGAACACCGTGGAGATGAAGGAGCCCATCATCAGCCGGCCGATGGCGGCCTCGCTGAAGCCCAGCTCGTGCAGGCGCAGCGGCGTCAGGAAGAAGAGGAAGCCCGTCAGCACCAGGCGCACCGGCATGGCCGCCAGCAGGATGAACAGCAGCACCCGGCCGCGCTTGAGGATGCCCAGGTAGGCCGCCACCGGCCGGTGCTCGGCCGCCTCGCGAGGCCCCGAGTCCGGCGTCAGGAGCCCCACCAGCACCATGGACAGACACACCAGCGCCGCGGCGACGCCGAAGGTCGCGCCGTAGCCGATGCGGTCCGCGAGGATGCCGCCGATGGCGGTGCCGCACACGCTGGCGGCCGTCGACGCGCCCACGAACACGCCCATGCTCCGCGCGCCGTGGCTCTGCCTCGACGTGCGCGCCACGTGCAGCAGCGCCGTCGCCGTCACGATGCCGTAGCCGCCCGCGGTGACGATGCGCCACAGGAACAGCTCGGTCAGGCTGGACGACTGGCCCGTCAGCGCGAGGCCGAGCGCGCTGGGCACCATGCCCGCCAGCAGCGCCACGCGGCTGCCCCGGGTGTTCAAGAGGCGCCCGCCCAGCGGCGTGCACAGCACCATCGCGGTGACCCACAGCGACATGGGCAGCGCCACGATGAAGCTCTCGGAGAAGAAGGGACCGGGCTGGTAGAGCTGCTTGACGTAGAGCGGCCAGAACGAGCGCGAGAGCTCCGAGCCGAAGAGGTAGATGAACAGCGGAAGCCGCAGGTCGCCGGTTTCCGGTTCCTCCAGCGCCGCGGGGGACTTCGGGTCGCCGAACCGGAACTTCTCCCCCAGCGCCGCCAGGGCCTGCTCCACCGCCTCGCCGGGCTTTCCCTTCCGCCGTGCCTGCGCGACACGCTCGGTCAGCGCGGCGTGGCGGACGTTGAGGCCGCGCACCAGCCTGGCCGCGGCGGCCAGCGCCCGGGTGGCCTCGTCGTGCAGCCGCAGCCGGGCCAGCCGGGTGAAGTCCCCCGCGCTCCCGAGCGCCAGCAGCCGGTGCAGCAGCCGCAGCGGCCGGATGACGAGCAGCCCCATCAGCGCCATCAGCACCTCGATGGTGACCAGCGCCGTGACGAACAGGGTGATGAGGATGTCGGTGTGGATCTCCTGGAGCCGCTGCTCGACGTAGCCCGCGTCGATGCCCAGGTGGAGCCGGCCGATGACGCGCCCTCGCGACTCGACGGGATAGGCCAGGTCCATCGCGCCCTCCAGGCGCGCCAGCCCGCGCGACTCCTCGTGCGTGTGGGCCTCCTTCATCCGGTCGAAGAAGGACTCGGGCCGCGTCTTCAGCTCCCGCGACGCGTACAGCATGCGGCCCTCCGAGGAGGCGAAGCCGATGTAGCGGAGCTCCTCGTGGCCCGCGGCCGCGTCGTCCAGGTACGCGTCCGCCGCGCCCAGCCGCGTCACCGGGATGCCCAGGTCCGCGGCACGCCGGAACTGGAGCGCCACCGTCTCCGCCAGCGTCTCCGCCTTGGCGCGCAGGTCCGGGCGCAGCGACTCCTCGAAGAGATGCGAGGCTTGCAGGGACGCGGCCACCAGCGTCGCGACGATGAGCAGCGTGGACGACAGGCTCACCTGCCAGATGCGGCCCCGGGACAGTCCTCCGTCACTGGCCGGACTCATGTGCCCTCCAGGGACTTCTCCGCGCGGGTCAGTGCCTGGGAGGCGTCCCGGTAGCGCGCATCGAACGCGCGCAGTTCTTCATCGGCCGGGGCCGTGTGCTCCGGGCCCTCCATGCCGCGGAAGGTCTTCTCCATGGCCTGGAACCGCTGGCCCATGGGCTTGAGCAGGCCCCACATCAGGGCGCAGACCAGCGTGAAGCCGCAGCCCAGCGGCCACAGCGCCTGCCGGGCGAAGGTGTGGAGGAAGGCGCTCGCCCGCGCGTCCAGCGCCCGGCGGTCATAGGCGATGAGCACGAACCCCACGGGCTGGCTGAAGGGGTTGAGGATGGGCGCCCCCACCAGCAGCGCCGTGCTGTCCGTGCGGTTCCAGGTGCCGTCGCGTGAAGCGGCGGCCTCCTCGAACCAGACCGCGCGCTCGCGGGCGGAGCCGGGAAGATGGGTGGTGGCGTGCAGCCCGCTCTGGAACAGCACGGTGCCCCGGCGGTCGAGGATGACGACGCCGCGGATGTCCGGATCCATGTCGGAGACCCGGGTGACGATCTGCTGAGCGTCCCGCGCTGCGGGCAGGGCCAGGCCCAGGTCGATGGCCGCCTCCGTGGAGGCCTTCGCGTCCAGCGCGAGCACCCGCAGCCGCGAGCGCTGCAGCTCGCCGAGCGTCGTCTCGAACTTGGCGTAGTTGAGCAGGACGATCAGCGCGATGGAGAAGCACAGGATGGCAGCGGTCGCGGCCCCCAGCTTGAAGAACAGACTCATGGCCCCGCCCTCGCCTTCAGAAGAAGGACCACTGGATGCGCATGAGGAACTCGTCGAAGGACGGCTGCCCCTGCGAGAACCGGTACCGGCTGGCGTTGAACGTCCAGCGGGTGGACGTGTTGAGGTACCAGTTGAGGCCCGCGGTCAGCTCCTGGATGCGCTCCTCGGAGGGGCCGTCGTGTCCCGGCAGGCCGTCGAACTTCAGCTGCGCGAACCCGTAGCGCAGCGCCACCTCCCACGCGCCCGCTCCGTATTTGCCGTCGCCGGGGTCGAAGGGATGAGAGGGCTCCACGCCGCGCTCCACCCGCTTCTCCCCGGTCAGCACCCACGTCCCGGACGCGTACACGGCCTGGGCACGCAGCCCCGGCAGGTGGACGCGCCGCGCGTCGTTGCCCACGTCCGAGGCCTGGAGCCAGCCGTCACGCTGGGAGGCGTGGAAGCGCGCGTACTCCACCTTCAGCGAGGTGGGGCCCTGGAAGGAGACGGCGTCGGCGCCCAGCCGCCAGTCGGCGGGGGCCACGAACAGGCCTGAAGCGCCGGTGGCGTACGTGACCTTGTATTGAGGGCCCGCGAGGAAGGCGTAGCCGGTGGCCAGCTTGCCCCGGGGCTCCTCGGGCAGGTTGTTCCCCAGCGCGTGCGTGGCGCTCACCGCGACGGAGACGCCGTCCAGCGGTGACACGGAGAGGCGGCCGGCGAGCATCTTCCCGCGGTCCTCGTCGCGTGCCTTGGCGCTGGCCTCGTTGAAGAGCCCCACCCAGTACTCCACGCGCTGAT